>JBJKRP010000143.1:0-7850 GCA_046704565.1 Ignavibacteriaceae bacterium | reverse complement strand
TGGATGTTTCTGATCTAAGGTATCCTTTAACGTGAAGAACATACTGATCTGGGTTTTCTTTCCTGTCTTTTTTATCATTTTATTTTGCAAGATTTTTTATGCAAATATATTAATTCTTGCATTTATTCCTTAGCATTTTTCATCTTAATCGGTTTTATTTTAATGCCTTATTTTGCTTTTAAGGGCTGACTATTTAATAATATTATAGAAGATGTTATTACGGATATTCTTCACGATTTAGACCTGAGTGAAGAGTAAGCAATCCGGGATTATGTACTGTTGCTGGCTCCCAAGAGCTGTGGGATTAGAACAGACTTTATAACTTTTTAGAGAAAGACATAAAATGTCTTTTAATGTATTTGAAAAGAAATTACATTCGATTAATACGGAAACCCTTGAAAAGGGAGATAAGTACAGTTATTAAGAAATTATCAGCGGTAAAGTCGAAAACATATTCATAAATAGAGGTCTGCGGGACGGCGCTGAACAGAAAATAATTTTTGAATTACCTTAACGCCATTACTTTCCGGTCAGCACCGTCTTTATCCGCAGACCTGCGGCATGAATTCTCTATTCGTACTTCTTTACTTCTTTAAGAATGTAAGTTGCTACAGCATGTGCCTGCGCAGGGTTTAAGCCGGGGTTGGGCATATCGGGGTATCCGGGAACTTTATGTGTCGGATGTAGAATAAAATCAACAAGCTCATCAACATTACCCTTAAATGTAGGCAGGGTTTGTTTATAAGGGGGACCGACAACTACATGATCAAAGCTGTGGCATGCAGAGCATACATTTTTGTATATCTCTTCACCGCTGATTTTAGGAGCAGGGCTGTTTGTTGCAGTAAGCTTTGCCATGGTGTTTTCGAAATTCTGTGCAAGTACAAAGGTCTGCATCTTGGTTGCGTTCATCATTGCAGTCTGATCGGCAATGATTGTAGATAATATAGTAAGCAGAATGACAATGAAAAGGTGTATGCTATAGTTGGTGCTGCTGTTCTTGTACATTACGTAAAGATAATGATAAGCAAGGAACAGGAGCAGAACGCCGAGAGTAAAGAATGCAAACACCGGTCCCGAAAGAGAGCTTCCCGGCAAGCCTGTTAAATCCAACAAAAGGAACAGCGGAAGTATTACCGCAGGCGCAGCCGTTAAAATAATTCCGGCATTCCGGGCAAGATTTTTATACTCCCCGTCAATATCCTTCCTGCCGCCTTCCCAATAAAAAAAACTGAAGAGAATAGTTGCGCCTGTAAAAGCGGCGGCGGCTAATAAGATAGTTACATACCTCGAAATAACTGCCCATGAAAAAAGAATGGCAAAGATATTTGTCGTGGTCCAGTCCGCAGGGAAAAATCCTAAAGAAACACCCGCAGCAAAGAGCCACAAACCGATAAACAAAAATATTAATCCGAACCTGCCTGCCTTAAAGCTAAGCCTTGTACTTCTTTCTCGGTATTTCTCAACCTCTTCGGCAAGGCTTTCCGGTGGATTAGATTCGCCTACAGATGCAAAAAGCTCGCTAAATGAAAACGAATACCGGTAGGTGTAAATAAGTATAATGCCGATGGTAACAAATACCAACGACCAGAAGAGATAGTTTACGGTAATTAAATTTGAACTATGAAAGAGCTGGATGTAAATTAAAATGGAAGTAATGAGAGTAACAATCCCTAGCATTATCCCGATGCCCTTATTTATTGTTACGGTTTCAATAACATCTTTGGCAAACCTTTGATACGTATTGTTGTTCTCCTTCATTCCTTTCCGCCTGAATGCCAAAGAAAGTACCGTTCCGCCCAAAACTATGCTGATGAAAGGGACAAAAAGAAAGAATATCAGCATAGAAATGTAATGCAGAAGAGCAATATGCTCAGGAGAAAGAGGGATAACCAGTTTGTCTAAAAGATTCATTTAATACTCTCGTATAGTAATTAATTTTCAATTTATCTTTAATCGGTACGGTTATGCTTTTAGTCTTGCATCCCGCACTATGCAATCAGCTTGTCAATCGTTAAAATTATAACTACAAGTATCGCAAAAATGTTTATATCATAGAACGCAAACTTGAACCATACATTTTCTTTTTTCGGTCGCAGCAGCTTAAGCGAATTCCAGGTTAGCCATATTCCGGCAGCAAGAATTCCAAGTTCAAAATAATTATTCTTAAGAATCCCGAAGAGCGGAATCAGCATGCTTGTTACAAATGTTGCAGAGATCCAGATAAAAGTAATCCGCGAAAGCTGGTCTACACTGAAGATTTGCGTCAACGTAGGGAAGCCTGCCTGCTCATAATCTTTTCCGAATATCATCAGCAGAAGCCAGAAGTGGGGTATCTGCCAGATGAAAAAGAAAAATCCTAAAATCAAAATCTGCGGATCAAGAATGCTTCCGCCTGCAGCAACCCAGCCTACCATGGGCGGCAAAGCTCCGACTAACGAGCCTGGAATGATTGCCAGTGCATTTATTTTTTTTAACGGCGTATAAATTCCGTTATACCAGACAAGGTTAAGCAAGCCCAATCCGAGCGCAAGCCAGCCTGAACCATAATATAAAACCAACGAACCTGAAATGACTAAAACCAGCGCAAGCATCAAAGCATTAACGGGAGAAATTTTTCCTGACGGCAACGGACGATTTCTTGTCCGTTTCATTAATGCATCCGTCTTTCTTTCCTGGAAATGGTTAATTACCGCAGAGCCGGATGAAAGCAGAAGTATTCCAAGAGCCGGAAAAATTATTGCAATCGAAATTCTTTCAGCAAAGCATATATATCCAAATACAGTAGTAAGCGTAACAAAAAACGTAATGCGCAGCTTGGTCAACTCTGCAACTATCCTTAGCTTCCCGCTTAAACTTTCCGCCATGCGCGAATCAGCTTTCGGCTTAGATATCCTATCTTCAGTTTTTACTACTAACGAATTCATTTCATTTGTCATTGGTCATTCGTCGATTTTTATTGAGTGGATGAATCTGCAGTTTCATTCATCTTACTAACCTGGGCTGCCATCCACTTATTATATTTATCCTGCGGCATTACAACTACCGCGCTGTACATGTAAGAATGTCTTAACCCGCAATACTCCGCACAGAAGACGTCATAAGTCCCAAGCCGCTTAGGCAGGAACCATTCAAAGTTTGTCCTGCTCGGAATAACGTCTTTCTTTATCCTGAACGCCGGTACATAAAAAGAATGATCAACATCTCTCGAGTGGAGAAGTACCTTTACGGGCTTGTTGATCGGGCAGTACAATGTATCGGTCTCAACTCCGTTCGGATACTTGTAAGACCACCGCCACATCTGCGCATAAACATCAACAACCATTGAATTCTTCGGTGCGTCAACCATTTGTACATAGCCAGTCCATCCAAGATAAAACATGTACAAGACCAAAATGACGGGGATAACAGTCCAGGCAACCTCAAGCGGTACGTTGCCGTGGACGTTTTTTGCAGGCTTGTTTTTCTTAGCATTATACTTGATAACAAACGTAACCATTAACGCCGTTATCAACACCAGGAAGAAGACACAAATAGCTACAATAATTATAAAGGCATTATCTACAGGCTGAACAAAATTCGATGCATCAGCTAACATATTTATTTCCTTACCATAAAAGAATAATCAGTGAACAAAAGCGTCATAGAAACCACTATGAAGAACAGCGCAACAAATATAAATGCCTTAAATGTCCGCGATTCCGTTTTTAAATGCATAAACTCTGTAAGTACCAGATAAGACTTTATAACAGCGATTACAATAGCAACTATCACGCTAAGCTCTCCGAAGTTTATTCCCGCAACCACGGCAGTCAGCCCGGTCAGCGTAATTAAAGCAAGCCAAACCAGTACATACGTGCCGTAGCTGTGCGAATGTTCGGTATGTTCTTTTATATTCTCCATTAAGTTTCCTTAGAATAAAATAAATTCATTTGACTATAAAGTATCCTTTTTCTTAATCTGATTGTTATTAAACAGCATTACGATTAAGAGTTAGATTTTTTAGCTTATGTTATCAGATAGAATAACGGGAACAAGAATATCCATATTATATCTACCAGGTGCCAGTACAAACCGGCGGCTTCAAGCTTTACATAATTATCGGGAGTAATTTTCCCTCTGATAGTAAAGACAAGCATAAAAGTTATTACCGTCATTCCGACCAGTACGTGCAAGCCGTGCAAACCGACCATGGAATAATACAAACCAAAGTAAAGTATTTGCCCCTGAGGCTTGGCTGCAAGGATCGGGGAACCCGGATAATTTCCTTCGGCAAATTCATGGCTCCATTCAAGGAACTTGTTAACCATAAATGCAGCGCCGCAGAGGATGGTAAAAATCTGGAGAAAGATTGAAAGACCTCTCTTCCCTCTCTGCATCGCATTGATGGCAAGCGCCATTGTTAAGCTGCTTGTAAGCAGAATAATCGTGTTTGCAGTCCCGAAGAATGTGTTCATTTCCTTGGAGGCAATGCTGAAGTCCGCATGGTGCATATAGCGGTAAACCGAATACATGAAGAACAAGCCTCCGAATAAGAGCAGCTCGGAGAACAGGAAGAGCCACATTCCCATCTTGCTGCGTATGTCGTCCCGATGAGAGTGTTCTTCAGGGTGTTCGGATGCAACAGTCAACGTTTCAGAATCGCTCATTTCACCTCCTGTTCAAACGCAAGTTCATTTTGTTTATATTCATAGGGTCCTTCAATTACTTGAGGAATTTCTTCAAAGTTCTCTACTGTTGGAGGAGTGGCGACCTTCCATTCGAGGGTCTCGCCTCCCCAAATATTTTCTTCCGTAATCTTTTTGCCCTTAAGTATAGAATGCAAAAGATTAATAAACATAATCAGCAAGCCGATAATCAAAATCCAGGAACCGACAGTTGCAATTACATGGTAAAGCTGGAACTGCGGCAGATAATGATAAGACCTTCTCGGCATTCCCATCCATCCTAAGATTAAGAACGGGAAGTAAAGGACATTAAAACCGACAAAGATTGTCCAGAAACCGACCTTAGCAACCTTCTTGTTATACATCCTTCCGAACATTTTAGGAAGCCAGTAATGCAGCGCGGCAAACAATCCGAAGCCTGTTCCTCCGAATACAACGTAGTGGATATGACCGACTATGAAGTATGTATCCGTTAAATAAATATCAACGCTTAAGGCTCCCTGGATAATTCCGGTCAAGCCGCCGATCGAAAAAAGAAATATAAAAGCTAGAGAATAAAGCAGCGGCGGATCAAGCTTGATGGAACCCTTGTAAAGCGTTGCAGTCCAGTTAAAAACTTTTATAGCGCTCGGTATGGCAACCAGAAAAGTAAGTAGAGAGAAAACAAACTCCGCAGTATTGCTCATCCCGGTTGCAAACATGTGGTGAGCCCATACCAGCGAGCCGAAGATCGCTATCCCAAGACTGGAGTAAGCTATAAATTTATACCCGAAAATTGTTCTCCGCGAAAATACGGGGACAATCTCGGATATCACCCCCATAGCTGGGACAATAATAATATAGACCGCCGGATGAGAATACATCCAGAACATATGCTGAAACAAGAGTGGGTCGCCGCCGAGCGTCGGGTCAAATATACCTACGTGGAAAACTCTTTCGACAATAACCATCAGCAATGTAATCCCTACGATCGGAGTAACAATTACCTGGATCCAGGAAGTAGCATAAAGCGACCATGCAAACAACGGCATCTTGAACCAGCTCATGCCCGGCGCCCTCATCCTGTGTATTGTCGTTAAAAAGTTTAGCCCGGTAAGAATTGATGAAAATCCTATTATAAATACCGCTGATAAAGTAAAGATCATGTTGGTGCCGGTACGAACGCTGTAAGGGACATAAAACGTCCAGCCTGTATCGGCAGCTCCGCCGGGAAGAACTAAGGAAAGAAGAATCATCGTACCGCCTAATATATACAGGTACCATGATAAAAGATTGAGCCGCGGAAACGCAACATCCTTTGCACCGAGCATTATCGGAAGAAAGAAGTTTCCGAATACTGCGGGTATAACAGGTATGACAACAATAAAAATCATTATTATACCGTGAACGGTAAAGAATTCGTTGTAAGCCTGCGGTCCTACGATCGTACCTTGCGGCGTTAAGAGTTCGAGCCTTATTAAGAAGCCCAACGTAACACCGACTGCAAAGAAGCTGAGCACTGTAATCATGTAAAGGATGCCGATCCTTTTATGATCTGTTGAAAGTAACCAGCCTAACACTCCTTTGTGCTTACCTTGATAATCAAGGTAGCTGACGTCGTGTCCGTTATGGCTCATTGCTATTGTTTCACCTGCCATATATTAACCTTGTTTTATAATTCCTTTCTTAGGATTTGCTTTCTTGATAATTAATAAAGTCGTCACTATCGTAAAAATCCCTACGATGAAAATCGTAAAGAAGACGTACAAGTTTCCTTTCTTAAGTCCAAGACAAGTCTGGAGCGCTCCGAGAACGCCCGGAGTTATTGCGCCCTTGCCTGCATCCTGCAGAGACAACTGAAAATCAGATGCAAGTATTGAAAAGTCTCCGCGCCTGTCATATCCGGGCTGAAGATAGCTGCAAATCTTTCCGTCCTTGCTGACAAAAATCAAAACGCCCTTATGAACTATTATATTACCGCGCCTGTAAAAATGAAATCCCGCCGCGTCTGTCACTGCTTTAATGGAAAGACTGTCTCCCGTTAAGAACTTCCACGAAGACGGGTCTATCTTTTTTGTTACGAGCCCTAACAGCTCATGTTTTTTCTGCGCAGCAATCGCAGGAGTTTCATCATTATTTATGCTTATACAGATAATGTTGTAATCCTTGCCGGGATTAAGATCAACTTTACCGATTACATCCGCGATCTCGGTCATTAGCGGCGTACAAATTCCGGTGCAGCGGTAATATACAAAATCCAGAACCGTAGGCTTATTAATCAAATTTTTTAGCATAACTCTCTTCCCTTCCGAGTCTTTGAAAT
The DNA here is from genome assembly GCA_046704565.1 of Ignavibacteriaceae bacterium. Lineage (GTDB taxonomy): Bacteria > Bacteroidota > Ignavibacteria > Ignavibacteriales > Ignavibacteriaceae > FEN-1297. The sequence goes on along the minus strand of JBJKRP010000143.1, from coordinate 881 downwards.
AAAGATTCAAAGGGATATACTTGCCGGTATGCACCACAACATCGTCTGACTTATAACCGCTGTTTTCGCTGTACCCGGTTCCAAAAGCGATTAAAATGATAAAAAATATTTTAAATAACTTTTTCATTTATAAACTCAGTGCCTGCGAAGCAATAATCTTCTCAGGCGTCTGCTTTATTCTTCTTAGGCTTAAGAACAATAAATACGAATAGCGCCGCAACCATAACAAGGATTCCTGCTCCTGAAATTTTGAACCAGTTATCAACCATTGCTTCGTCCTTCGGCTGCTTGCCGTCGAAACAATATGCCGGCTCATTTTCAATTACAGGCAGAGCTTTATTTTTTGAGGCTTGAACTATAGCCATCTTAAAGCTCAAAGGAAGAATTCTTAGAGAGCCTGCATTAATACCTGAATCTACATCTCCAGGCTTTATATATTGACAAATCTTCCCTTCTTTAGAAACGAAGACCAGCATGCCGGTATGTATATAGGTTCCATTCTTATAATCATAGTTGAAACCGACTGCATTAGTTAATTCACTAATCGAAGCACTGTCGCCGGTCAAAAACCTCCAGGCAGAATCAGGCACATTATTATTTAATAAATTGATTATCTGTGCTTTCTTACTTGCTGCATCTTTAGGCATTTCTTCCGGGTTAAAACTAACGGTAATTAAATTATAATCTTTACCCGGGACCAGATCAATTCTGTTTACTACATCGGCAACTTCAGTCATTATTGGAGTACAAATTCCGTTGCACTTGTAATAAGCCAAATCGATCACGGTCGGCTTGTCAACAAGCTCTCTTAACGTTACTTCCTTACCGGTGGACTCATAGAATTTCGCGTCAAGCGGAATTTTGTTTCCTAACCTTTCTAC
>JBJKRP010000142.1:0-2861 GCA_046704565.1 Ignavibacteriaceae bacterium | reverse complement strand
CAAGGATATATTCGGACAGCGCAAAGGCTGCTGCGGATATAAATCAAATTAAGAACGGGACGCCGTTTAACAAAGTCTCAGATAGCTTTTTGGTTAAGGTATTTATCCGTGAACGCGACGGCAAGCTTAAAGCATATAGGACTGCGGGCGGGGACTACCTTGCAAAGGCGGCATTTAAATTGAGCTTAAATGAATCTGCCGGACCGATTGAATATTATGATTCAACCGAAGGGAAACAGTTCGCCGTTATTAAATGCTTTAAAATACTGCCTGAGAAGCTGCTTACTTATGACGAGGTTAAAGGCGAACGCGTGGAAAAGGCATTCAAGGATTTTTACCGTCAAAAGATTTCGGATGAAATTGATGCAAGGCTAAAGAAAAAGTACGGCGTTGAAATATTCCCAAAAGCCTTATCCGAAGCAATCTCATCAAATTAGAGATGAACGATCTTAAAAAATTCAATTTAAATCTTCTCGTAATCTCTGCAGTAGTTATTTGCTTTGAAATTATATCAACAAGAATTACCTCAGTGATATTTGTACAAAATTATGCCTTCATAATTTTGTCTTTGGCTATTTTAGGCTTGGGGAGCGGCGGAATTTATTCCTTCTATAAAATAAAGCCTGAAAACGGAGCGGCTAAGAGTCGGAAGGTTTTCAGCTTGTTCATTTATCTTTCGGGCGCATCTCTTACGGCTTTTATTTTATTCGTTATTTTTCTTTCCATAAGCAACCCGTACGTTTATTTCTTTCTTCTTTTTATTCCATTTTTCTTTGCAGGTATTGTGTACGCTGAGTTTTATAGAAGTTATGCAAATGAAGGCTTTAGAATTTATGCTTCGGATCTTGCGGGAGCGGCGCTCGGCTCTATATTATCAATATTTGTATTTAATTTATTTAATGCCGTAAATGCCGTTCTTTTCTTAGCGCTCGTTTTATTTATTTCGGCGGTTAATTTTTTAAATGTTAAAAAGACAAGACGGACTTTGCTGTATGCGGGCTTAACCGGGTTAGCCTTAGTGCTTACAGCTTTCGGTAAAAATGATTTATTAGGGAAGATACCGATCGGCGACTTTCCTGAAAAGGACATCTATCATACTTATCAGAACCAAAGTATAGCACCAAACATAATCGAAAGCAGGTGGAGTATAGACGGACGGTCAGACCTTGTAGAATATGATAATCAAAGCTTAGTTAAAGACCTTTTCATCGACGGTTCGGCCGGTACACAGATGTACAGGTTCAACGGGGACATTGCGCACCATGATACTCTGCTTAATAACCTGCTGCTGCATCATACAACGGCAATCCCGTTTCTATTCCTGACGGAAGAACAAAAGAAAAACATGCTTGTAATAGGACCCGGCGGAGGAAAAGAAATTCTTACCGGGCTCCTCGGAGGAATAAAGAATATTACCGGCGTTGAAATAAACAGGAGCTTTGTCGATATAGTAAAGCAATACAGCAGCTTTAACGGCGGTATCTATACAAAATTTCCAAACGTAAAAATAGATGTAGCAGAAGGTCGCCATTTTATAAGGAGCAGCCGCGGTCATTACAATGTTATCGTCCTGGCTCTTCCCTCGACAAAACAACTGCAGAATATCGACGGGCTCGCCTCCAATGAAAATTACCTGTTAACCGTGGAAGCGATAAAGGACTATTTAAAAACTTTAACGCCGAACGGGGAACTGATTTTTACGGTTCATAACAGATGGGAGCTTGTCAGGCTGATTATAACAACCTTATATGCCTTTAAGGAAAAAGGTATTGATAATTCCGACGCCATCAACCACTTTCTAATTCTCGGAAGGGATTATGCTCCGACAATTGTAATTAAGAAATCCGCATATTCCCCGGCAGAAGTTAACGCCATAGCAAGTTTGGCAAAGCGTCTTCCTCCGGATTTCCCTAATATAACTTATTTCCCTTATATGAATAATCCTAACGGCAGCGAAGTTGAAAATGTTCTGCTGAATACTATTAAGGACGGACAGGGATCGCTTAAAGAGATTATCGAAAGAAACAGCTCGGATATTTCGCCTGTATATGACGACAGTCCGTATTTTTATAAAGTGGCTAAAGGCGTGCCCGGTGATTTTGAAAATCTTCTAATAGCAGTATTGGTTATTGCAGGCTTTTCGGTATTAATTCCTTTAGTAAAGACAAAGTCAAAATCGAAAAAGAACAGGAAAGGAAGAGACAGGGTCTTATTTCCTCTTTTTGTTTTCATTTGTATCGGTATCGGATTTATGATACTGGAAATATCGCTGTTCCAGAAATTCATTCTTTATCTCGGCTCGCCGACAATAGCCTTATCCATACTGCTCGGTTCTTTATTAGTTGGAATGGGAGCCGGCAGCTTTACCGGCGGGAAAATACACCCGGATAATGCAGTAAAACGTCTAAAAAGTATTTCAAGCTTAATAGTAATTGCAGGAGTTATTTTGTTTTTTGTTTATCCTGTAATTTTAAATGTTTTGCTGGCATACGGACTGGTTCTAAGAGCAATTGTTTGTTTTGTATTGCTGCTGCCTTTCGGCTTTTTGCTTGGTATTCCGTTCCCGACAGGGATACAAATTTTAAAGCAAGGCAATCTTGTAAAATATATTCCATGGATGTATGGAGTTAACGGAATAATGTCGGTTTTGGGTTCGGTGCTTGCTATAATTTTTTCTATGGTTTGGGGATTCTCGCTAAGCTTTTTTGCCGGGCTAAGTATGTACTTGATCGTTTTTTTCATATCGTCCCCAGGTCCTATTATCAGTAAACAGAATTAGAATGAAAATATCCAAAGAAATACGGCAGCAAATCCTGGCTGATAAAGATCAACTTTCCTTAAATCAAATATCTAAAAAATAT
>JBJKRP010000141.1:0-5502 GCA_046704565.1 Ignavibacteriaceae bacterium | reverse complement strand
CATCAAGAGTACCTGCTACGGATTTGGAAAGACTGTTGCTTGCAAGAACCGAATCTCTTGACTTAAGCATAAACCATTCACCGTCGATGTACATTCCGAATGTCTTTTGCTCTACCGGCTGTTTTTTATCCGTCTTTTCAACATGAAACTTCTCACTAATCTCATCAAGGAATTTATCTTTTGATTTTCCATTTAAATCCAGAACAATCCTGTTGTACGGAAGAATCTTTAACTGGTCTGCCGGAAAAAGCACTGCGAGGAAATAATTATATTCTTCTTTGCCTGAGTGATTCGGGTTTGCATCCTGCTTTGTTTTTCTTGCCCGGCTTGCGCTTGCCGCACGGTGGTGCCCGTCTGCAATATAAAGATTTTTAACTTTGCCAATCTCATCTATAATTGAATTATTAAGACTATCCGGCAATGTCCAGATTGAATGCTTGATTCCGTCGTCCGAAGTAAAATCAAAAAGCGGGAGATTATTCTTCATCGTCTCATCAACAATCTTATCGACTGCTTTAACAGGTTTGTAAGTAAGGAAAACCGGACCTGTCTGCGCGCCTGTTGTAACAATATGATTTGTACGGTCGTCTTCTTTTACCTTGCGCGTCTTCTCATGCTTTAAGATTACATTGTTATCGTAATCATCAACAGAAAAAGCTGCCGCAATACCGGTTTGCGCTCTGCCGTCCATTACCAATCTGTAAAGATAAAAATGCCCGCTCTCATCAACTTTAAGAGGAGCCTGCGAAATTAATCTTTGCAAATTTTCTTTTGCCTTCTGATATACTTTAGGTGAATAAGCATCGGTGTTGGAATCCAGTTCAATCTCGGAACGTGTAACTCTTAAAAAGCTTAGCTGATTTCCTTCAGCAGCTTGCTTGGCTTCTTCGGTATTAACTACGTCGTATGGAACGCTTGCAACTTTAGGCGCAGTTTCTTTTGCGGGTCTTAGTGCTTTGAATGGTTTTATCACTGCCATTAGAAAATCGTCTCCAGGTAAAATTAAATGGTCACTACAAAAATCCGTAAAATCCAGACAAGAATCCAATAATGAACTCTAATTTTATAAAAAAATAGCTTGAAGCATTATAATTGGCTGTTATAATAATTTTATAGAATCGGGATATGAGGCAATTTAAACCACATTTGCTCATTGTTTTTCTCTTCGGTAAAAAATGAAAGGCTCTGAACCGTAAGGACTATGATTTATCAGATGAAAGATTTTATATTTGCGTAAAAAATATAAAATGACAAAAGTCAGGGCACCGAGAAATAGAACTATTACGCTTTCAGAAGAAGAAAGAAAAGTATATTTAAAGAATATTGTGCGTCTTAGTAGAATTAAAGAAAAGCTTCCGCTTAATTCTATCATACAAGGCGACATTTTTAAGGCAGCCAAACTAATTCCAAAAGCATCTGTTGATTTGTTGTTCCTCGATCCTCCGTATAACCTGAGCAAGCAGTTTCACGGAAACAGCTTCAACAAAACGACCGAAGAAAAGTATATTAACTGGTTCAAATCCTGGCTTGACTTGCTGCTGCCATCTCTTAAAGAGACTGCCACCGTTTACATTTGCTGCGATTGGCAGACTTCAACTTTAATTTACCCGGAGATAAAAGATAAATTAATCGTCCGGAACAGAATTACCTGGGAAAGAGAAAAGGGCAGAGGTGCTAAATCAAATTTTAAAAACTCTCATGAAGATATATGGTTTGCCACTAAATCAGGAAAGTATAAATTCAATATAGATGCAATAAAGCTTAAAAGGAAAGTCATGGCTCCATATAAGGAGAACGGTAATCCTAAGGATTGGAAAGAAAGCGAAGAAGGAAACTTCCGGCTTACTCATCCCGGTAATTTGTGGACAGACATAAGCATTCCGTTCTGGAGTATGCCTGAGAATACCGATCATCCTACCCAGAAGCCGGAGAAGCTTGTCGCAAAGTTAATTCTTGCGAGTACTGATGATGGCGACATAGTTCTTGATCCGTTTGCAGGCTCGGGAACTACGGCGGTAGTAGCTAAAAAATTAAATAGAAATTTCTATGCTGTTGAATTATCCGAAGAATATGTATGTCTTGCAAACAAAAGATTAGAGAAGGCGGATAAAGATAGACGCATTCAAGGCTACCAGAACGGAGTATTCTGGGAAAGAAATACTTTTTCTTTAAGGAAGAAAAATAGCATAATGAAAGACGGCAATACCGGATAATAATAGCCGGAAAGATTTATTTTGATCTAAGTAATTTTAGTTTCGTATAATGTAAAAGTTATTGCTTAATGTTTATGAGTGTAGTATATTGGCGCCGGTTTTAGATTAGAATTAAATTTTCTCCTTACGAGGTAGAATTCAGAAGGGTATCTTGACAGCACATCTTTTTTATTCGGACGGATTGTCTTTAAGAAAAGACAAGACCGATGGCGGGTCGTTAAAGATGATTATTTTTTTGTCGGGCTGCTACAAGGGTGTAGGCAATGAAAATATCATCTGCTAAAATTATCTTCTTAATTTTAATTTCATTTTATTTCTTATTACCCGGAATTTTTTCTCCATTAATAATAGCCCAGGAAAATGGGACGTTAAGAGGAATAGTTACCGACTCCACAACCGGCGAGGTACTTCCTTTCGCAAATATACAGATCCGTGAATTGAAATCGGGCGGAGTCTCAAACTCAAACGGCTACTTCTTTATTCCCTCCATACCGGCAAATAAAAATTATACCGTCTCCATTTCATTTATGGGATATATTACAAAGACAATAAGAGTTCATATTGTTCCTGATAAAATAAACGATATTAAGGTAGGTCTGGTCCCAACAAGCATTATGATGCAGCAGGTAGAAAAGGTTGGTAAAAGGAATACAGAAAAGAATGCAACCGACTTAGGCTTGCAGAGAATTTCCATGATGAGCATTGAGATGGCTCCTAAAGGTATTGAGTCGGATATTTTCAGGTCGCTGCATTACATACCCGGCGTCCAATCGACCGGAGATGTATCGGCAAGATATTATGTAAGAGGAAGCCCGAGCAACGAGAATATGGTCTTATTGAACGACGTTACGATTTACAATCCCTTTCATGCATTTGGAATTTTCAGCGTTGTAGATCCGGACATAATTAACAGCGTTGAGTTTTACAAAGGCGGCTTCCCCCCCGAATACGGCGGCAGGCTTTCATCGGTACTTAACATAATTACAAAGGATGGTAACAAAAACAATTTCGACGCTATTGCAAGCTCCAGTTTTCTTACCGGTAAGGTTTTGCTGGATGGACCGATACCGCACGGCTCTTTTATTATCTCAGCCCGGAAAAGCTATTCAACTGAAATTCTAAGAAAATTTCTTAACAACCAGAACGCTCCGATTGATTTCTACGACGGATCTTTTAAGCTCAGTTATGCAAATCCGGATTTCATTCCAGGTTCAAAAATTATTCTTGACGGATTCTTCAGCGGCGACAGGTTGATAAACAGCGATCCGCTTGTTGAAGATTTGAGCTGGTACAACAGCGTGCTTGGCATGAGGTGGATCCAGATTACGGATTCCCCCTTGTTCTTTGAGATAGATCTTTCGATGAGTAATTTCGACGGAGAAGTAAGCCCTAAGCTTAGCGGCGCAGCACCTGAGACCAATTCTGTCAACGATATTACTTTCAATTCAAAGTTCACTTACATTTATAATTCGAAAGATGAGCTGCATACGGGGCTCGAAATAAAAAACATAGATACAAAACTATTATTGCAGAATTCTCTCGGCGCTACTTCCGATATCGGCTCAAGCGGAAGCAACATCGACTTTTACCTCTATTATAAATTTTTACGGTATTCAGATTTCGGCGCAAGCCTTGGTACAAGGGTAGTACTTGCCGGATTATCACAATCAGACAATGGTAATCTCCTTTTAGATCCTTATCTAAACCTAACATACAATGTTAATCCTCTTATAACTCTTAAGGCTTCATGGGGAATTTATGATCAACAGATGACAACGCTTTCCGATGAGAACGAAGTTATATCTCTGTTTGAGCCGTGGATTATTACTCCCAGCTATCTTAAACCGGCTACCGACATAATTTATTCCGGCGGGGCTACTGTAAATTTTACCGACTTCCTTTCGCTCGATGCCGAGTCGTACTATAAAGTTTTGCAGAACATACCAACTTTAAATAACAATAAGATACTTGACTCAGACCCGGATTTACTTGCGACGAGCGGAGAATCATACGGTTATGAGTTCCAGTTAAAATATAATAAAGCTCCTCTTAATATTACCACATCATATACTTTAAGCTGGGCTTATAATAATCTAAACGGCTGGATTTACTATCCCAGGTATGATGTTAGAAATTCCTTTAACATAATGTTCGATTATGATTTTGGAGCGGGTTGGCGGGCTAGCGCCGTTTGGGTCTTCGACTCAGGACTTCCGTTTACTCAAAGTATGGGATATTATGACAAATTTTATTTCCAGGACTTTTATTCGAACTGGCAGATTTATGAAAGCTATAAGCCGGTAGGAATTTTAGCTGATAAAGATCTGGCACGCCTGCCGGATTATCACCGGTTGGATTTAAGCGTAAGCAAGTATTTTGAAATTTCACCTTTTAAATTTACTATTGATGCCAGCGTGATAAACGTTTACAACAGGAAAAACATTTTCTACTTTGTTAGGAATACCGGCGCACGTGTATATATGCTGCCGTTTTTGCCGACCGCAACCTTAAAGGTAGAGCTATGAAAAAGTACGGGATACTTTTTTTTATAATTTCTTTCGGACTTATAAATTATTCCTGCAATAATACCTTTGATCCGAATGCGCCTTTCCGGCAGAGGTATGTTCTAACCGGTATTATGAGGAGCGATACTACTTTCCAGGTGGTTACGTTAACCGGAAGCTACGAGCCCGGCGACGGAGTAAATCCTGCTACGAATACCCAGGACCCGGCAATCGTCGGTGCACAGGTAAATCTTTGGTACAAGGATACTCTCTACCCGATGCGCGATACTACAATTGTAAGGATTGATACATCAAGATACAAAGATTCCGTGCATTGCTATTATGTTAATAATTTGATGCCGGAAGAAAACCAATATGTAGATATTGAAGCGCTGCTGCCCAACGGTCGTCTTCTGCAATCGACTACGCAGCTCCCGGAGGTCGATCCTGTTAATTTCTTTGATAATAACAGCGACAAAACCGTGCCTCCTACCGGAAAAGATTTTGTTTACGTAAGCTGGACTTCACAGCCGGGCATAATTTATTCGCCAAGGGTTTACATCTCTTACTATCCCGCCGGTTCCTCTGTGGAAAAGGAATGGGATGTTCCATTATTTTATACCGATGAAAACGGCAAGCAGGTCCCGGTTTATTCGAACCAGTCGAAAGCTACTTTTGTAAGCGTTAACATGCAAACAATAGCTCAATATCTGAATAGCCTTCCGCAGGGCGGCAACAAAAAAGATTTTTCGATTGCCTGGCTTAAAGTAGAGGTAGTAGCGTAT
>JBJKRP010000140.1:0-2555 GCA_046704565.1 Ignavibacteriaceae bacterium | reverse complement strand
CTATCAAAACGGCAAAAGAAAATACTAACTGTCTTTCAGAACAGAAGATGGGACGGGGATTTCCTTACTGTTAAACAAATTGTTCGGGACAAGCTTCTTGGTGAGCTTGTCGAATACGAATCTCACTTCGACCGTTTTAGAAACTTTATTAAGCCTAACACATGGAAAGAAGAAACACTGCCGGGCACCGGGCATTTGCACGATATTGGTCCTCATTTGATTGACCAGGCTCTCTGCTTGTTCGGCAAACCGGATTCTTTGTTTGCAGATTTGCGGACTGAAAGACCGGGCGGCAAGATAATTGACTGCTTCGAAATAATTTTATTTTATAAAAAACTCAAGGTAACTTTGAAGAGCAATTTCCTTTCTAAGATTCCTTTACCAAGGTTTACTCTACATGGAACCGAAGGCTCATTTATGAAGTTTGGATTAGACCCGCAGGAAGACACTTTGAAATTAACCGGCTTCAAAAATTCAGAAGATTGGGGAAAGGACCCGGAAGAATTTTGGGGTTCGATTGATACAACGGTTAACGGCGTTCAAGTAAAAAAGAAAATTGAAACCGAAAAGGGAAATTATCCGGTTTTCTTCAGTAATCTTTATAAAGCGATAGCCGAAGGAAGGGAATTAGCCGTTAAACCGGAAGAAGCTTTGATAACAGCACGCATTATAGATGCTGCAATCAAGAGCAGCAATGAAAAGAAAATTGTAGAATTTTAGGAAAGACAGATTATGAATCCACAGGAATTTCGAGATATTATTTACGGCTTCCAGACGAGCAGGATTTTGCTGACGTCACTGGAGCTTGGGATATTTACAATTATTGGTGATGAATCCAGAACGTCCGAAGAAGTATCGAAAGTCGCTTCCTCCGAAGCGAGAGCAACAGACCGCTTGATGAATGCGCTTTGCACGATGGATTTTCTTGAGAAAAGAAACAACAAGTTTTCCAACACGAGCTTCTCGTTAAGGTACCTTGTTAAAGGAAAGCCGGATTATATTTCAAACATGTTGCATGCCGTAAATCTTTGGGACTCGTGGACGGGTCTGACAAACGTCATTAGAACCGGTAAACCGGCTCAGGTAAAAAATTACGGTGACAAAAACTGGCTCGAAAATTTTATTGAAGCAATGCATTACAGAGCTGTTAAACAGGTTCAAGGCGATATCGCGCTGCTTGACCTGACACATGTTAAAAATGTTCTTGATGTAGGCGGCGGCTCGGGCGCCTACTCAATAGGATTTGTAAAAGCAAAGCAGGATATCGCTGCCGCTGTTTTCGATCTTCCCGATGTAGTTGCCTTAACACAGAAATACATTGCTGTAGCCGGACTCGAGGCAAAGATCAAGACTATCAAAGGAAATTATTTGTATGACGATATTGGCTCCGGTTACGATATGGTTTTTCTGTCTGCAATTGTTCACAGCAATTCCTTTGAAGAAAATAAAAATCTTATTAATAAGTGTGCACGAGCTCTAAATAAAAACGGGCAGATTGTTATTCAGGATTATGCAATGAGCGAAGACCGGACCTTGCCGGCGAGCGGTGCATTGTTTGCCTTGAATATGCTTGTTAATACTCAAAGCGGCGATACTTTTACGGAGAGAGAAATTTATTCCTGGCTTGATGGTGCAGGTTTAAAAGATATTACTAAAAAAGATACTTCGCACGGCGCTGCACAAATATCTGGAAGAAAATAAATTCTAAAAAGGAAATTCTTCCTTGTAGTTTACTTTTTCCTCAATCTTTTTTTCTACTTTCTTCTTAGCAATCTGGTGTACGGGATTGCCTTCAACATAGATTGCCTTGTACGGTAGAACGGGACACGCATTCTCGCATGCACCGCATCCGATGCAGTATTCATCTTGCACTTGCGGCGCCCGTAAATTTGCAATTTGCTTCCCGCCTTCCTGGTATGGAACCATAGAGACTGCCTTAGTTGGGCAGTGTTCCGAGCAAGCGCCGCAGTCCGTCTTGTCCGTATAAACAATACAATTATCTTTAATGAATTTCACCTTACCGAGCTGAGTTGTTTTTTTCTTATCCGGTTTGATCGGCAGGATAGCCCCGCTTGGACAAACCTGACTGCAGATGACACATTCAAAGTTGCAGTAGCTCGTTTGGTAATCCATCTTAGGCTGCATAATGCCGAGAACACCATAATCTAAAAAAGAAGGCTGCAGAACCTGCACGGGGCATGCGCTTACGCAGAGATTGCATGCCGTACATTTGCTTGTAAAGTGTTCTATGCTGATTGAGCCGGGCGGCGTTACAGGATACTTTTTAATAATCGGAACTTTGCTCGGATTCTTTGCGACAATCTTAGCCTGGGCTAAAATTGAAGTTGCCGGCGCCAGTACTAATCCCGCTATTGAAAGAATGAAATCTCTTTTCCTGAAGTCTATGTTTGTGTCTTTATTTAACACTCTGCTTTTTATACTTAGTGAATAATTAATTCCATCTGTTGGACAGACGGCAAGACAGTTGTAGCAAGCTACGCATCGGCTGAAATCGACCTCCTTTTCCTTTTTATCGATACATCCCGACTTGCAGA
>JBJKRP010000139.1:0-5603 GCA_046704565.1 Ignavibacteriaceae bacterium | reverse complement strand
CTTCTTATCCGCTCTTTCCTGATAAAGGTTTCGGTGTAAATTTTTATTATAACAATACGTCTGAAATCGGGATTTGGCCTTACTGGATTTCTGCGGGCGGCTGGAGTCTTCGCCATTTTTGGGATCACTATTTAGTTACAGGAGATTTGGAATTTCTTCGCAACCGTGTGGTACCTGCTTACAAAGAATTGGCAGCATTTTATGAAGATTACCTAACTCTCACTGACAAAAGTGGAAATTATATTTTTGTACCATCAATCTCGCCTGAGAATTCGCCTGCCGGAACAGAACCATCGATGGTTAATGCTACAATGGATATTGCAGTGTGCAGGGAAGTATTAACCAACCTGATTAACGCGTGCGAAAGTTTATCTATTGAAACCGAGAACGTAACAAAATGGAAAACGATGTTGAACAAAATGCCCAGTTACCTGATGGAAGAAGATGGTACACTGAAAGAATGGGCATGGCACACTCTACAAGAACGTTATAGTCACCGGCATATCTCGCATCTCTATGGTGTTTGGCCCGGAGATGAAATTGATCCGGATCGTACGCCAAAATTGGCAAGAGCTGCTGACATTGCAGACAGGAAGCGTACATTCGATACAATGCCGAGAGGAGTTGCCGGCGAAACATTGGCGGCTTATACCCGCTGCCATCGGGCTTTGGTTGGAGCCCGGCTAAAAGACAATATTATTGTTAACATTCAATTGAGGCAATTGATTGAGGAGGGTTACATTAGCAATTCATTGAGATGTTCACGTGAACCTTACGGTGTACCAATGCCTGATGCTCAAGCTGGAATTCCGGCTATCATAATGGAAATGCTGCTGTATTCTCGTCCCGGAGTAATTGAGGTACTTCCGGCTCTTCCTCCATCGCTTATAAAAGGTTCGATTAACGGAATGCTGGCTCGTACTTTTGCAAGGATTGATAAATTAACATGGGATATGGATAAACGAACTGTAGATATTAAAGTTACATCCGTGAGAAAGCAGGACATAACTTTGATAGCACGGTATGGAATAGAAAATATTTCTGCACCTGACGGTGTTCTGGCATCGACGTTCAAACGTGGGAATGCCGACTGCACTATTCATTTACCGGAAAAGAAGATAGTGGAAATCCATTTGAAACTTGGTCATCAAAATCCGGGAGATTGGGTCGACGAAGTGATCTAGTAATATTAATTTTTTTAGCTCATACATTGGCAAGTAAGTATTGGAAAAAATATTATGAAAAGATCTTTACTCGTACTGATTGTATTCACAATAATATTACTGAATTTATTAACGGCTGAAACATTATGCAGAACGGATGGACAAACAATAAAAAATGATTGTCTTCCGAGAGGCGGCTTTGTCGGAATTCTGAATATACAAAATATTAATCAATAAGTCGGATCATGGATTTCAAAAATAAGTAGGAAGAAATATAACAATGCGATTCGTTCTAAAGGTAGTAACAATAGAGACAGTCTTCATGATTATTGCATTTGCAGCAGGAAGATGTGAGGCTGCTATTTCCACTAAAGGCAACATTCAATCTAGCGGCAGGGTGATTGAACTAAGCAGCGGATGGCAAATCCAGTCTTCTCAAGTTGTCGCTTCTGCTGGGAATGTCATCTCAACAGAATCATTTGTTCCGGAGAAGTGGTACAAAGCTGCTGTGCCGTCAACAGTCCTCGGGACTTTGGTAGCAGACAGCGTATTTAAAAATCCGTTTCAAGGAAGAAACCTCAGCAAGATTCCCGATTCGTTATTCAATGTTCCGTGGTGGTACCGAACCACTTTTTCTCTTCCGAAGAAAAAGATTGGCTTTGATCACTTAACACTAAAATTTCTTGGTATTATCTATAAAGCAAATATTTGGCTTAACGGCAAGCTGATTGCGGATAGCGGTTCGGTATTTGGAGCTTTCCGGCAGTTTGAGCTTGATGTTACTAAAGATGTGAAATTCGGCGGATTAAATGTACTTGCTGTTGAAGTGTATAAACCGGGTACAGGTGCGCTCACACTCGGCTTCGTAGATTGGAATCCCGAACCGCCTGACCGTAGTATGGGTTTATGGCGACCGGTCGAGCTTCATATTACCGGTGATGTTTCAATCGATAATCCGTTCGTTGCTTCGAAAGTTGATACTGCGACTTTGAAGGAAGCCTCGCTTACAGTTTCTGCGGAGCTTGTAAATAAAACCGACCATGATGTCAGCGGGGAATTATCTGGTAGAATCGGGAATATCGTATTCTCTAAAAAGATATCTTTATCACCACTCGAAAAAAAACTTGCCGTGTTTTCTCCCGAGTCTTTTCACCAACTTAAAATTAAGAATCCGCGGCTATGGTGGACGCATGATTTTGGTAAACCGAATCTTTATGAAATCCATCTTGAGTTCAGAAAAGATGGCGTACAACGTGGAAGAGGTACCACGGATTTTGCGGATTTTAAATTTGGAATAAGACAGATCAATGACTATTTCAATAAGGAAGGTTTTCGCGGTTATAAATTAAACGGAAAAAAAATTTTGATTCGCGGCGGCGGCTGGACGGACCACATCTTCCTGGATCAGGACAAAGTAAATCTTGAAGCTCAGATCGATTACGCAGTCAACATGCACCTCAATGCCATCAGGATGGAAGGCTTCTGGGGAGAAAACAGCGACATCTTCAATCTCTGCGATGAAAAAGGGATTCTTATGATGGTTGGTATAAGCTGCCAATGGGAATGGAACTTCTACTTTGGAGGCGACACATGTGATGAGTATGGCTGCATTGCCTTACCAAAGGACATCATAACAGCGGCAGAATCATTTGAAGACGAAATTAAGTGGCTGCGAAACCATCCGAGTATTTTTGTGTGGCTGTACGGAAGCGACAAATATCCGCGACCGGCACTTGAAAAAGAATATCTGAATGTTTTGAGCCGGTATGATACAACACGACCTTTCCTTTGCTCTGCCGGTGATCGTGCAAGTAAAATTACAGGACCTTCAGGCGTCAAGATGCGGGGACCTTATGATTATGAACCGCCGGTTTATTGGTTCGCCGATACACTGTATGGCGGTGCATTCGGTTACAATACAGAAACCGGACCGGGACCTCAAGTACCGCTCTTGAGTTCGCTGAAAAAAATGCTTGACCCCGATTCTCTTTGGCCGATTAATGGGGAGTGGTATTATCATTCTTCGATTGGTGAATATCAGGGTCTGCCGAAATACGATTGTGCTATTGTTGCAAGGCTTGGAAAGCCGGCTGACTTGTATGACTATGAACGGAAAGCACAGTTCACAAATTATGAAGCGATGCGTGCAATGTTTGAAGCCTTTGGGGCGAATAAGTTCAAATCAACGGGTGTAATTCAGTGGATGTACAATGCAGCATGGCCGAAGGTGTGGTGGCAGCTTTATGATTATTATCTTAATCCGACCGGAGCTCTGTATGGTGCTCAGAAAGCATGCGAGCCGGTTCATGTTGAATATAATCCTGCCGACCGCGATGTTGTAGTCGTGAACTCGACATTGCAGCCGCGCAAGAACCTGACGCTGAAATCAAACTTGATGGATTTTAATCTAAAGAAAATATTTTCCAGCGAGAAGCAGGTTGATATTTCTGCGAACACTTCAAATGAGGTTCTTATCTGTCCTGATATTGATTCAGGCACCCCGACTTATTTTTTAAGTCTTCGGTTATACAGCCGCGGCAGCTTAGTTAGCTCTAACTTTTACGCACTTTCAACTACACCCGATAGCATCCATGAAAAAATGACAACATGGCACGGCACTGAAAGTTCTTATGCGAACCTAACCGAGTTGAATGAGCTTCCCGAGGTTAAATTAGATACAAAGTATAAATTTATCAAGGATGGAAAAGATTACCGCGTGAAGGTAGCCGTTCACAATCCTACAAACAAACTTGCATTCATGGTTTATCTTTCAATCAAACAGGCTAAGACTGAGAATACCGTTCTGCCAATTTTCTGGAATGAAAATTATATTAGCCTCTTGCCGGGCGAGACAAGGACAATCGAAGGACATTTTCATGCGGTTGATCTTCACGGTACCCAGCCAAGCCTCGAAGTTACAGGATGGAATGTGAAATGAACAGCTTACTCTTTCCAGGAAGTTTCTGTGTTGTATTCCAAGTCGAATACTTCTACGCCGGCACCTGCTTATCAACATTTGATTTCACAGGAAAACGATTTCTTTAAAATAGGATTGATAAAAAATTTAACAAACTGCCATAAAGGTTACATAATGAATATTAAGAAGTCAAACATTTACCGGAATAATAAATTTCAACTCTTAAATATCATTTATGAAATAATGATATACATGGCAATATTTTTCGTTCCTATTTCTGCAATGTCTTTGAATATTGCGTCAGAGAAGAATGTCATTGAAGCGGAACAGGCAAAATCTATTGGCGGTGCGAAAAAAGCTGCGGACAGCTTAGCCTTTGGAGGTTATATTATCAGCCTGTCGGAGCCCGGTCAAGGCATAGTATTTACCGATCTCCCGGCTTCGAGTAAAATGGCTATTCGTTATGCAACTAAGAATGCTGGCACTATCAGTGTATTGGTTAACAACCAGCCGGCGTACAAGGTAAATGTTCATTCATCGGGTGCTTTCACCGGTTCGTTTCTTTATGCCGTTATTGATATAGCTATTCCTTCAAATGCCACGCTTACCGTAATGCTGAAAGAAGGCGACGTTGGAGTGAGTATTGACCGCATAATTATTGGTGACGGAAATCTGGGATTACCACCGGATATTTGGAATTTGCCGCCTTTACCGGTGGCGAAGGGAGTTTATTCAGCCGATTGGAAAAAAATCAGCCGGCGTTACCAAGCACCCGAATGGTGGCGTGACGCGAAGTTCGGTGCGTGGGCGCATTGGGATCCGCAATCAATGCCCGAGGATGGCGACTGGTATGCACGCGGGATGTACATTGAAGGCAGTCCCCAATATAATTACCAGGTTAAACACTTTGGCTACCCTTCGGTGTACGGCTATAAAGACATCTGTCATAATTGGGTGATCGACAAATGGAACCCCGATAGTTTGATGGATTTGTACGTAGAAATGGGTGCGCGCTATTTCATGGCTATGGGCTGCCATCACGATAATTTTGATTGCTTCGATTCAAAATACCAGCCATGGAACTCGGTGAATGTTGGACCTAAAGTGGACATCGTGGGTACCTGGGCAAAAGTTGCACGTAAATACGGAATGCATTTCGGCATTGGTTTCCACGACACGCCGGCTCGTACTTGGGGACAGTTTATGCCGGTGCGTTTTACCAGCGACAGGACCGGACCAATGAAAGGCGTTCCCTACGATGCGCTGCAAACAATTTTGGATGGAAAAGGAAAATGGTGGCAGGGAATGGATCCGGTAGATCTTTACGGACCGCCGCACTCAATGGATTTGAATAAGCCTCGCTCCATGCCGGGAAACGATCCGTTACTTTCGCCTTTTGCCAATCAGTTCATGTGGCGGGTGGATGATGCCATCAACAAGTATCGTCCCGATATACTTTATTTCGACGAACATGCCGGTGATTCGCAAGTGGACCTGGGTGTGCACATGGGATTGGGCTTTCT
>JBJKRP010000138.1:0-5497 GCA_046704565.1 Ignavibacteriaceae bacterium | reverse complement strand
GGGGGGGGGGGCGGGGGGTGGCTGCGGCAGGGGGTCACCTACTGTTCCTCTTCCCCTATCATTAAAGGTTGAATGCCCGGCATATTGCGGTATCTTTAATGAATCCGGCTTACTTACCACCGGACCGGCTGGATACTTCGGCAATATTCCAGGATTACCGTCCATTAAATATGTCTTCTCAAAGTATGCAGACGGCAGGAATTCGAGATTAAAGCCAGCATTACCAATAAGCTTCTCAGGCACCGGTTTATCTAAATAAACATCTATTAGAACCCCTTCATCTTTCGCTGTTACTACTACCCTTGAATCGAAATTATAAGCCTTATAACGCAACACTACTTCAATGCTGTTTTTTTTCTTATCAACGGTACGCTTTACTACAGCAGGAACTGCATCCCACTGTTCGGGAGTTGCTCGCAGCCTCACTCCGCCGTTTGTTGCCGTCCTTACACCATGATGAATTAACTCAATTCCTGCAGTCTTTTCATCAAAGAAATATCCGTTATACTGGTTGCTGAAAACCAAAACATCAAGCCCTCTGGTCTCAAAATAGCCCAGGTCATTCAGCTTGAGCTTTGTATTTTGAGCAAAAGAAGCTGAAAGACAAATCAAAACAAAAAAGATGATCGCCGGTATTATCTGAATTCGACGAATATCTTTTTTGAATAAAGTAATATTACTTTTCATAACTGTTCCATATTTATTGTTAGTTGATTTCTATCATTTAATATATAATCGGGCAAAAGCACTCTGGTAGTACATTATAGGCATCTTTTTTAATTGAGCATGTCTGCAAAAAGAATTGAGACATGAGAAGCAAGAACAAGTTTGGGAATTATTTTTGGAGTTGGTTTGCTACAAATCTGTAAATGCAACTGAACTATTTCCTCACGGTTCTTTTTATTTCTAACATAGGAAATGTAATTCCCTGTTTTGATTGACAATTTTTTAATTAAAAAGGTTTAATGAATATTTAACTATTTGAATTATAAAGAATAAATTTCTAAAAGGCAATAGAGAAGGCACAATGTTGAGTAATCGGGTCAAAAATAATTTAAGATGCGTCGTTAGCTAAACAACGCATCTTAAATTCTTGCCTAACTAGAAAATCTGCATAAAGCTTTTAAGATTTTTGCGCTAAAAAGATTCATTATTTTAATTCAAATGAATAGCTCTTTCCTTTCCGGGTTTCTATGTCATAAAGAAAAGTCTCTTTAATCTGGAGCGGTTGCAGTTTTGCTTCAGAAGAGATTAACGGTTTTTTTATTTCCGGTGTCCGGTAATATGAATTCGGGTTTGGACCTGAAGCAGGCTTAAGCATTTCGTTACCCACAGCCTTCAAAGGCGAGTATGCGCGTATACGCAAGTTGCCGCCAAGGCTGGATTTGATCGTCAGCTTCGAAATCTTTCCGTCTTTCCATTCCATATCCGTTATTTCAAAGCCGCCGCGGGCACGAAGACCTTTTACGCTTCCGTCTTTCCAGGCATCGGGCAGCGCTGGAAGAACAAAGATAAAGCCGTCCTGGCTTTGCAGAAGCATTTCCGCAATGCCGGCAGTGCAACCGAAATTGCCGTCAATCTGGAAAGGAGGGTGAGCATCAAACATATCAGGATAAGTTCCGCCGCCTTCTCCAAAACCAACCCTGCGGTGGTTTAACCCTCCTACCAGCCTTAGCTGATCTTTAATTAATTTGTACGCATGGTTTCCATCCAGCAGTCTTGCCCAAAGATTTACTTTCCATCCCATCGACCATCCTGTTGATTCATCGCCGCGATGAATCAAGGAAGTTTTAGCGGCTTCAAAAAGATCAGGAGTACGGTACGGCGAAATCTGGTTGCTCGGGTACAACCCGTACAAATGAGATACATGCCTGTTATGATCATCCGGGCTGTCCCAATCATGAAGCCATTCCTGAAGCTGTCCCCAGTGTCCAATCTGCATAGGCGGAAGCCTTTTCAATTTTGATTGCAACGTATCAGCAAATTTTTTATCCTTGCCTAATATTTTTGCTGCTCTAATTGTTTCGGAAAATAAATCAAATACAAGCTGGTTATCGAGAGTAGCACCCGCAGTAATAGAATACTTTGGGTGAATAGCAGGAGAATTTTCGGGCGAAACAGAAGGAGATACGACCAACCATTTATGTTCCGGCTCCTCAATTAAAAAATCGTCAAAGAATTCCGAAGCGCCCTTTAATACCGGATAAACAGAACTTAGAAACTTCTTGCTGCCGCCGTAAACATATTTATACCAAAGCTGTTGGCTCAGCCACGCAGCTCCGCAGGGCCACATACCCCAATAAGCTCCATCAATTCCGCCGGTAACCCGCCATATATCCGTATTATGATGCAGCACCCACCCTCTTGCGCCGTACATTTCCTTTGCTGTTTGTCTTCCGGCAACGGAAAGCTCTTTCAGCATCTTCACAAGAGGATCATTCATTTCAGAAAGATTTGTTTCTTCGGAGGGCCAGTAATTCATCTCGGTATTAATATTCACAGTGTACTTACTATCCCAAGGTGGATTAAGCTGGCTGTTCCAAATCCCCTGGAGGTTTGCCGGCTGTCCTCCCGGTTCAGAGCTTGATATTAAAAGATATCTGCCGAATTGAAAATACAGCGAGACAAGCTGCGGATCGCTGCCAGCAGCAAAATCATTTATCCTGACGTCGGTTGTATTTTTAACCGAATCTGTTACACCGAGATTCAATTTAACGCGGTCGAAAAATTTTTGATAATAAGCGATATGATCTTTTAAAGCCTCGGCATAGTTCTTCTTCAACGCTTTGGATAAATAATTCTTAGTACGTTTTAGCTGGTCGGCACCAAGCTCATGATAATTGATAAAGTTGGTAGCAATGGAGATATAAATTGTAGCCGTATTTGCACCAGCAACAGTTAAAGAGGTATCGTTTGAAGTTATCTCTCCGCCATCATTTATAATCTTAACGAGTGAGCAAAACTTTACTTTTCCCTTTATGCCTTCATGGTCTGTGGTGGTGCCGTTCAGTTCCAATTCATTTTTATCTTGAGTGGAAACAACAACTTTCTCGGGGCTGTTCATTGAAGCAGTAAAATTTATTTTCCCCGGTTTGTCCGCAGTTAATCTTATAATAATAACCTGATCCGGGAAGGAAGCAAACACAACCCTCTTGAACTCGACACCGTCTGCATTATATTTTACAGTTGCTGTCGCATTGTGCAAATTTAAATCGCGGTAATAGTCCGTATAGTTTTTGCTGTCTGGGAAACGCAGAAACAAGCTCCCGACCAATTGATAAGGCATGCCCTGAGCCGTTTGAGATATAATATCCTTGTTTGCCATATCCTGGGCTTTTTCATAATCCCCTTCAAAGATTAATTTTCTGATAACGGGAAGTGCCTTTAATGCATTTGGATTGGCATTATTGTACGGGCTTCCTGCCCAAACAGTACTTTCGTTAAGCTGTATTTGTTCTTCCGCAGGTCCGCCGAAAACCATAGCTCCCAATCTTCCGTTTCCTATGGGCAGAGCCTCTACCCACTGTTGAGCAGGATGGTTATACCAGAGCTTCAGCAACGAATCGCTCTGCGCAGATACTTTTATCGCCGCAAAAAGATTAATCAGTAAAAGCAGTAAACCGGTTTTAAGTAGTTTCATTTTATACATCTATATATTTATTCCAATTTTTTATTAAATAAGTAATACCTGCAATAACTATTAGTACGCCCCACCAAATATCCGCATGTAAGTTCGTCAGCTTAATACCGGTATTCGAAGGGTAGAATAAATTATACACTCCGGCAGCCAATTCCACCAAACCAATTGCGAGCAATATCCATCCGACAAAGAACCAGATATTTCTCATCTTCTTTTCTGTTTGCATTATTACTCCTACCAAAGAATTATGTTAATGGCTATGAAAATTATAAAGGTTACAGCACCCCAGAATTCGGGTTTCTTATAAAGTACAACTTCCGGTTCTACAAATTTTCCCTTATCAACCAGGCTGCGAACATACCCTCTAAGCTCATCATCACTCTTATTTTTTGTAAAGAAGCTTACTGTTATAGCAATTCCGCTGGAAATTAACCATGCCCAGACGGCACGCCAAAAGTTTGCCGCCATAAACGATTGAGCGCCCGCCGCACTTGCGCCCGGAATGACAAAGCTTATAGGAATTATTTTCATTTCCTGCGCTACGAATAGTAGAACTGCAACAAAAGTACCGATGAGCATTCCCCACAAGCCGCCCTTAGGTGTAATAAATTTCCAGAACATGCCGAGAATTATTATTGCAACAGAAGGCGCCAGGAACATTGAACTGATTGCTTGAAGGTAGTCAATAACCGAGGGCATACTGCGGGCTATGTAAGCTGCCGCTATACTTAAGAAAATTCCGGCGATGGTTGCCTTTCTTCCCACGCTCAAAAGTTTCTCCGGAGTGGCATTTTTATTTATAACCGAATGATAAATATCGTACGTCCATACTGCATTGAACGAGCTCATATTACCCGCCATTCCAGCCATAAACATTGAGACCATTGAGGTTACACCAACTCCCATTAAACCTGAGTTAAAATATCTTCGAATTAATAAAGGCAGAACCGAGTCGTAATTTGTCTTTCCGTGTTCTACCAAAAGCTTGAAACCGCTTGATGGTTCTTTGAGAAGGACTAAGGCTATCATTCCTGTTCCAACCACAACCACGCCCAGTAGCAATTTAAAGTATGAGCCTATAATCGGTGTCATTCTTGCCGAGCGTAAATCTTTTGCAGAAAACGCCCGTTGAATAATCAGGAAGTCGGTCGTCCAATAACCGAATGCAATGGCAAATCCCAAACCCAATATTAAGCCGCCCCAGGTAATATACATGGGGTTGTTTGCCGCATTGCCCGACGTCGACCAGAGCGTTCTGAACCCTTCCGAAAGATGAGCGGAGAATGCCGCCGGACCGCCTATATCGGTCAATCCTAAAATTGGGAGAATTAAAATTCCCGCCCAGATCAAAAAGAATTGGAGTATTTCCGTAAACATTGCCGAAAGCAAGCCGCTAAGCGTAACATACATCGCAACAAAAACCGCCGACAGCCAGATACTAATATCCCAGTTCCACCCTAAAAAAGTATGGAATATTAATGCTTGCAGGTACAACGAAATGCCGGAAACCAATACCATATTTACTACAAACATCCCGGCATTAAAAACTCTCGTACTTTCATTAAACCGTGCTTTCAAATAGCCCGGGATAGATTTTATCTTGCTATGATAGTAAAACGGCATCATGAAAACCCCGAGGAAGAGCATCGCAGGAACAGCTCCTATCAAATAAAAGTGAGCAGCATATAATCCGTACTTTACGCTCTGACCTGCATAACCGATTACTTCCATAGAGCCCATGTTTGCCGACATAAACGCAATGCCGCAGACCCACATGCTGTTTCTTCTTCCGGCTAAGAAAAAATCTTCATCGGTTCTGGTAAATTTCTTAAGATAAAAACCGATCCACGCAATAAA
>JBJKRP010000137.1:0-4153 GCA_046704565.1 Ignavibacteriaceae bacterium | reverse complement strand
CGATGTAGCAGTCCGGTGAACAAGTAGAAGCAAAGTAAATAGGTCTGTTCCAGATATTGTTCTCAACAATATCTTTAACTACGATATCCTGTATCCTTATGCCTTCAATGCCGCCGATGTTAATAGTCGGTTTCATAGTAAAGGTCATACCCGGAGAGCTCATAATATCGGCAGAATCATTAGCAGTTAAATAAGTATTATCTGTCGAGTTAAATTGTTGAAGATCATTCTTGTCAGCCGGAATGGTAACCTGCTGTGTTTTCCACTCGATAGGGCCAAGCTGTTCAATCTGATCATCGGTTAGGCTGAACTTAACTTTTTTAGCGCCATAAGGGGATTGATTTTTCAACTGCTCATTATACCAGTCGGTGTTGGCAAGGCTGAGACAGACCACCCTGATATCGCGTCTTACACCTTCAACATCCTGCAGGTACCATAGAGGGAAGGTATCGTTGTCTCCGTTAGTAAACAGAATAGCATTAGGCTTACAGCTTTGCAGAAGGTTGTAAGCAAAGTCCCACGGCAGCCAGTTGTGTGAGCGGTCGTGAGTAAAGTAATTAGTCCTGAGCATGTTACCTGGGATAAATAAAATACTGAATGCCAGACATCCGGCTACAGCAGCCTGCTTAAGAGAATTACTCTTAGCTTTTTCTCTAAGGAACTCAGTCAGTTCACGAACGCCGACAGTAATCCAAACAGCAAAGACGAAGAAAGCGCCGGGATAAAAATAAAACCTGTCGCGCGGCTGGGGCTGCTGCTGGTTCTGGTAGAAGGCAATCAGGTATCCCATAAATATGAACAGCATAAGCCACACCGAGCCCATCTTCCAGTTTTTCCTGAATAGGAAGTACAGACCGACAAACCCCATAAGGAACGGGATGCCGAAAAGCTGCTTCCATGTTGACGGCGCGTCCTGATTGGTTGAGGTTTTACCTATGAAATTCCAATAGAGATACCTATTAAACATGTGGTCCATCTGGTACCTCAACATAAAGTTGAGGTCGCTGCTGTAGTTACTATAAATCCCTTGCTGGCGCTGGTCTGAAGAAAATCTTCTTTCAAAGATGGGGAAGTCTCCTTACTGCTCACGGTCAAGGTAATACATCAGCTTGTGAAAATTATCAGGCCAGTTCTCATTCATCGGCGGAGCCTGGTTTGAGCGGATAATTATCATTGCGTAAGTTGTAAAGCCGAGCATTGCAAACAGGAGAGCGGTTGCCGCCAGATTTGCCGTACCTTTCTTGTTCTTAGCCGACCAGTAAATAACGTAAACTATAATACCAAGTATTACGAGAAAAATAATTGAGTTTGAAATGGCATCCGACCCGCCGAGCGTAAGCAGTATTTTGGGAATTCCTTTTACAATTCCCGGGTAGGCTAAAAGCAAAACAACTCCTGCAACCATAACAGGTATGTAGAAAGAATTCCTGTGCATTATCTTCTTCCACATTGCACCCATAAAAATTGCGGAGGCACCTGCCATTATCCATACAAACTTTGAGTCGAATGCTTTGTATTGCGCCTGTGTCGGCGGGGCAGTCTGTGTTTGCCCTGCCCAGATAGCAATAGCTATTATCAGGAGAATACCTAAATGGATTAAGAATATGTACGCCGTTTTCTTAAACTCTTCATCATCGGTAACGTACTTCCTCATCACCACGACAAAGATAAATGTGAAGATAGCAAGCACGCTCATCAGGTGAACGCCGAAGGATAAGCCTATCAGGTAAGCCATCATGATGATGTATCTCTCGCTGCCGGGTTCGTCCGCATGCTCATGCCATATCATCATAAGCCAAACTATCAGGGCAAACAGCAATGTGCTGAGCGCAAAATAGTTTGACTCAACAGCATTGAACCAGAACGTATCGCAGAAAGCAAATGCAAGTGCGCCCGTTGCCGATGAGATGTATGTAAGCAGGGCATCAAAAGTACTTTTATAATTTTTACCGCGGTAAGTTTCAATCAGCTTTATGCCGACAAGATAGAGAATTAAAATAGTAAAGCCGCCTGATAAGACCGAGACAGTGTTTATTCTAAACCCGATGTTGTGTGCAAAAGGAATCATAGAGAACAATCTGCCGATGATAAGCCAGAGAGGACCTCCAGGCGGATGCGGCACCATCAATGAGTAAGATGCTGCCGAGATTTCTCCGGGGTCCCAGAAGGAGACCGAAGGCTGCACTGTTAGAAATAATATCACGGTGGATAATAAGAACACAAATGCGCCTATTATTCGTCGGGCTAATTTGATAGTCATATTTATTTTCTACCTTTAAGAGAATGTAAAAATTTAGTAAATCCCGTGCCAAAATTATTGAAATTACTTGAATATTTCACTACTTGACGGAAATATTTTTTAAGTCGATTTTAAATTGAATTCTATAAATTATCATCGTTTCTTTCTGAAGAAATTGATTTAATAAACGGCAGAAAAAGGTAAGTATTTGCACCAATCATTCCCGCTAAAAATCCAATTGAAGCAGCAACGGCTCCGACCCAATTAAAAATCTTTATAGAAATAAACATTACAATTATTACAGTTGTAAATTCTACAATAGTTGAATAAGTAATAGGCTTTGTATTTTTGGATTCCACAAGCATGGCTGTCTCGAAGCTTAGCAGAACAGCAAGCCCGGGCATTAAAATCAATAGGATAAGAGGCAGACGCGCAAAGTTTGTCAATCCGATAGAAAGACCTGATACATCATGAAACCAAACATTTGCTAAGGGTGTTAAGGCAATTATTCCTAAAAGTGAAATGAGAGTAATTCCAAGCACTACGGAAAAATTTCGAAGGGTGATAAAGCCTTCTTTATTTTTTCCTATTAGTGCGATACCGACTTCCTGAAATGAAATTCCCACACTCCTAAAAATAAAAATAAATGAATTAACTACCGGAAGTACTGCTAAAGATTCGATAGCCATGCGGCTTTGTCCGATGAAAAATGTAACCATAGGTTGTACGCCGATTGAAACAAGAGAAGTTAGCGCAAGCGGCAAATAGAATTTGAAGATCTGGCTGTAGGTAAGAACGCTAAGCTCGCCGGAAAAAATTTCGCCGCATTTAATTTTTTTTACAATCTGCCATGACATTATCCTGCTTGCAGCAGCCTCACATGTTACACCGGCTGAAAGAGCGCCTGCTCCGACAACTGCACCGTTTACCCTGGTAAAAAAATGAAGCGCAAGCCCGGTCATAGCCATTGAACTCAATCTTACTATTGTTCCGTACGCTACTCTTCTTGTTAAATTATGACGGATTAGAACTCCCTGGTAGAACCTTCTATAACCTATTGCAGCAGGCCACGGGATTAGAAGTACCATTGCAGTGCGTGTTAGTCTTGCGACTTCGACAGGAAGCCCGACTAGATTTATTGTAACAAAATAGAATATGGAAGGAACTATAAAAAGAAGCATTATGCCGGTGACCAATAAATTAAGAGCGTAAGTAAAGTTTCTAAGCTTAGTGAAAGATTGCACATCCTTAACTAGTGCTGTAGATGCGGACATCAGGAGTATTACCGGAGCTTCAACTATCATTGCAAACGACGTTGCAACACCGAAAGCCGCAAGGTTAAACTCGGGATTTATCATCCTGGCAATTATAGCAGCCAGAAATGGACCTTCCGCCGCCATCATCAACCAGGTAGCCGATAAAGGTACCCAGAATAAAAAAATCTTTTTGAAGTTCAATTCCTCGGAATAATGCATTTAGTCTTCAGGTTATTAGTAATCTGAACTGCTAAATTAAACCAAACGGCGCTATCTATCTAAAATTATATTGGAAATTGTTCAAGGATTGGTTAAGTTTTCTTTGAAAGAAAAATAGAATCTGAAAGTATAAAGTCCTGATAACCTTAAAATTATTCGGTCTCATCAATATCACCTCTTTATCATAATCCTAATCTTGCTTGTACTCAGATTCAATTTATTTAATTTTAAGTTAATCCGGTTAAGATTATGATTAAGAGAAAGATATTATTTAATCAGTATTTTATAATTCATAATAATTTAAAATAATTGGAGAAAGTAAATTGAAGAAATATTCTTATATTTTAGCTTTAATAATATTATTTCCAGTAATTATGTTTGCTCAAACTGACACCGCCGGTAAAGATACCGTAACAACGCCTTCAGGCTTAAAATATAT
>JBJKRP010000136.1:0-3119 GCA_046704565.1 Ignavibacteriaceae bacterium | reverse complement strand
TCCTATTGAAATTTTAATAGGCACCCTTTGTGTAATTTTTGTAAAATTACCGGAAGCATTTGCAGGAGGTATAAGTGAAAATTCCGATGCGGTATTGGAACCGATTTGAAAAACGCGGCCCTGAAATTTTTGATTCGGATAAGTGTCTACGGATATTTCTACCGTATCGCCGTTATGTATTGATGCCAGCTTTGTCTCTTCAAGGTCAGCGGTTACCCAAATATTTTTCAGGTCGTAAATTGTAAAAATCGGCTGACCCGGGGATACAACATCACCGGTAAGTACCCATCGCTTTGCAACAACGCCGTCCATGGGAGAATATATTTGTGTATTTAAAAGCTCGGCTTTTATAACTTTTAATTGAGCCTCGGCTGTACCGATTTTTGTCATTGCAATATTATATGCAGCCTTTGCGGCTTCAAGCGCTTTTTGCATATGATCGAATTGTTCTTTGGGAATTACATTATCCTTATACTGCGTTTTGGCGCGGTTAAAATCATCCTGAGCTTTTGCAACATTAACTTTAGCCAGCGGTACACTTTCCTTATCAAGTTCCAGCATAGCTTGTGCCTGGTTTTCGCGGGCCATTAAATCAGTAGAATCCAATTGCACAAGAAGTTGACCTTGTTTAACCGAATCGCCTTCGTCTACTTTTAGACTGGTAATTCTTCCAAGCATTTTTGAACTGATTGCCAATTTATTTCCATTGATAAATGCGTCATCCGTATAAACATAGCCTAGCTGGCTTACATACCAATAAACAGCACCGGCAGCAGCTAGTAGTATTATTACAAGAGGAATTATTATTCTCTTTTTAAACTTAGAATTACCGTTCCCGTTTGTGCTAGATCCTTTTTGATTCTGATCTTTCATTTCTTCATTCTGTCCCATAAATATTTTTCCTTATTAAATAAAAGTTCTTTTAATATCTATTTTAAATTCCATGTATAAAAATGTCCGTGGCAATATTCATTTCTTTCTGCAGGTTTTTCCTGGTTTTATCATCCACGCCGTGTCCTCTGGACCATCGAAGCACATTACATCTTAAACCCTGAAGGATATGGAGAAAGACAATAGCAGCTTCATTATAAAGTCCGGGATCAAATTCTTTTGATTTTTTCCCTTCTTCTATAATTTTTTCTATTAGACCGATTTCAACATCCGCAAAGTCCGAAAAATTCTTTTTAAATAAAGACTTTGGTTCAAAGTAAGAATGAACGCTTAATGTGCCGAGATTTATAAGCTTCTTAAAGAATATCATTCTCTGCTCGACATACTGATGGAGTTTATTTTCTGCAGTATCTTGTTTTTGAAGAACCATCTCAATATTTTTTTGCAATTCCTTTAATTCTTGAGAAATAACAGCCCCAAACAAATCTTCCTTTGTAGGGAAATAATAATACAACGAAGCTTTTCCCATTTCTACATCTCCGGCAATTTCGTCCATTGTAACTTTTGAAAATCCGTAATGCGCAAACCGCTCACGCGCAGCCTGAATAATCAATGTTTCTTTCTCTTTTAAATTATCTTCTTGAGACATCTTCTTAAACTTTCGACTATTTTACTTGACGAGTCGAAATATAAAACATTATTTTACATCTGTCAATAGATTTTATTATCAGGGCTGTTACTTTATTGATTAAAAACACATTTGATTTTGAGTCGTGTTTATAATATTATAATTACTGGATTTTCATTAAATATGTTAAGAAGACACCAATGTCAACAATTTCAAATTCATATATAAAAGCGGGGAGTAAAATGATTATTGGGAAAAGAATATTGTTCGAAGGTTCCAAGGGTGAACTAGAATTGAATGCAATGTTCGATAGCGGCGCATCCTTTTCTTGTATTAAGCCCGAATTAGCTGGCAAGCTTGAAGAAAGTATTAAGTTAAAAAAGCCATTAAAAGTAAGTACTGCTTCCAAACATCATTTTATAGAAGTGTCCGATATGTTAATATTGAACTTTTATATTGATAATTACCGCTTCTTTGATGATTTTATTATTGTTCCGGAATTATCTGAAGAAATAATAATAGGAGCGGCAACAATGCAAAAGTGGCACTTTAAACTTAACTTTGAAACTGATGAAGTAATTATTGATCCAAGAGTTACTAAGTTTAGACTTCTATAATAACAAATTAATTATTGTTCATATCGTTTATCAGCTTCTGCTTCAACTCCCACAATTTATTTGTTAAAGAAACATGATATAGATGCGGATTTATTAACCTTTTAACTCCGGGATCCAGCAGTTCCAAATCATTTAGTCTTGTTTGTCTAATTTCATCAATAGAAGGAAAGTTATAAATTACTTTACCTTCTTTAAAAATTTCAACTAACAGAGGCTCTGCTTTCGAAATATGGTTTCGCGGAAGGGTTCTATGTTTTCCCGGAGCATTGGGATGATGTAAAGACAAAAAAGCGGCCGAGTTTATATCTTCTTCGCTTAATCCTATTAGATCTGCTGTTGTACGGTTATTGTTATTATATAAGCGCCACACTTGCTTATTGCCGGGCTGCGGAACTTTTTCCGGTGTCTCGGAAATTTTTATTATCGGGCTCCATTCTTCATTATTTTTTACGGCTACTAATTTATATACACCTCCGAGGGCCGCGTCGCCGGAAGATGTAATTAACCTTGTACCTACACCGAAAGTTAATCTTTTAATTAGACTTTCCGGGTCAATTCCATATTTAGGAGATTCCATAGTTATTTGAGTCATGATCTGCCATATATTCATTTCATCTAGTTCGTTGGAAAGAACAATATTAACATCTTTAAGTCCGGCCTCATTCAGCATCTTTGCTGCTTGTATGCTCAGGTAGGCCAAATCCCCTCAGTCCAGCCGGATACCTATAGGTTTATGACCTTTCTTTTTCATTTTTTCAAAAACTTTTATTGCGTTCGGAATACCGCTTTCAAGACTATTAATTGTATCGACAAGCAGAATGCAATCATCAGGGTATAAATCTGCAAATGCTTCGAAGGCGTCAAGTTCCGTCATTCCCATAGATATAAAAAGCTGCACCATGCTGTGCGCATGTGTGCCTTTCGGAGGGTAACCCAGTAAATGAGAGATACCGACGTTCGATGTAAAATCGGCGCCGCCTATT
>JBJKRP010000135.1:0-24177 GCA_046704565.1 Ignavibacteriaceae bacterium | reverse complement strand
CTCTTAAATAATGAAGCCGTACTATCGGTGAGGCAGACTTTTCCCACATTCTTTTGAAGTTGTCATATTCAATATTGTGTTCATCCAATACTTTTACCGCGCTGGTATCGAAATTAAAATTAGCCATGATAGGGAACTCAATCTGAACAATATCATAATTACGATAATGCAGCAAATGATTTATTAAATTCTGCATCTCGCCGCTTCTGCTAAAGAGAGAAAAAAAGCTTCTTGATGAGAACAGAGCAAACAACTGTGCAAGCCTTCTATTAGTCCATGACCAGTTAGGCTTAACCAGATAATAATCTTTATACAATAAGCCTGTATTTTCCTCGAGCAGCTTTCTTTTATCTTCCTGACCGAATGTTAATAAAGTTACATCATGATTTTTTGAAAGACCTTTTAATAAGTTATAAATCCGTATTGCGCCTCCGAATGTTGGGGGAATAGGAACATAGGGAGAAAGAAATAGAATCTTCATGCTTTTGCTTCTCCTTTAAAGAGGATTTCGTTTACGTAACTCTTAATTGATGCTGCATGCTCAAAAGAAAAGACTGACTTGCCCTTTGAAGCCGCATAAAATAGAAATAGAACAAGCAGGTAGATAGTCAAGCCGGATACAGCAATTATAATCCAGTTTGTTGATGCGGCATTCAGCATATCTATCGCTGCTGCCATAATGCCGCCGCTGAACGCTTCCTTAAAGATTAAATTGAACCTGATTCCGCCTGACAATTTTCCTCTAAGTATTAATACTGCCGAGCACATTATAAATGCTTCCGTAATTATCGTTGCAATTGCGGCGCCTATTCCGCCGTTACCGGAAAAAGACTGAAAATATTTAATAAGAAAATAATTTAAGCCGATATTCAGTATTACTGCAGCTCCTGCAATAACCGACCACAGCTTTTGCTTATCAATTGCCAGGACAGTACCTCCGAGTACAAAATCTATGTAAACTAAAATCAGACCTAAAGAAAATATTTTTAGTATAATTATGGTGTTTTGATATTCCTTTAACCCGAAAAGGAAGGCAGTAATTTGTCCGGCAAACATGAAAAGTAAAATCGAAACCGGTATACCGACAAATAAAATTACATCCAGGCTTCTTTGAACGGCATTTGTTAGACTTTTCTTTCCGGAATCGCTTATCTTGGTAAGAACGGGGAACAAAGCCTGAGAGAATATAGACGGAAAGAACATTAAGACATCAAACAGCTTGTATGCAGCCCCGTACCAGCCTACAACGGAATAAACTGTCATTAACGAGAGCATTATAGCATCTACCCGGTAATAAATTGTGGCGAAGAGTGACCACATAAAATAAGGCACGCCTGCTTTCAGTAAAGACTTCGCTTTGTCAAAATCTATCTTGGGCAAGAAAGAAATTATCTTCTTTGCAAATGAAGCGGAAATTAAAAAGTTGATAAGGGTACTTATTGCCATCAGTGAGGCAATCATAATCTGCCCAAAGCCTGCAAGTAAAAAGGTTACGGCAGTAATCATTAAGAAAACTCTCTCGGCAACCGAGCCTATCGACGGATATTCCATCTTCTCAAAGCCCTGGTATGTGTTGCGAAGAAGATTGTTAATTCCTTCCCAAAGCTTCGCTGTTCCGAGGATAGCCACTAAAACAATTACTTGCCACGAGTAATTAACGGCCCTGCAAAATTCTATCATCAAAAAAATTGAAAGCGCCCAAAGTAAGATTCGAGACACTGCCGCATTAACGAGCACATGGGGCGCGTCTTCATGCGCACGCGAAACCTCTTTGGTGATCTGATACTGCCCCCCGAATTCTATTATCACCTGAAACATTGTTGCGATAGAAACCGCGAGATAAAGCTCTCCGTAAGCATTACTTCCCAAATACTTCGGTAAGAACATCATTAGGATAAAGCTCGATGCCCACGTTATTGCCTGGGCGGCTAACATAACTGCAGTGTTCCTTGCAACTGATTTTATATTTGAATGTAGCATCCGTCTATTGAGCCATTAATCTAGGTTTATCGGGTATCAACCTCGTTTTAAATATTAAAAGCAGGAAGAATGGTATCTCAATGAATATCCTTTCCCATTTTGTTTTAGGGTCTTCAAAAAACCTAAAAAGCCATTCCATCCCTGACTTCCTTATTATTTTAGGCGCTCTTTTTTTATTGCCGGATAAAAAATCAAAAAGACCGCCGACGGCAAAGCATACTGCTGTATTTAGTTCTTTCGAGTGATCATTTATAAAAGTCTCCTGCAGTGGGGAGCCCATACCTACAAACAAGATATCAGTCTTACTATCATTAATATTTTTTATAAGATTGGGAACTTCCGCCTGTTTAAAAAAACCTGAATGACAGCCTGTTATTCTGACGCAGGGAAATCTTTTTTTAACTTCACACACGCAAGCTTTAATTACATCTTCCTTTCCTCCCAGGAAGTAAACGCTCATGTTGTTGTTCTCTGCAATCTTTAATATCAAAGGAGTAAAATCGGTGCCATTTAAATTTTCTTTGAGCGGATTTGAAAAAACTTTGCCGGCAATTTTTAAACCGCTTCCGTCCGGCAGAGCAAGGTCCGCATTATTTACTATCTGCTTAAATCTATTATTCTTCCTTGCCAGACATATCGTATGTACGTTGGTAAAAAATATTTTTTTTGCACCTGCATTATCTCTGAAGAAAAGAAATCTTGTTACTGCATTAACAGCAGTTTCCTTTGAAACATTATCTACTCTAACACCTAAAAAGTGAAGCGTGCTGTCATTAATGACATCTTTGAGATTAAAGTCCGTTCTGCATAACTCAGTCATCTTATTCTCCTGTCATTTTCGCAATTTTAATTCTTCAAATATTTTTTTCATCATTTAATATTTTTACTTGTCTTTAATGTCATTTCAGGCTGCACTTACTGATTCTTCTTCGGCAGTTTGTCTATCCTTTAACTCTTTGTCTATTGATTTTAATGAAGGCAGCAGTCCGCACAGAGTACCTAAAATAATCATGTCTCTATAGTATGTAAGCTGTAGATCGAAGTAAGAAACAACCATTTGATTTATTACCGCGATAACTATAACGAAACAGACGGATCTCAGGTAAGGATCATGTAATTTTTTTGAAAGTGCGGAGGCATAAATTATAAGCGAATCGAAGAAAAACCAGAAAATAAAAAATCCTACTGCGCCTGTCTTAACTAATATCCACAGAATCTCATCGTGCGGTATATAATCTCTTAAAGGGAAAGCAATATCTGGAAGCGGAATAGGCAGTTCGTACTCTTTACCGAAGCCCAATCCCGTCACCGGGACTGTTCTATATGTTGCGGCTAAATCATATCTCTCGAATTTCCGGTAGAGGTTGGAAAGATAGCGCTCTCCATCCTCTTTTTTGTTCGTTGTTAAGCCGGACTTAATAAGCTCAACAGGCGAGGCTAACTTACTGCTGCTGTTCCAGAATACAGCCGAGTATACGGCACCGAAAATTATGAACGGTATTGCGGCTTTAAATAAAATCAACTTCTCATTTTTATTTAATAGGATGACAAATGCGAAGAATGAGATAAAGAGACCTGCATAAGCAGCTCTTCTTTGACCTGCAAAAAATCCCAGAACAAGCAGCGCAAAAAGACCAAATAATACATTCCTCTGCTTATGCTTGCAATCCAGGATAATTAAGCTTAATAAAAATATTATAAGGAGAGTGATGAATACGGGGTCCTCATGGTTTGTCAGGGTTTCCCGTCCTCTAAAGCTTAGTCCGAGTAAAATAAATCGTAATGCACCTTGTAGTGCCTTAAAAGAAATAAAGACAATAAACACCCAGAATAACGTTGTAATTTGTTCTTTAGTTTGAATAACCTGGGGGACAAAAAAATATAAAAAGCCGAAATAAAAGAGCGCTCTCAATTCCCACAACGATACCAGGAACTTGCCGCCTGTTCCCAAGCCATGTAACAGAGAAGCAATGAGCGAAACAAAAAAAACCAGTCCAAGTCCCCATACCTGTATATGCTGAATTTTCGTCTGCTTCCTAACACTTATTGCAATGAACCAGGCTAAAAGCATTAGTAATAGCTGCAGTTCAACCGGGTTCATAACGCCCGCTGAGAAGTGAGGTAAATATGAAATTTCTTTTAGATTCTTAAAATAGTCAAGCCTGTAAGTTATAGGGTCGGCATGCGGTATATGAAATTGGTCGCAGGCAAGGACAAAACTAATGAAGACAAAAAAGCCCCAATCAACACGGTAGAGTGTTACCATCAATATCAGAATTGCAGCAATCAAACCAAAAGCAGCGTAAATATTTCCGTTTGTGCTGAGCATAATAACGCTTATTAAAAGCGAGATAAGCACGACAAGAATATTTACGGTTATCCTTTCGTATCCTTGCTTCGAAAAAAAATTACCAGCCGCGCTGTATGTTTTTGCATCATTTGTTGTGTACATAAAGCTCATTACAAAGGGAATTTCATAGTTAACATTAAATAAACCACTAATGCTGTCTGTAAAAAGGCTGCAATAGCCGATATCAATATTTTAGTTGTATATGATTTAAATTTTAATTTGCCAGCAGTAACTGACAACAGCATTAATACAATTAGAACAAAAAGAATTTCCATTACTTTATACGCCTAATCTTTTTAGAAATCGTCTTCATTTACCTTGTTCAGAACAAAGCCGATTACGTTTCTTTCGTGAACCTGGCGGAACAGTCTTTCAATATCCCGGCGTTTGGTTTTTCTAACCTCCGCAACAACTATAAGTCCGTTTAGTTGGTTAGCAATTATTGTCGGGAAGTTTTTCGCATCAAGAGAAGGCATGTCGACAATTATGAATTCAAATTCATGCAATAATGACTTTATAATCTTAGGGAAGTTAGCCAGCTTGTAAACTGAAATACCGTTTCTTCCTCCTGCCGGAATAACGTAAAGATTTTCGATCTGTGTGCGGCTTATATAAATTTCTTCATTCTGCAAAGCGTCTGTAAGACCGGGTTTCGGTGCTATTCCAAAAATTTCATTTAACCGCGGCTTATTTAAATTGAAATCTATAATAATTGTCTTTCGGTTAGTGCCGATAGATATTGCTGTTGCCAAGCTGCATGCGGTCGTTGTCTTACCTTCTCCTCTGTTGGCGCTGGTAACACCAAGAGCGCATTTAACCCGCTCATGACCTTCCGGAATGAAAAAGGAATAGTTGAAGCTGTTATAAAGATTATAGGAGACAAAATTCTTATCCACATAATTGCCGGGTTTCGAGTTAACAATAACGGGTTTTCTGTAAACATTAAGCTTGTCAATATCTTTTCTCTCCGGGTTCGCAGCCGGGCTTGTTTTTTTCAGGAGCTGTTCATCAGCGGCTTTGCTTTTATCCTTCCTTGCAAAAACAGAATCTAAAATATGATCATTCATAATAGCCTCAATTTAAATTTCGTTATTGGAAGACGATGCCGGTAAATAAGCCAGCACCGGTTTGTCAAATATTTCTACGTCTCTATTCGTTCTGATTCTTGAATCGAACAATTCGGAAAGCCCGGCTGCAAGAAACCCTGCAAACAATCCTAAACCAATGCCGCCGCCGATAAAGAGAGGTTTGTTTGGCTTTGCCGGGCTTGTAGGCAACTGCGGCGGGTCGATTACAACAAACTGCTGCCCTCCCTTTTCTCCTAAATCGCGTGTTGTTTTTGCCTGTTCCAATTTTACTTTCATGTCGTCATATAACTTGCTGTAGACACCATAAGTAGACCTCACATCCTGATTCTCATTTTGTTGTATGGTCGCACTACGAATTGTTGCAAGTGAGCTATTCCTTTCCTTCTCAAGCTTAAATGCTTTATTCTGCATATCGGATAAATCCGATTCCAGAGCCTGTTTCATTCTATTAATTAACGGCGGGTTCTGGTCGGCTATGTTCTTAAGCTCCGGAAAGTTAGAAGTATATTTCTGTGACAGATCATCATATTTTTTTAATAAATTCAGAAGGTCTCCTGCATCCGGTACATTCAGCAAGGTAACGTTATATAGATTCTTAATATTACTTTCCCTGGAAAAGTTTCCCGACATGGACCTGAGCATATCCAGTGCACTCTGTTCATTTTTAATTTTATCGTCAAGCGTACCTATCTCCGAATTATAATCATCTATTTGAGAATAGATTGCATGGTCTCCAATGGGAAGTTCATTTACCTGCTGCTCCACCGTCGACATATACTTTTGCTGACTTTGTTCAAACTTATCTCTAAGCTCATTTAGTTTATTCTCAAAAAATTCCACAGCTAATTCATTCCTCCTGTTGTTTACTTTTAATCTTATCTTTATAAAAAGTTCTGAGAGCACTCTTGCCGCTTTTTGAGCGCGTGCCGGCGACGTATCAAAGAAATTGATCGTATAAGAATCGGATTCCCGGAGATCGGTGACAATATCCTTTGTAATACTCTTGATCAATTTTTCTTTTTGAACATTTGTAACTGCCGTACTCTTTAATCCGATACTGTCGATTAATGCTTCTATTACGGGTCTGCTGTACACTATTTCATTAAAGTCCTTCAGCCGGTTGTCTGAAACCGTCTCGACCGCCATTGTATAGCTTATTAATGGATTAAGCACCTCGTTTTTCTGTGCAAGGATTGTAATCGACGATTTGTATTTCTGCGGCAAAAGAAACGCCGCCGATATGCATGTAATACTGATAATAATTAAAGGGATAAAAAAAATCTTTTTTCTTCTTCTTAGCACTGTTAGAATTTCATCTACTGTGAACTGCGGATATTTCATTTTTTATTCCGGTTTGTTATTGAATTACTGGAAACTCAAATGATATGCCAATAATATTCTAAGTTCAGAATTTGTTATATAGGTGATTTGCGAATTAAAGCTAAGAAAAGATTGTTCTTTATGTACAACTATTTTCTTAGTGTGTAACTTCTCCACTTTAATAGCGGCGAAGTTGTGTACTAACTATTCAGGAATTCTCTTTCGATTGGCTGTTTACCCGGTAATTGTGCTGATAAGAAACGTAAAAAAAGTTTTGCCGGTCTACAAAATTAAAAGACGTTCCTTTAGCAAGCTTTTTTCAATGGCACCATAATTGAATCTTCATGATAAATAAGTAAAAATCATTAAATGTTTTTTGATAAAAAAGATTTAACATGAAAGCAAAAATCTTGCTACTGGTAAATAAGAAAAAGCCAACGTGGATCCATCTTGAACGATCGTTATATAGACTGATTCAAGTTTTAAAGACGTCGCTCAACGTCTTGTCATCGGGTGTCTTCCCCATGATTATAATTCTATTATTTTCCCTTTTCCTGTTAACAGGCTGCAGCTCTGATCCGCCAATCAGCAGAAGTAATGACTTAGACAATGTATCATATAATAATAGCGAGAGGCAAATTTCAAAATCGAACGAAGGCACATTGAACGTTAATACATCCGCCGCCAAAGACATTATCCATCCCGGAGATCAGATTCAAATTATGGTTTGGGGTTACCCCGAATTCAACACTACGACTACGGTAAAGGAATTCGGGACTGTTACCATACCTCTTGTCGGCGAGGTAATGGCTGCAGGTCTAAGCAAGGATGAATTTTCAAAGTCAGTTAAAGAAAGACTTTCAGAGTATGTTAAAGGTGATCCGCAAATAACAATTTCCCACATTGCCATGAATGAGCGCGTAAGCGTGATGGGCGCAGTAAATAAGCAGGATAACTATCCGATTCTTTCCCAAGAGCCGCTTGTTGAAATTATTGCAGCCGCCGGAGGTCCATCGACAGATGCAGATATGCAGCATGTAAAAATATTCAGGAAAGGCAGTTATAATAACGTAGAAGAGGTTGACTTAACCCGCTACCTCCAGAACGGCGACATGCAGTCAGTTCCAAATGTAAAACCGGGCGATGTAGTATTCATACCTAAAGAAGAAAACATAATGAGAGACGTATCTCATTATGCTGAAGATGTCCTTCTTCTTTTCGGTTTTTTTAGAATTTTATATTGAAAGCAGAACATGCTCAAGACATTTTTAGTAATTGTGTTTGTTATACTGCTGAGTTACTTGGTCATGGGGCAAAGTATAATTATACCCCCGCCTGCGGATGCACGTGAAGCTTCCATTGGCAATGCGGATATTTCCGGTTCTTATAACATTAGCAGCATGTACGAAAACCCTGCTTCGGTAATTTTTTTATCCGGCTCTTCTATTGTATTAAATCATTCGGAGACAAAAGATAATTTGGGAATGTACGAGAATCTTGCATTCCCGGTCTTACAGAACGGGACTCAAATGTTAGCCTTAGGTTTCAATGTCTTTCATCTTGGATACCTGCGCCCGCTTAGTGATTATCCCAGTCAGCATATAATGGAAATTGGTTATCATATGACTTTTGCTACGGCAATTACGCCTACATTTTCCATTGGCGTATCGGGAGATATTATGCAGGGAAGAACAAATTATTCGATGCAATGGGCATCATTTTATTCTATGGGCATTGATTACTCGCCGACCGAAGATATCAGCTACGGGGCAGTATTCAGTGGGCTTGGCTCAACGCTCCAATACGCAATAATTGACTCGGCTGTTAGCACAGTTGCGGCTAACGCTCCTAAGATACTTGAAGTAGGCGCAACTATGAGTTATCCGTCCTCTTCTTCCTTAAGGAGAAAATTCCTATTCATTTCATTTGCTAACGAAAAAGTCTTCGGCGAGAAAGGATTGTTTTATAAAGCAGGTATTGAAGTGATACCTGTTAAGGTTGTAAGTCTAAGTCTCGGTTTTGTTTCCGGTCCGGATGTAAGCGAGCCTCGATACGGCATTGGTATTCATATTGAGGGCTTTAATCTTCAATATGCTATCTATCCTCAAAAGGCTTCTTACATGCTGGAACAAATATCTATGTCATATGATTTTATGTAAAAGATTGGTGGGTTTGTTTTATTCAAGTTTCGGTGTTTTTTTTTGATATGATGGTATGGTAATGATAAAGCTATTTGTATTAATTATAATTCTTTCAGCCTGTTTATCTTTAGTCTTGACACCTCTGGTAATCCGGCTGGCAAAATTTATCGGTGTAATCGATAAGCCGGATGAGAGGAAAATACATAAGATACCTACACCCCGTATGGGCGGTCTTGCCCCGTTCGTTAGTTTCTTTTCAACATGCTTATTAGTTTACTTTTTTGTTCCTGGCTTTAACATGCAGGGCTTTATGAGTCCATTAAGCTGGCTGACCATTTCAGTATCGCTAATTATCATTCTACTGTTAGGGGTTTTTGACGATATACTGATTTTAAAGCCGGGGAAAAAATTCTTTGTACAATTTATTGCAGCTTCTTTGGTATATTCTTCCGGGATACGATTTTCATCTTTTTCTCTTCCATTCTCTTACGGGATAATAAATATCGGAATATTATCTTATCCGTTAACGGTTATCTGGGTAATTGGAATAACAAATGCATTTAATTTAATCGACGGCTTGGACGGTCTTGCAGCAGGCATTGCTGCTATATCTTCTCTCACTATAACTGCTATTGCCTTTCTTCACAACGATACTACGACAGCAGTAATTTGTTTGGCTCTAACAGGTTCGTTGATAGGCTTTCTAAGATACAACTTCAATCCGGCAAAAATTTTTCTCGGAGATTCCGGTAGTCTTTTCATTGGATTTACTCTTGCTTTGTTGTCTATTCAAAGTGCAACTAAAGGCTCTACGGTATTTTCCATTCTCTTACCGGTTCTTGTAATCGGTATCCCGGTATTCGATACTTTAATGTCGATGCTTCGGCGAATGTTAAATTGGTTTCTACCGGAGCATACATTAAAGTCATCTATTCTAAATAAAATACATTCTATGTTTTTGCCGGATAAGAGACACATCCACCACCAGCTATTGGCAAGCGGATTTTCGCAACGCCAGGTTGTATTTTTGCTCTATTTGGTCTCATGCACATTCGGGATTTGCGCCTATCTTATAACGGCAGGAAGTATAAATGCATCAACTACTATAGTCGTCCTTGGAATAGCCATAGCCGTTGTTTCAAAAAGGCTTGGCTATCGCGAAATACTTGTAATCAAGAACGGTATACTGTTAAAGCTTTACCGCTTTACATTTCTAAAGCACCGTTTAATCCGCATTCTGCTTGATCTTACTTCGGTATTTGCTGCATTCTTTTTAGCCGCATTGCTTTCATCTTTATTCAGCCTCTTTCAGCAAGGGATGGTGTACCTTTTTTATTCTATGGTTATAATTTGCTCGCTTCAAATTATCGCTTTTGTGTTAGGGGGATTGTATAAACATTCCGTCCAAATGTCGGGTATCGGAGATTTCCTGCAGATTGCAAAATCAACATTTATTGCTATAGGCATTACTTCGGTCGCGGTTTATTTCTTCCCGCTGCCGGGCGGCTGGAAATGGATATCGACACATAGCGGAATCTTTATTACTCTCGATTTCTACTTTTTGATTAGTCTCGTTGCCGGATCAAGGATTATGTTTCACATCCTGAATTATATCTTCTATAAAGATTCATTTAAAGGAAAGCGAATCTTAATATACGGCGCAGGATATAAAGGGCTAATTACACTTCAGGCTGTCCTGCATTCAAGCGCTCAAGCTAAGAAGCCTATCGGCTTTTTAGACGACGATCCTGCTCTGGAAGGACAATATCTTAATGGCTATCCTATATTCGGAAGTCACTGGAAGCTTGAAGGATTAATTAACAAGAACTTTCTTGACGAAATAATTGTTGCCTCGGAAAATATCAGCGAAAATGTGCTTAATAAAATAATTAAAATCGCAAGCCGGAATAATATCCCGGTCAGAATATCAAATATGGAGTTCACTTCCATTGCAGTTGAAAAGAACCAATTGAATAAAATTATTCCGGGGGAATCGGGGATATTGAATGTAAAAACAATTTAATCTTTTAAGGCATCCAGATGAACAAAACTGACAGCAGCCGTTATCTCTATTTAATATTTGAATTAATCTTATTCTATTTATGCTTTACGAGTATTTCACAGGCACAGCTTCTTGCTGCACCGTCTTTAGTTTCGCCTGCGGACAATGCAGCAGATCAACCTACCACACTTACGCTAAAATGGAATAGTGTGCAAACTGCTTCTTCGTATTCTGTTCAGTTAGCCTTAGATTCTAACTTTACAGACCTGGTCATAAATCAGTCTGGCTTAACAACAACATCTTACACAGCAGCGGGATTATCTCAAAACACAAAATATTATTGGAGGGTTTCTGCGTCTACGCTTTTAGTACTGAGCAGCTGGTCCAATGTCTGGCGCTTTACAACTTCCTCTCCCTTACCTGATCCTGCTGTACCGGCGTTAGTTTCTCCGGCTGACGGTTCAACAAATCAGCCGGCAACTATAACTCTAAGCTGGAATGCCTCTGCCAATTCAAATCATTATTGGATACAGATAGCAACGGATCAGTCTTTTTCTAATCCGGTAATAGGTGATTCAACAATTACAGGCACTACATTCCAGGCGAATAACCTGGCAGCATCGACGATTTTTTATTGGCGTGTAAAAGGACTGAGCTCTTCTTCTGCAAGTGCCTGGTCTAATATATGGAATTTTACAACCGAGAGTTCCCGGATCCAGCCCCCTTCTCAGCCGGTGCTTGCGTCGCCTGCAAACGGTGCATTAAACATTTCGACATCTGTTACACTTAGCTGGAATCCTGATTCGAATGCGGACCACTACTGGATTCAAGTTGCTACCGATCCGAATTTTTCAAATATGATTTTTACTGATTATACGATAACCGGAACTTCAAAACAAATAACTGGTTTGTCGAATTCGAAAACTTATTACTGGCAGGT
Organism: Ignavibacteriaceae bacterium; assembly: GCA_046704565.1. Classification (GTDB taxonomy): domain Bacteria; phylum Bacteroidota; class Ignavibacteria; order Ignavibacteriales; family Ignavibacteriaceae; genus FEN-1297. Next base: position 12,356 of record JBJKRP010000135.1, on the reverse strand, counting down.
AAGAGCAATTAACGCAGGCGGACAAAGCCCCTGGTCTTCGCAATGGAGCTTTTCCACTTTAAGCCTGCCTGTTAATCCCCTGGCTGCCCCTTCTTTAATATCGCCTGCAGACAGTGCCGTTATCAAGAGCGATACGGTAACATTTATGTGGAATCAGGTTGCTAATGCCACGGAGTATCATTTCCAATTATCCGACTCTTCATCATTTAAAAATTTGTTTTTAGATGATTCAAATTTAACTGCAACAAATACACGGGTTAACAATCTGGCACCGGGCAAGGATTATGAATGGCGCGTTAGAGCAAAAAATTCGGGCGACAGCAGTACATGGTCAAATCCGCGACAGGTAAAAACAGCGTCGCCAACACCGTCTTCTACGTTAGCTGTTCCATCGCTTGCAGCACCTCCGGACGGTTCTGCAAACGAGCCGGTAAGCTTAACTCTTAAGTGGTACTCTGCTCAGGGTGCAGGTAGTTATTCTCTGCAGGTAGCTCTCGATGCAAATTTTAATAACCTGGTTATTAATCAATCCGGTTTACAGGATACTTCTTATCAAGTAAATAATCTTTTGCCGGGAACGGTATATTATTGGCGGGTTGGCGCAAACACTTTGCTATTATTTAGCGGGTGGTCTACGGCGTGGAATTTTTCAACTGTTTCAAATACCGTTTCACTTACGGCTCCGGCACTAATTACACCGTCAAATAGTTCTGTAAACCAACCGGCAAATATTATATTTAAATGGGTGAGTGTTAAAAACGCACTTGATTATCACTTCCAATTATCCTTAAATCAATCCTTTGATTCTTTAATTACAAATGACTCTACGATTACCGATACTCTAACACAGGTAAATTCTCTTTTACATAACAAAACATATTACTGGCGTGTTAATGCAATAGCCGGACAAACTACCGGACCTTCATCTTCCGTTTGGGCTTTTACAACCGGAACCGATACTAATTCTTCTACACTTTCTGCGCCGGTATTATTGTCTCCGGCAAATGCATCTACTAACGAACCTTTATATCCAATCTTAAATTGGAAAAAAACCGGAGATGCATTCTCCTATCATCTCCAAACAGCTACCGATCAATCTTTTACTAATCTTGTATTTGATGATTCGGCTGTATCGGCTACATACTATCAGGTAGGCAAATTAAGCCCGGGCACGAAATATTACTGGCGTGTAATTGCCCACGACAGTTCCGGGTACAGCAATTGGTCCTCGGCTTGGTATTTTACTACGCAGCAGTCAACTTCCGATATCCCGGTCCCTGTTTCTCCGGTCGATGGGTCTAAGAACCAATCCTTGACAGTTGTTTGCAGGTGGGACAGTCTACCGGGTGCGCAAATGTTTGATCTTCAATTATCAAACGCACCGGGGTTTGATACCCTGGTAATTGATGATTCGACTATTTCTGCAACTTCAGCAGTAATAAAAAATTTATTTAACAGCACGACTTATTTTTGGCGTGTAAGGGCTAAAGTTGATAGTGCCTGGCAGCCCTTTGCATCGGCATGGAGCTTCTCAACCATAATTACGCAGCCGACTTATTCTAACCTGGATACCTCATTGACCTTTCCTGAATATTCTGAATTATCTCAATATAAATCTGCAGATTATAAGCTGGTTGGTATTCCGGGAGCGGGCAATATACCGATAAATGCTTTTTTGAAGGGGAATCCCTTCTCGGATTGGCTTGCATATCTGGACAACGGTCTGCCTGATAATTACTTAGTACCCTACAACAGCGGTGGTAGTTTTGTTTTTTCTACCGGAACAGCCTTTTGGATTCTTAAAAAAGGATATTTAGTAATTGATACGACGGTTGAGAACGCGCCGCTTAATTCAAATAACGAGGTTGAAGTTCCACTGCACTCCGGCTGGAATATTATTACCGATCCGTTTACATATCCGGTTGAATGGGATACAATAAAAGCAATAAATAACATTACTGAGCCCGCGTATTCATTTAACGGATCATTTGGAATTTCTTTAAAAATATCTCCGTATACAGGTTACTATTTCTTTAATGCCGATAGTCTTACTACTTTGAAGATACCCGCACTTATTCCTGTTACTGCCGTACAAAAAACAGCACCAATTACATCGGTTGCGTCAGATCCTAAGTTGGATTGGAAGTTAAACATCAAGCTATCATCAACAAACTATACCGACAGTCTTGCATGGATTGGCGTTTCAAGCAATGTACAAGATAATTTTAATAAACTCGACGTCCATAAGCCGAGAAGTGTGGGTTCAACCCCTACGACCTGCTTTTTTAAACCAGATTGGAATGAGAAATATCCCGTTTTTGCCAGCAGTATTAAACCTGCATTTGAAAGCTTCGGAGAATGGCATTTAACCGTAAATTCAAAACCGGGTGAACATCTTATGCTTTCTTTCAACGGGATGAGCAAAGTACCGCATCAATTTGAAATTTATCTTTTGAGCTCTATAAGCAATGATCGGGTAGACTTAAGAAAGTCAAGCTCATATTATTTTACACCGGTCGGGCAGAGTACTTCCTTTAAAATTCTAATAGGTACAGACGATGCATTAAAAACAAAATTGAATAATAATTCTCAGCCGGATAATTTCAGTCTGGGAAATAATTTTCCTAATCCGTTCAACAACTCCACCGTAATTCCCGTATACCTACCCGAAAGCGAAAACATTATGCTCGATGTTTTTAACATAGTCGGTCAAAAAATAAAGACGATTATAAATGAGCGCATTAATAAAGGCAGGCATTATTTCAGATGGGATGGAACGGATGATCAGGGTAATGTTGTTTCCAGCGGAATTTATTTTTACAGATTAATGGGCGCATCTAACATAAATATGGTTAAGAAAATGATCCTTCTAAAATAATTATCAAAGGACGATGAGGAAATGAAAAATAAATTTGTGGATAATAAAATCTTATTAAATGTGCTTCAGCAAATAATGATCTTTTTACTTGCCGGCACTTTATTAAAAACATACCCGGCAGAAATTATTGCAAACGGAAACAATAATGCGAAGGTAGCAAATGTTCACTTTTCAATAGTCAATAATAATGTTATAATAAATTATGACCTTTTGGGAAAGCCCGGCAATAAATATAATGTATCTCTATATCTAAAAAGAGCAAGTGATACCGGTTATGTATATACGCCTCAAATGGTAACCGGAGATATCGGTAGGAATCAAGTAGCCGGATTAAACAAGCGAATTGTCTGGAAAATAGGAGACGAAATCCACGGCGGTCTTACCGGAAATGATTTTTACTTTGAAGTTAATGCTGTTGCCCAGAAAGAAAGCAAAAGCTTTCTATCCTGGATCGGAATTGGTGCAGCCGCGTTAGCCGCAACTGTAACCTATTTTATTATTTCACATAACTATAACAAAGGTCGTTCGCCAGCCGGCAGCTTATCAACATATCCTTTGCCCCCGGGAAGACCTTAAACAGAAATAATTATTGACTCATAAAAAAAGAATGATATGCTTGCGCAAAAATAAAAAGCTCTTATTAAGATCTTTTATTATGTCATTTTGATTTGTTGGAAATTAATATTTCAATGTTACTGATAGAATATGAAAACGGCATACGAATTAAGATGACCTTTAAAACAATATTAAATTTATTCTATATAGCTATGTTATTAAGCTGCTTAACAAATAAGGATAATGCTCAATCGAAAATACGGGTCACCGGATACTATGGCGGGTGGCAGCAGGGTTGGTATAATAACGGCAGACTCCCTTCAGGTCAAATAGATTTTAGCACGGTTGATTACATCATTCACTTCGGTCTTGTTCCCAACTCGGATGCTTCATTAGATTTTTCGACAAATAGTATTTTGCAAACAAATTCCGATTCGCTTTTAACTGCCGCTCACAATGCCGGTAAAAAAGTTTTGATTTGTATAGGAGGATGGGGCTCCGGCGATGCCTTTAGGAGTGCAACCTCGCCGCTAAGATTAATTTCCTTTGTTTCCAACATCGTTAAATTTATTCTTGCAAGAGGTTATGACGGTGTAGATATTGATTGGGAGGTATTGGAAAGTTCGGACAGCCAGCAGTATTTAGCCTTCATAAAACTTTTACGTACCATGCTTAATACTGTTAAGCCCGGTGCGTTAATTACTGCTGCAGTAGCCTGGCAGCCTGCAATAATAGCATCTGCCCAACAGTATCTTGACCAAATAAACATAATGACGTATGATATGTCCGGTCCATGGAACGGGTGGGTTAGCTGGTTCAATTCTCCAGTTTACAGCGGCGGCAATAGATTTTCAAGCAACGGTCAACTATTGCCTTCAATTGACAATATGACCAAAGAATTTATCGCTGCAGGAATTTCCAAGAATAAAATTTCAGTCGGAATTGATTTTTACGGATATATTTGGAAAGGCGGCTCAGGTACTACTACCGGCGGCGTAACCGGTCCATTACAATCCTGGTTAAATGCCCCAGACGTAATTCCGAATGTACCTTATTATCAAATAATGAATACTTATTTTCTTCCTAAGAATTACAGGTGGGATTCAACTGCTGCTGCACCCTACCTTCAAATAGACGACTCCTGCGACATAAATGATAAGTTTATTACCTATGATGACGAACATGAGTGCAGAGAAATAGTAAACTACGCCGTTAAAAATAATTTGGGCGGAGTATTTATATGGGAATTAGGCGCAGGAGTTACTTCCAATGGAAGCCAGCCTTTAGTAAATGCAATAAAACAGGCGGAAACAACGCCGGATACTATTCCGCCGGTGCCTGTGGTTTATTCTCCCGGTGAAGACTCAAGCAGCAAAGCCCTTTCTGTTGTCTTAAGCTGGTATCCTATACCCGAAGCCGATTATTACAGGGTTCAAATTTCTGCAGACTCCTTATTCTCAAATATAATTGACGACCTGCAGGTAGACACTGCCTCTTCTATAAGCGTCGCAAATTTGCAGCCTGACAAGAAATACTATTGGCGCGTGAATGCTGTTAACAACTCTGGGCAAAGTCCTTTCACTTCTCCGGTATTCTTTAAGACACCCGGTCCCCAATTGCTTCCTCCAGTACTTTCAGCACCGGCAAACGACTTAAAGAATACTCCTGTGACTATTAATTTTACATGGCGCCCGGTTGTTAATGCAGATTCTTATGAGCTGCAGATCGCTTCTTCATCGGATTTTTGCGAATTAAACATTGATACCGTAATATCAATCGATACGACTTTTTCATATTCTGGTCTTGAAAACGAGCATACCTATTACTGGCATATAAAGGCGTTTTCCAAAAATAATACATATTCAATGAGCAATTATTCTATAGAAAGAACATTTGTTACGGCAGGTGAGCCGCCGGCAGTTCCGCAAATAGTATCTCCTGAAAATAATACTGAAGATGTTTCGCTTAGCCCTACGTTTAATTGGACTAGCTCTGCATACGCTAATTCGTACGAATTAAGACTGTCTTTAAATTCTGATTTTAATAATCTTGTAATTGATTCTGCTAATATAGCAGGCTTAGAATTAAAGGTTAATTCATTAACAAGAAACACTGTTTATTACTGGGATGTTAGGGCGTTTAACCCAGCGGGCGAGAGCGGTTGGAGTAACTATGCAAAATTTACTACCGGCGCGGTAGACTCTTCGCCCCTATTGTCTGACAAGCCGCCCGCGCAATTTGAATTAATGCAGAACTACCCGAACCCGTTTAACAACTCTACAATAATAGAATTCGGACTGCCGGTTGAAAGCGGAGTCCAGCTTTCTATTTATAATCCTGTTGGTAAGCTTGTTAAAATTTTTACATTCGGCGATTTAAGAGCCGGAATGTATAAGATGTCTTTCGGAGACAACGGACTTGCTTCCGGTATGTATTTCTATGCTGTAAAAGCCGTGTCTTTCGATAAGGCATCACCCCGCAGTTATTTTGAAGTAAAAAAAATGGTTCTGATAAAATGAGACTACAGTTTCTTCAGAAGGAATAATATTAGAAAATGCTTGATTTCTTATCCCGAATTTTGTATATCATGTTTAACGCGGAAATTTCATTAAGAATTAAAAAAGATATGGATGTCGTAACAATGCGGCAGAAAGCAATTTGGTTTGCAAGACAGGGTGGTTTTTCGGGTAGCTGGCCCACGCTGTATTCTACTATAATATCCGGGTTAGCAAGAGAAATACTGGTTAACGGTGCAGGCGGATGGATTTTTCTTGACTCCATCCGCCGGGGAATGAAGTATGGCATTGCTATAACTGCAGTTAAAAGAGATATTGAAAAACCGATTAGAGTTCCACTTCACAAAAGCTACTTTTCAAAAGAAAATAAGGTTGATTTTGGCTCTCTTATCTTTAATAAATTAATCGATGAATTAAACATTAACCCGAACAGCGGTGATGATTCTACAGTAAGAATTATTAAATGGATAAATTAATATCGGCGCATTGTGAACAATAAAATTTGAAAAACATAAAAACTAAGCTAATGCAGGTCTTAATTGCAAAAGAAACAATTATTTCTCGTAAGAAAGAGAAGCCAGGAGAAAATCAGAATAAAATTCTGTTTATAGATAACTACGAACATTTTTTTGAGCCTGCTGTTAGACATTTAACGGATAACGGATTAGAATTAATTGCAAAAAGGATCGAGACGTTTGACAGCTTTGAAAGGGAGCTTACGCATTTTTACCCATCTATAATAGTATCTTCTTTTTCATTAAATAATTTTAATGCAATCGACTTACTTAATTTCTTAAGTAAAAGCGGGATAGAAATCCCGCTCATTGTTATTGACGATTCGGTTATTATTGATCATATTATTGAAAGCTTAAAGTCCGGGGCATACAGCTATTTAACAAAGGATGATTTTCCAACATTAACAAGCACCATAAAAAATGCAATTAAGGAAAATCAAAACAAGCTTGCCGTAAGTAATAGAGACAAAAAAATAAACTACCGCGAATTAAGTGAAAATCTTCTGCACATTTTGAATAAGAGCGGTTTAGGATTTGCAATCTTAAATGGTCAGAATAAACAGATAGAATTTATTACTGATTCATTTTGCAGCATCTGCGGCTATAACATTAACGATATTTTCCTGCTGCCTTCATTTCTGAATTTAGTGGAGCGGGAAAGTATATCTATCTTCAACTCTCAGATCCAAATTATACTGGGAAATAAGAATGAAGTTAGAGTTTTCAATTTAGAAATAATAACAAAAGATAAAAACAGGGTTAAACTTGAAATAGCAGCAAGGCAAATGTCATTGGAGCCTGACGGTGAAAATCCTGATAACAAAATCGGTAAAAATAAAAAAAGGATTATGCTTGTTGTTGAAGATCAAACAAAAAGGACCAATATTGAACTGATGCAAAAGCTTACCAGCGACGCTTTGATTGAGAGCGAAAAACGGTTCAGATCCTTTATTGAAGGAGTAAAAGACTATGCAATCTTCATGCTTGATATGGAAGGGAGAATAACAAGCTGGAATGCAGGGTCGGAAAGGATAACAGGCTATAATGAGCCGGAGATCATTCTGAAAAACTTTAATATATTTTCGAAAGAGGCGGAACAGCCTGAAAGCGAAATAGACAATATGCTGACGGACGCTAAGAGTGAAGGCAGGGCTGAAAGGGAGATATGGATGAAAAAAAAAGACGATCAATCCTTCTGGGCGGACGTTTCAATCAATTCGTATTTTGATGAGAACAATAATCTTATAAATTTCTCGGTAATTATAAGAGACCTTACTAAGATAAAGAATACTGAAGATCAGTTGAGAGAAAACGAAAAACAACTGCGCGCGCTCGCTGCTCACCTGCAGGCTGCCCGTGAAGAAGAAAGGACAAGGATAGCCAGAGAGCTCCATGATGAATTCAGCCAGATGCTGACGGCGGTAAGATTGGATTTAACCATACTCAACAGGATGATTTCGAAATCTGCATTGGAGCCTTTAAGCAGGTTGTCTTTGCTTGAAAAAATTGCCTCAATATCCGACCTGCTTGAGTCAACCATTAAATCTATAAGAAAAGTTATAACACAGTTGCGCCCCTCTGTCCTTGATGAGCTTGGATTATTGACAGCAATCCAGTGGCAGGCGCAGGAATTTGAGACGCGAACTAATATAAGATGCAGGATAAGTCGTATTCAACATAATATTAAGTTAGACCAGGAAAAATCCACTGCAATATTCCGTATTTACCAGGAAGCGCTTACAAATGTAGCAAAGCATTCCGCGGCAACAAGCGTTACGGCAAGCCTTCCAGTTATTGAGAGCGAGCTTGTTCTTGAAATTGCGGATAACGGCAAAGGTATCGGCAAAAGTAAGGTTAAAGACCCGACTTCAACGGGCATTATGGGAATCCGCGAAAGAGTAATTGCGCTTGGCGGAAGGTTCGAAATTGAGTCCGAAATCGATAAAGGCACAAAATTGATCGTAGCAATTCCATACAATAACAGTTAGATATATTTTTAGGTATGATTAAAATATTCATTGCCGATGATCATCCTCTAATACGTAAAGGCATAAAGGAAATTTTGGAGGAAGAGATTGATCTTAAAGTAGTAGGCGAAGCTGCATATCCTCACGAAGTACTGGAGGGGCTTAAGAAATCCGGTCCCGACATACTTATTACAGATCTTTCAATGCCCGGAAGGGGCGGCATAGATTTGATTACTGATATAAAACAGTTATTCCCGAGACTGCCCGTACTTGTGTTAACTATGCATCCGGAGGAAAGATTTGCTGTCCGTGTTATGAAAGCCGGTGCTTCAGGATATCTAACAAAGGACACGCATCCCGAAGAAATTGTAAACGCCGTCAGAAGGATAAATGACGGCAGGAAATACATAACAGCTTCTCTTGCGGAAAAACTTGCAGAAGAATTAGATAGGGACACGAACAAGGCACCGCATGAAATGCTTTCCGATAGAGAATTTCAGATTATGAGAATGATTTCTTTGGGTCTTAAAATAAGTGAAATTGCAAAAAGACTTTCTCTTAGCATTCATACCGTAAATACCTATCGCAGCAGAATCCTTGAAAAGATGAACATGAAATCAAACGCTGAACTGATTCTTTATTCTGTTGAAAAACATCTTATAGACTAACCGGAATTTTAAATCATCATATCTCAACGCCAATCTATAAACTTCTTACTTCCATTTATAAATGCCAAAGCCTGAATATTAGGTCTCTCGCATTCAAGCTCCCTTAAAACAATATCTACATTCTTTATTAAATTCTTTTCGTTTCATAGCTTCCCCGTCCTTCAGGATCATTAAATAGTCATCACAAAAAATACTACACAAAACTTGCTTAAAGTGTTGCAATAATATGGCAAGGAATCCTATACCGCAGGCTTGGCTGAAAATCTATTTTTGGATCAGAAAAAATGATGATCTAAATAATAGAGAACTTAATGAAGATAATAATAGCAGCGGATTCCAGGTTTCTTAGCAGCCGTCTTTACTCCATCTTTTCGGCAATAACTCACATTGAAATAGCCGGAACAACAGATACAATATATGATGCAGCCGCACTCATAAAATCCTGCTGTCCTTCGGTCCTTATAATTGCACTTCACCAATATAGCCCCGGTGTTCTTGAAGAGTTGAAAAAAATCAAGGATCAGAATAAGGAGTTGTTAACTATCGTATTAAGTGATAATACCTCATCAATTTATATTGATCGCTGGCGCAATTTCGGGGCGGATTACGTTTTCGATCAAGCCTTCCAGCTGTACAAAATAGTAGATGTCTTATGCGACATTCTTTACAAAGAATTAATAAAAACAATATAACGAAAAAATATAATGATGATTAATTCGCTAAATATAATCAAGGAGAAGAATACGATGAATGATTCAGCTAAAATTAGAATAAGGCAGATTAGAGTTTTACTGATTATAGCTATTATTGTGTCTTTTATGTTTGTAACTTTAAAAGCACAAACTAAGATGTGGGTAACTGCGTATTATGCAGGGTGGATGCAGGGACAAAATGATAATGGATATCTAACTTCGCAGAATATCGATTACAGTGCAGTAACACAAATTATACATTTTGCAATCGTACCCAACAGTGATGGTACTATAGATTCAACCTCGAACAGTATAACGCCGGCAAACTCGGCAGCGTTAATTTCCAAAGCTCATGCTGCGGGTGTTAAAGTAATAATATGCGTCGGCGGATGGAACAGTGAAAGCTCGTTTATGGGCGCAACAAGTCCCGCAAATCTTTCAAATTTCGTTAACAACCTGGTAAACTTTATGAAGTATAGAGGATACGACGGAATTGATATAGATTGGGAAACTTTATCTTCATCCGACGCAGTTCAATATACCGCCTTTATAAACGCATTACGAACGGCTCTAAATAAAATTTCACCAAGACCTATGTTAACAGCGGCAACTCAATGGCAGCCTTCTATTTTTGCATCGCTCGCTAATCAATTTGATGAGATAAATATAATGAGTTATGATATGTCCGGTGCCTGGCAAGGCTGGGTTTCATGGCATAATTCAGCTATTTATGACGGCGGAATAAAATTTCCGAGTACAGGCGGACCAGTTCCCTCAATAAACAACATGGTATCTAATTTTTCTTCTGCCGGCGTACCTGTAAACAAATTAGGTATAGGAGTGGACTTTTACGGATATGTGTGGAGCGGAGGTGCCGGCACACCAACAGGTGGAGTTACAGCTCCTGATCAATCATGGACTACAGCTCCAACCGTACAGGCTAATGTTCCGTACTATACTATTATGCAGCAATATTATCAGCCGGGAAGATATCACTGGGATTCAGGTGCACAAGCTTCGTATCTTAGCATAGACAATGCAGGATCGTCCAGCGATCAATTTATTTCTTATGATGACACTGCTACTTGCCGGGCAAAGGTAGATTATGTAAAAAGTACCGGGCTTGGCGGATTAATTGTCTGGGAGCTTGGCGCAGGTTATCAAAGTAGTAATCCCGCGGGTCAGCAGCAGCAATTGTTGGAATCTATAAAGAACGCAGTAAACGGCAGTTCTTCTGGGACTAATGACGTTACTCCTCCTGTAGTTGCTATTACATCGCCGTCAAACGGCGCAACCGTGAGCGGCTCGTTCAGCATTACCGCGAATGCTTCGGATAATGTAGGTGTTGCAAGTCTGGTGTATAAAATAGACGGCACTCAGACCGGAGGTCTTTTAACATTATTCCCATTTTCTTTAGTCTTTAATTCTACTACCTTATCAAACGGTCAGCATACAATTTCTGCAACAGCCACAGATGCTGCAGGTAATTCCACTACGGCAACCATTACCGTAAATGTTTCAAATACAATTGCCGTTAAAGATACCATTCCGCCTGTTATAGCAATAACAAATCCGGCTAACGCGGCAACCGTTAATGGAACGATAAATATTTCTGCGACTGCATCCGATAATGTAGGCGTATCTAATGTTGCAATTAAGGTGGACGGTACCCAGGTGGGGAGCGCTTTGACATCTTCACCTTATTCAGTAGCTTTTAATTCAGCTTCGGTGGCAAACGGCTCGCACACAATAACTGCAACGGCAAGCGACGCAGCGGGAAATTCTACTACTGCAACCTGCACTGTAAATGTTTCAAATACCACAGCAGTTGCAAACTCGTCTGCTATTTTCGTGTATCAAGATAATTTATCTCCCGACTGGACTAATACCTCCTGGAATATTACTCCGAACTTTACAAGTGCAAAAAACATTTACGAAGGAGCTTTCTCTTTAAATGTTAATCAGAACGCATGGGGAGCTTTAAGACTTCTATCCGGTTCATGGTCTTCAATAAAAGATATAAACCCGGCAAACTACAACTCGCTTCAATTTGCGGTCTATGGTGAGTCTGCAAGTTTAAACCTGAGCGTTTATCTTGGCAATAATTCAAAGGGGTCTTTCCCTACAATCAATTATGGCTACGTTCCGTCCAACCAATGGACAATAGTAACAATCCCGTTATCAGCATTGGATCCTAATAATCTTGCAATAGATCAAATAGTAATTCAGGATGTAAGTGGAAAAGCTGTTACTTATGATCTGGACAATCTAATGTTAAACGGCAATACCTCCGCAGTTTCTGCCGCTCCTGTACTTTCGGCTCCGGCAAATAATCAGACTGGAGTTACGACTTCATCGACTTTAAGCTGGAGTGCTGCATCCGGAGCTGCTTCATATAGAGTTCAGGTTTCGACCGATCAGGCATTCACTAATATTTACTTGGATAAATCGGGGTTAACCTCAACGTCGCTTGCGTTAAACGGCTTAACAAACGGCAGCACATATTTTTGGAAAGTTGCTTCTGTTAATTCAACAGGAACGCAAACCTGGTCACAGATTTGGAAC
>JBJKRP010000134.1:0-5457 GCA_046704565.1 Ignavibacteriaceae bacterium | reverse complement strand
ATGCATTTAATTAAAAAACTTACTCTTAATAGCAAGCATATATTACGCAAAATCCAAAAAGTCCTCACCTCATTAAAATTGAGATATTGTTAACAAATTCTCTTACCATGCAAGCACCAGACTCTGTTAGTAAGTGATAAATGTTTTCAAAAATAAATACTCATCTTTCAAATAATTTTTCAGCCACGTAATTCTGTAATGTTGGGATTTTGCAATCATATTATTTTGTGTTCCTCAATACCCATGTATCCAGTCCGATTTTGAATTTATAATTTCGCGAGTAAATTCACTTACTTTCATTGCGGAAACATTTTCCATTAACTAACCAAAGGTATTATTATGAACGCCATGCACAAGACCGGTACACGCAAACAGTGGCTTGATGCGCGATTAAATCTGCTTAAAGCCGAAAAGGAACTTACTCACCAGAGCGATAAGGTAGCGAAGCAGCGGCAGGAACTGCCGTGGGTTCGCATCGAAAAAAAGTACAGCTTTGAAACTCACGAAGGTAAAGCTTCCCTTCCCGATCTTTTCAAAGAACGCTCTCAGCTTATCGTCTATCATTTTATGTTTGGACCGGATTACAAAGCAGGGTGTCCTTCATGCTCTTCGCTTGCCGATCACTTTAACGGCTTCTATGTTCATCTTGCAAACCATGATGTAATGCTCTGGGCGGTCTCGCGCGCACCGTTAAATAAGCTGCAGGAATATAGACAAAGAATGGGCTGGACGTTTCCGTGGGCGTCTTCCTTCGGCAGCGATTTTAATTCAGATTTTCTCGTCTCGTTTACAGAGCAGCAGCAGCGCGAAGGAGAAATAGAATACAACTATCAGCGCGAAGCACCTCGGGCGGGGATAAAAACTAACATGAAGGAAGTGTCAACTTCCAACGCTGCCGGTACAGGAACAGATCAGGATACCTACATGCGGGAAAGACCGGGTATGAGCGCATTCGCTTTTGAAGACGGAATAGTCTATCATACATATTCTACTTATTCGCGCGGGCTGGACGTACTTTGGGGCATGTACCAGTGGCTCGACCGCGCACCGAAAGGACGGAACGAAACAGGCGCCTGGCTGCACCGACATGATGAATACAAAGCCTGAGATATGAAACTAACTCGTTACTAAAATTAATAATTAAAACTGCAGTCTTGATTTTAATTCTGCTGCAAACCGTCTGCTGGCTTCAAACGGTTTTTCAACATTCTTCAGATAAATCCTGAATGAATTGTTGAACCACTTTTCTATCCGGCTTACATATTCAAGATTTATAATTACGGAGCGGTGAATTCTTGCAAAGCACTCTTCCGGAAGAACAGCATTCCACTCTTTAATTAATTTTCTAACTATTAATTTCTTACCGCTGGCAAGGACTACCTGGGAATATTTTTCCATTGCTTCAATATAGACAATTGTACCAATCCTTACGTTTTCAGGTTTATTTGAATTCATCAGAATAATAAAGCTTTCTTTGCCCAGCTTCTTTTTTTCAGCGTTATTTTTATTTTGAACACCGGGTAAATTAGACAGCGCTGTCAGCAGTTGTTCCTTTTTTGCTAAACGGACCTCGATGGCGCGCAGCAATTCGCTTGGTGTAAACGGCTTAACTATATAATCATCTGCACCAAGCTCCATCCCTTTCCTGATGTCGGCAAGCTCAGACTTGGCAGTTAAAAATATAAAAGGGATTTGTGCCGTCCCGCAGTCCTTACTCAATTCATTCAGAACACCAAGCCCATCTAATTTCGGCATGATTATGTCGCAAACAATTAAATCGGGATTACATTCTTTGGCTAGCTTAATTCCATTAATACTGTCGTCTGTAGATTCGACCTCATAATCTTCAAGAGACAGCAAATCCCTTAGGCTGCTCAGCATAGATTTATCATCGTCTATTAGAAGTATCCTTTTCATCTTACGAAGTAGATTCCATAATTCCCTTAAAACGATAAACTTTGTACAGGTTAAATATATGAATTATCAAAAGAATTTTATAGCAAAATTTGAAAAATATAGTTAAGTTTTAGATGGAAATTAGTCTGTATAAAAGCGGAAGGCTAAAAGGAATAAAAGGAAAATGAGAAGAGTCTTTTTCATACAATTTTTATTCGTGTTATTTCTTTCCAGTGTTGCAGTATGTCAGGGCACAAATACTGTTGACAGCTTACTAAAAAATATAAGCAAAGCTGCGGGAAAGAAGAAAGTAAATATGCTGAATGATCTGGCAGATTCATATTTGCGGACTTCGGCAGAGAAAACCATCGAGTATGCTGAACAGGCAATTAAATTATCCGATCAGATAAATTATCAGAAAGGACGTGGGGACGCCTATAATCTAATCGGTATTGCAGATTTTTATCAAGGGCAATTTGCAGACGCTCTTACCAACTATAAGGCTGCTCTAAAAATAAGAGAAACATTAAATGATAAAAAAGGAATTGCAAGTTCACTTAGCAACATTGGTCTTCTTTATAATTCTCTCGGTAATTATGAAAAGTCTTTGGAATACGGCTTAAAGGCGCTAAAAGCTCGCGAGGAACTTGGTGATAAATATGCCATCGGAGCTTCGGTATTAAATGTAGGAATTGTTTATTACCATATCGACGATTTCAATTCGGCTCTGAAGTATTTTAACCAAGCCCTTGATATTATGCAGACAATAAAAAAAGATAAAGCTGCATTGGTTATTCTGAACGACATCGGGAGTGTATACCGAAAAAAGAAGATTTACAATAGAGCCCTGGAATTTTATAACAGAGCCATAAAACTGAGTATAACACTTGACGATAAGAAAGGTACGGCGGATGGCTACCAAAATATTGCAAACTTAAATTGGGATATGCGAAACTACTCCACTGCTCTTTATTACTACAATAAATCTCTTCCCATTTATGAATTTCTCGATGACAAATATTCAATTGCAAATATACTGAACAATATTGCGGTAACTTATCAGGAGTTAAAACAATTTGATAAGATGAAGCCGTATCTCGACAGAGCTATAAAATTATCCAAAGCCATCGACGCCAAACCGTTAATCCAGGATAATTATCAATACACGTCGGAATATTATGAAGGCAAGAATAACTTCCGGGCAGCATTGAAATATTATCAATTATACTCCGGCGTTAAAGACACGATTCTGAACGAACAAAATACAAACCAGATAGAAGAATTAAAGACAAAATATGAAACCGAAAAAAAAGAACAGGAAATACTTCAGCTTCAACAGGAACGACAGCTTCAGGATAAGGAAATTGAAGTGCAGCGTATCTGGCGCGCTTCATTAATAGGAGGCTTAATTTTAATTTTTCTTTTGCTCGCCGCAACATACAACCGGTACCTTTTAAAGAAAAAATCAAACGATAAAATCAGACAGCAGAATATTATTCTTGAAACATTAAATAACGAAAAGAATATGTTTCTTGGTATAGCAGCGCATGATTTAAAAAATCCTCTCACTTCGATTATGCTGGATTCCGCTACCGTTAAATTGATGTATGAGAAAAATAAAAGTACTGAAATTCCACGGAAGATGACTGAGATTGAATCGACTGCAAAAAGGATGAAAGATATTATTTCCAGACTTCTGGACCTTAACAGAATCGAAACCGGGAAGATAGAACTGGAAATGACGGAGTTTGATATTGTTCTCCTTTTGAAGGCAATTACAGATAAATACAGGCAGCAAGCCGAGACGAAAAAAATCTGTATGCACTTTATACCGTCAAAAGAATTTATTAGAATAAAAAGCGACAGAAGTGTGATAGCCCAAATATTGGATAATCTTATTTCCAACGCCATTAAGTTTTCAGAAGAAGAAAGAAATGTCTTTATCAATGTTGATTTGAAAGACGGTAAAACAATTATAAGCGTTAAAGACGAAGGACCGGGATTTAGCGAAGACGAGCTCCCTAATCTCTTTAAAAAATTCGTCAGGTTTTCATCCAAACCCACCGCAGGAGAATCTACAACAGGTCTTGGTTTATCAATTGCAAAAAGCTTAACCGAGGTACTTCAGGGAAACATCTGGTGCGAATCAGCTAAAGGCAAAGGTTCTTCGTTTATTGTCGAATTGCCGGTCTAATGTTATTAGTTTAATCTAGTATCAATTCCAAATTATAACCTCTAATTCCTTCTATTTACCTTTTATTCCTTTTTACTTATAAGAACCATCTCCTGCAAATAATTTTCGAACGTATGATTTCGATTTTTATTTACAGGAGGACTTCATGCGATTGCTTATTCAATTAGTTTTGATGCATGCAGGTTAAACGAAGGAATTTATTTAATGATTATTACCGAAAATAATCAAGGAGATATCAAGTGGAAAGAACAACTTACGCTTTAGCTTTAATCTTACTGAAAACAGTAAATTTTGTTAAGAAATTAAGAATATTCATTCTGCCGGGATGCCTGCTGTTCTTTACAAGTGCGATAAAAGCTCAGCAGTGGTGGAATGAAGGTGATGCCGGTTTTTCCGCCGGCATTGCGGCTAGTACATCAATCGCCATAGACGGCAGCGGAACTCCGTATGTTGTTTACAAGGATTGGGGAAATTCAGGTTATGCAACAGTGATGAAATATGATGGAAGCAGTTGGGCAGCTGTCGGCACACCTGGTTTTTCAGCTTCTTCAGCCAATTCTACTACAATCGCTTTAGATGCCGGCGGAACTCCTTATGTTGCTTATTCGGATAATTTAAATAAAGCAACAGTGATGAAATATACCGGCGGCTCCAGTGGCTGGGAAACTGTCGGCTCAACCGGTTTTTCAGATGGTATAGTCGGTGATATATCGATTGCTGTATATAACGGAACCCCCTACGTTGTCTATAGAGATTATGCACATTCATCTAAAGCAACAGTAATGAAATATACCGGCAACGGCTCCAGTGGTTGGGAGGCAGTTGGCTTACCCGGTTTTTCTGCTGATGTTGCCATTTATACCTCAATTGCTATAGATG
Organism: Ignavibacteriaceae bacterium; assembly: GCA_046704565.1. GTDB lineage: Bacteria > Bacteroidota > Ignavibacteria > Ignavibacteriales > Ignavibacteriaceae > FEN-1297. The sequence continues at coordinate 488 of JBJKRP010000134.1, read as the reverse complement.
GCGACGGAAAACTTTATGTAGTCTATTCGGATAATGGACAAAATCTTGAAGCAACAGTGATGAGTTATACCGGCAGCGGTTATAGCGGTTGGGAAGCTGTCGGCTCTCCCGGTATATCTGCAGGACAGGCTGATTACACATCAATTGCTATAGACGGCGACGGAAACCTGTATGTCGTTTATTCGGATATTGATAGATCAATGAGAGCGACAGTTATGAAATATAGCAGCGGCAGCTGGGCTGTAGTTGGTTCAGCCGGTTTTTCCGACAAAAATGCTGATTATACCAAAATCGCAATTGATGACAGCAGAACACCGTATGTCGTTTTTTCGGATAATAATCAATTACTTAAAGCAACAGTGATGAAATATAGCAGCGGTAGTTGGGCAGCTGTTGGCTCTGCCGGTTTTTCTTCCGGAAAAGCTTATTATACTTCAATCGCTATTGCCCCTAATGGAATTCCTGTTGTTGTATATGAGGACTATGGG
>JBJKRP010000133.1:0-3120 GCA_046704565.1 Ignavibacteriaceae bacterium | reverse complement strand
AGCCGGAATTTGAATTTTTATCTATTAAGATAAAATCGTTACCCGCTCCGCTCATCTTGTAAAAAAAAACTTTTTCCATTACAACTGTAATTTAAGTTAATATGAACTGGATTTCAATAAAAATATTAAGGAATATTTCAATAATTGAAGAAAAATAAATTACTTATGCGTTTCAACAAACCCGGCTCACTTTTTGTAAAACGGGATATCATTTTTTAGTTATTCTATTAATTCTCAAATACCGGATGGTTAAAAAAAGAATAAATGAATTCTGTTGAAGTAATAATCTGTGAAGAGTAAAAGTAAATATCAAAATTAGCTGGATTTAATGCGAAGTGTTTTTCGTCTGCATAGAATAATTAAAATTGCAGGTAACTAAACTAATAGATTTATTTGCAAGTTAGTGAAGCACGGTTTCACAGAGTTACGCTGCTTCAAGGTTTTGTTTTGATGTTTCACTAAAAAGGACGCCAAGTCTGCGAAGGCGTAGCTTGAGCTATAATATTTTATAAATATACCCTGCTTCATTTCACATCGCAGAGAGAGAGGTATCGCTTTATTCGCTTCTCATAAACAAAGTTTTGTGGAGGTGGCGGGAGTCGAACCCGCGTCCGAAGTTAAGCACCACAGAACATCTACACACATAGTCTGTTTTTATTTAAGCTTAAAGTTACTAAACAGACAAAGATCGCTTTAAGCCTGCTCATTGAGATTTCACCGCGTCTATAAGAGCGATAGATCCGTTTATCATATCTAAACGACGCTCAATTGATTCCCGATATGAAAGGAACCATTGAACGGCTGCTATTTAATTAAGCAGCTAAGGCGTAATTAGATTCGCCAGTTATTGTTTTATTCCCAATTGTTTTGCGTGTACTCGGGGAACACGGTGCGCAGTTCCATGTCTCTTCAACCCCGTCGAAACCAAAATTCACCCCCCAACTTTTTAGTAAGGAGTAATGAATACGGAGATATAAGAAATATTTTATAAGAACCGTTTTTATGTTTATACAAATATAACTATTAAACGTTCCATTTTATATCCGGAACGTTTGAGATGTAATTTTCATACCGGGCAAGTACAAAGAACAAATCCGAAAGCCTGTTAAGAAATATTATTATATTTTCTCCGCTTATGTTCTCTTTATTCTTTAATCCTACTACCCTTCTTTCGGCACGGCGGCATACAGTTCTGCAAACATGAAGTAATGCAGCGCTTTTTGTACCTCCAGGCAAAATAAAATTTTTCAGAGGCTCAAGCTTTTCTTCAAAATGATCAATTGCTCTTTCGGCTTCAAGGTAAAAGTCTTCTTTTACTTCGGGGATAATATTTTTCTTATCTTTCTTCTTATCCGGTGCAGCCAGGTTGGAACCTACTGTAAATAATTCATCCTGGATTTTTCTAAGAAGTTTTTTCACCTCTTCATCTCTTGTCTCGGTTATTGCAAGACCTATAAATGAATTTAGTTCATCAACCGTTCCGTAAGCTTCAATCCTTAATGAATCCTTAGAAACCCGACCGCCGCCGAAAAGTCCGGTTTCACCTTTATCGCCGGTTTTAGTATATATTTTTGTCATTTCCTAAATGGAAGATTTTCAACTGCAGCTTTATAATTATTTCCGTTACCATCTTTGGCTACCAACAGTGTGCCGCTCTCAGAAAAGTCTCGTCTAATGTAAGCGAGACCTATATGCTTCCCGCACTTAGCAGAAAAGCTAACCGAGGTAACAATGCCCGCATCACTCCCGTTCTCATCAAATAGATTTAACCGGCTGTCTTGAATTACCGGTTCGTTAAATGAAACTCCCTTTAACTGTTTTTGAACTTTATCGTAAGTCTCAAGCCTTGCAATCACTTCCTGTCCTATATAGCAGCCTTTTGTCGTACTTACCAGGTTCAAGAGGTTAGCTTCATGCGGATTGAATTGATCGTTCAACTCATTTGGAGTCAATGGTATTCCCTTAATTATGCGGTAACAGTTGTATGCATCTTCGCCTATAAGATTAAAATCAAAAATGCCTTTATTGTTTAACATAAAATCGACCAGCTTAACGGAATTTTCAGGACTGCTTAAGATCCAGAATTTTTGGCTGCCGTCTTTTTCAATTATCCTTGCAAGTGTAAACAATATTCCTTCCGACATAACAGATTTAAATTTATTAGCTTCAACCTCATCTACTGCGCTGCCGCAAACAAGCGTCATAAAGGATTCTGCTTGCGGTCCTATCAGCTCAAGCAGCGAATACTTTCCTTTAATGTCTGCAATTCGTACATCGTCCATTATGATATATTTATCAACCCAGCTTTTCACTTTATCTTTAAACACGCTGCTGCAAAATAAAAGCTGGTAATCTTCGAAGTTTAAAATTGTAGCTGTATCAATAATCCTCCCTTTCTCAGTAGTAAAGATTGTCTTCGCAAGGTTGTCTTTTCCCAGAGACTTAAGAGAATTGGTCGTTATACGATGCAGGTAATCCAGGGCATCTTTGCCGGTTAGTTCAAATATGCCGCTATCGGATATATCTCTTAGACCTACGCCGTTATAAAGCGAATTAAGTTCGTCATCATACGAATCAAAAATTTTAAACTTCTTATTACCGCTTATTTCTTCCGGCTGATAGCCTAATTTTTCAAAATATGAATGAAGCACATTATTTCTTATTTCATTCTCGAACATTTTACTCCTATTTTATCCACGTACTACTTTAACGTTATAAAGTAATATACCAAAATTACAAAACAAAGGCTCACGTTACAATGCAGGATAAATTATCAGAAGGACATGTGGCTGTATTTTTCTTTTAACTGTTCTAATTCCTTAATAACAATCTCGAATTTCAGGACGAGATCATCGACTAATTCAGTAACAAGAGGCTGGTCAATGTCCTGCTTTACTGCGTCTTCAATCTTAATACATTGATCGGAAATGACATGTATGCCGAATGTAAGGCTGCTGCCTTTCAATTTGTGTGCGTAAAATCTTACCTGGTTTTTATCTTTTTGAACAACAGCGTTCTTAATTCGTGCAATGCTTAAAGGCAAATCCTTAATATAAATATCAAGAAGCTCAACAAAGAAGTTTAGATCTTCGGCGGATTTTATATCATTAATCAGATCTA
>JBJKRP010000132.1:0-3147 GCA_046704565.1 Ignavibacteriaceae bacterium | reverse complement strand
AATTTCCTGATACTGAGCCCGTTGAATAACTATTGCTAATGCTACTATTAATATCATTACTCCCAGCTATGCCGCCAACCCAACTATAGCCGGAAATATACACATTTACTAATCCTAAATTTTTTATAACACCATTTAAGGCTCCGAAAGGAGCTTGTTGATTAGAAGACCTGTTTATATAAATGCCGCTAATTGTATGGTAATTTCCATCGTATGTACCGGTAAACGCAGTTGTATTATTACCAATCGGAGTAAAGCCTTGATGACTATCCCAGTTTGAACTGGAAGAGGCATCAATATCAGCGGTTTGAATAAAATAATCTCCCCATACACTTGAAGTTTGGGAAAGCCAGTAAAGATTATCCAGCGTTGCTATTTGGTATGGATTACCTGCACTGCCGTTTCCTGCTGCAGGCGGCGTGGAGGTTTGTGCATAGGTTATGGATACAAATAAAAATGCTGCAAACAGTATCTTCTTTATCATTATCTTCTCCAGTATTTATAAAAACGTGAAAAGCGCAAAGAGCATCCGGCTTCGTTTTTGACTTCGCCGAGACAAGAAGGGCATAGCGCCTCCCGGTGCATTTTCTTTGCACACATTTTTTTAAATTTTCCCACATAGTGGTCGCTATGCGAAATGCTCAACAATCAACTCTCAATTTTCAACTCTACAACCGTTTCTGCATGATTGCATTGTGCCGGAAATACTTCTTCATTCACTATTTCCGCCACCGGCGGATTCTTCACTCTTAATTCCTGAATAGTGAATTCAGAACATTTGAATGAAGAATTAAGAATTTAAAGCCTCTGGGATATTACTACCGGCAATTACTTTTTCTAAAACTCAGATCGTTGATAACTGAGAGTTAAATTTAGATTTTGCTCATATATGTTATAGAATTTTCCGCAATGTGGTTTAATAAGTATACCCTTGATATAAAAGATCGGAACATAATCATCGGAATGCATTTGATAATATATCTTATCAGATTTTAATGTACTTTTTAGTTAATAAAAAAACAAATCATATTTGTGCTACGAATCATTGTATATTTTTAATTTAAGGAACCCTACATATTTGATTAGAAAGAAGTGAAAATTTAGTAAAAATATGATTACTAACCGACAAAAAAAATACAAGCTGCTATTGCCGACAAGACACTTCCTATATAACACCGTTATTAGTGGCTACTTAATCGCTTCAAATCTTCAATTAAAGCGATCTGCCACATAGTGGTCAGTATCTGAGAAGCTACTCATACAGGATGAGGATAAGTGTTGAAATAGAATAATAAATCCTCTACGAGGATTGGTTTTTAAGATAATTACAGATTTTTGCAATAATTTTACCTCTACGAGGTAATAAGTTGAAATAAATGAAATTCGGAATGAAAAAACTTCTCACAAAGTGATGCCTTTGGCAGTAGAAGTTTAATTATTGTAAAATTATTACGGCGTGGTTACTTACCTCCTCTATGCCGAAATCTGACTTTGGGCAAACGTATAATCGAAAAAGGGAAATAAAAGTAATATCATTAAGAAAAAGTAAAATAATTTTTTTCATTTTTATTTCTCCTTTGAGACCTCAGCGCCTTCTTTGCGTTCACTGAGGGATGCCTTTTTTCACGCAGAGTTCGCAGAGAATACGCAGAGTTCGCAGGGTTATTTAAGCAATACCATCTTCTTTATCGACTGATAATCTTGTTTCCCGTCGGTTGACTTTGCTTCAAATACATAAATGTAAACACCCGATGCCATATCACTTGCATTCCAGTTGTACTTATAATATCCTGCTATCTGTGCCTGGTTTACAAGTTCCCTTACTCTCTGGCCAAGTATGTTGTACAATGTTATCCTTACATTGCTGTTCTGCGGTAAACTGTACTTTATTGTTGTTGCAGGATTAAACGGGTTCGGATAATTCTGAAATAGTTCATAATTTTTCGGTACAAATTTTACATTAACAATTTTTGAATACACAAACTTGCCGTCGTTGTCTATTTGTTTTAATCTATAATCAAAATTATTTCCTCCGGTAGGATCCTTATCAACAAAAGAATATTCTTTAGGAGAATTGCTGTTCCCGCTCCCTTTAACGAAACCAATCTTTTCGAATGACGAATGACTATTGACTAATGACGAATTACTCCCTACTCCATACACCTTACTCCCTACTGACTTCTGATCGCTGACTTCTGACCTCCCGTCTTCGCTCCGCTCCGCCGAGGCACGCTGAATATCGAATCCATAACAATTCACTTCCGTTTCAGTACTCCATTTCAGTTCAACTTTATCTCCGAGATTAACTGCCGTAAAAGTAGTAAGCTCTACAGGCAGCGGAAAGCCGCCTGCATTCTGCCAGCTTAAATAAGGATAACCGTTATTAACTCCGCTGTTCATATCCCATATATCCGGACTCCAGCCTGCATTCAAAAAGGTTGAAACTGTTTTCATGGAATTTGTCGGTTCACCGGCAGCGCCTGTTGTTATGCCATTCGCTATACCGGTTACCGTTGAATCCTCATCCCAGAAGCTGCTGTCTATTGTTCCATCATTTTCGCCTGTAAACCCCCCGGCATTAGTGCTTCCACTAACCTTCCCTGCACTATAACAATTGGATACTTCTCCATCTGTTTCCCCCGCCAATCCTCCAATCCATGCACTGCCGCTAACATTTCCGGTAGCATAGCAGTTGTTTATAGTACCTGTACTTGTATTATACCCGGCAAGCCCGCCGACCAAAGAGTTGCCGCTGACCGTATCGCTTACATTTGCCGTGGAATAACTGGTGCTCACTGAATCGAGGTTTCCGCCTATTAGCCCGCCAACCACCTGACTGCTGCTGCCTCCTCCGGCAACGCTTCCCGTACTATAGCAGTCGCTTACCGCATCGCCGTTTTTCCCGGCAAGCCCGCCAACGTATTGCTGCCCGGTTATATTAATATCTTTCAACCAGGTGCTTTTTATATTTCCTCCGCTTGCCAATCCGAATAGACCGATGTAGTTTGTTGAAGCTCTGCTAATGTATAAACCGGTAATAGTGTGATCGTTTCCGTCATAGACTCCGGCGAAATTTGTGCTGTTGTTTCCAACCGGAGTGAACCCGCTTCCGGAATCCCAGGTTGATGTTGATGAAGCGTCTATGTC
>JBJKRP010000131.1:0-15222 GCA_046704565.1 Ignavibacteriaceae bacterium | reverse complement strand
TACATATTTATCCTCGCCGAAATTAATCTCGTAGTCGGTTGTTAAATACCTCGGCATAGGCTCAAAGAAAGGCGCTGCATAACCCGCGTCAACAATATATTCCAGGTCATCAATAGTTACTATGCTGACTACATGCACATCGGGCTTGCTCATATCGGCGCCGCAAGGCCTTACTTTATATCCAAGATATTCAAGAAGCCTTGAGAAGTAATAATTGTTTGCGTAGCATGTTCCGCCGAAATGATATTCTCTTATACCCTGAATATATTTTTCAAAAGCCGGGATTGAATCCATGCCATACTTCTTGTTGTAATATACTTTTGAAATATTCTCGAAAGGTATATGAGCCAAATGACCGGCAATGAGCGCTTTGAGCGTTTCTTTATCGGGCTGACCGGCAGGTACTTTTAGGATTTCAAGATATTTTTTGAATAAAGAGTCTTCTAACTTTCCGGTATTATTTGTCATTCAATCTATATTTTTCTTCAAGAGAAAGCTGGTTGCATTTTTGCCAATCTAAAAATCCAATCCAGCCGAATATTATAGTTAGCGGAACGAGTATGAACAAAATTGAAAAAAGCAGCTCAGCCTTTTTGTGAATAAGAAAGATAAGGATAATTGATAACGGCAAGCCGATAAAAAGGCTGAACTTCAGAATATGTTCTATTTTTTTTGAAGAATTGAAATGCCGCCTTTTAATCCTTCTGATTCTGCTGTCTTCCACAGCCTCAAAAATCAGTATGATTACTATAAACACCGCAACCAGACCAATCCATTCTGCACTTATGTGAAGCGGATATAAGCCGCCGGCAAGGATAAAACCCCCTAATAATAAAGGCAAATATTTTTTAATCAACTTCATTTTAGTAAAAAATAATTATGTTAGGTATTCAATAATTTTCTGCCGGTCAAATTCTTTTCGATTAATTTACCAAGACCGATTCCAAATCCCAGTACTCCGCCGAGTTTAACAGCTTGACTTAAATAAAAGAAAAGATTAATCCGGGCAGTTATCATGTAAGTGCTAAAAACGGCAATATTCAGTATTCCCATGAATATGTAAACTGTAATAAATCCTAAGAACCAGGCTGCTGAAATCCACAGCTTTGAAGCTTTGAACCAATCTTTCTTTTCCAAAAGAGATATATAATATACCATCATTCCGATTATAGGAAACCAGCAGAAATTTCTTATTAAGACCAAGACATTATCGTCGGTTTTGAATATTATTACTAATAATAAGGCAAGCAGGGTTCCGAGGGTTAAAAAATTCTTTATGCCGCTTTCTGTAAGAAGATAATAAAACACAATGGCAGCAAACCCGAAAATCGTATATGAAAAGCCGGTGCTGTTAGTGTTGATAACAGCACCCCCAATGGCTGCAATCCCAATTAAAACAAAGCATAAAATTTCAATTCCCGATTTAACAAGGATATTTTTAATATTTTGCTGCATGTTTAATCTTTCTCATCTTAACTATTAATCCTATTGCATAGCCTTCGGCAAGGCTGCTAAGTATGTTGCTAAGAGTTAAAGAAAAACCCAGTATAGAAATTATTTTCGTTCCGGAAAATATAAACGAGAATACAATTGCCAGAACAATGTAAAAGACTATTGTCTTGTAACTTATTTTCCTGTTATATTTTTTAGAAGCCTCAAATCCCCAGTATCCAAAAACAAGCCAAGTAAACAAGATTGAAACTATTTCAGCCATAATTTTAATTACTTAATTTTTAATTCATTTAATTAAAAATTCAGATTTCCCTTCGCTCAATAACTTTTCTATCTGCTTGTTCCTGTTAAAGTCACTTGACTATTTCCATTAGGGCTCGTAACAGAAATTGTAATGGTACAGGGATTAACAACATTTATAGTATCGGCGGTATCATAAACAAGAAAGCTGAAATGAGTCCATGTTTTACTTTGTGTATCAGGCAGGTTTACCGCAACATCGCCTTGAGAAGCCACATTGGTGCCTGCAGCACTTACAGTAATACCGGTGCCGCTCGCCAGAGGGTTGCCGTTCTCATCGCTTACATCATAACTAAATGATTGCGAACCTCCGTTGGGAATATTAAAGGTTGTTGGCGTAACATTTGTAATTTGTGTCCGTCCTGAAAACAAAACATAAGCAGAGCTCTGTACCGTATTCTTATTCTCGTCGGCAGTTGAAGCAGTTATTAACGCAAAGCCAGGACCTTTTGTTGCATCGCTCGGCTGAGGTGATGCCGATAATAAGCTGACTGATCCTATACCATCCTGGTTTGTTTCGGCTGCGCCGCCGATTATTCCTCCAGTGGTTGTGAAATAAACCGAGGTTCCTGGTCGTACCGGGTTGCCGTACTTATCGCCTGCATAAACATTAATAGCATCGGTTAAGCCGTAAATATCATAGCCTGGAAAGTTCAAACTTGTAGGAGCTATGCTGAAATGAGCCTGGTCAGGAAGCCCTCCGAAAATTGTAACCGCAACCGGCATAGAATAAATCTTTTTCCCGTTAATATCTATCTCTGCGTATATCTGCACAGTGCCTGACTTAGTACCGCTCGTAATATTTACCGTAGCCTGCCCGTTATTGTTCGTGGCAACAACAGCGGGGCTGAATTCTTCTCCTCCGCCGGGATGCTGACCTAATGAAAATGTAACGTTTACCGAGTGGTCCAAATCAATTGGGGTGCCGGATGAGTCCACTGCAACAAAAGTTAAAGCGGCAGTCTCAACAGAACCGCTTCCCTGTACACCAATGTTTGGAGTAGATTGATTTAGAAGATAAATACTTACCGGGTTGCCCGAAGGCTTTTGTGTCCCGGTAGAAGATCTCATAGAGATAAGCGAAACAGAATAATCGACTCCGTATGTTACCGATATGGCTGTGGTATCCTGAATAAAGCCTGTCTTCGAAACATAGACAATTAAATCCGTATTCGAAGTAAGCGAGATACTAACGGAGTATTTACCCTGGGCATTGGTTAATGTCGTCTGGTAAATCGAGGTTCCGATTACCTGTACAAACGCACTGTCAACCGGTATCCCTGTAGTATTGTTTATAACTTGACCTGTTATAACACTAGTCTTTGCAGTTTCTCCCCCGCTAGTACCGTTGGGGCTCGTAACCTGCATTTCCGACTTACACCCGTTTGAAATGAAAATAGAAAGTAGAATAAGAAACATTCCTGCAAGTCGTACAAAACTAACTTTAGTGTTCATATATACAGCCCATTAATAATTTAAAAACAAACTTAGGGCAAATTAGTCTGCCCTTTCTATAATGTCAAGCATCTCCCCCTACGCTCTCGTCCCATTACTCTTAGCTTCCGTCGCCATACCTATATCCCTTTAGTGTCTCCTTTAACCATCTGCCAAACAGTTGTTAAAATAATTTGAATGTCCAGCCAGAAAGACCAATTTTCAATATACCAAAGATCGAACTCAATCCTTTTAACGGTTCTTTTTTTGTTCTCTTCGTAATCAGGGACATCGCCGCGCATGCCGTGAATCTGTGCCCAGCCTGTTATGCCGGGCTTAACCCAGCTCCTGATTTTTATTTCGTCAACCATCTCTTTATAAATTTCATTGAATGCAACCGGATGCGGTCTTGGACCGACAACAGACATTTCACCCTTTAATACATTTATGAACTGCGGCAATTCATCGATATTAGATTTCCTTAAGAACTTTCCTATCCTTGTTACACGCGGATCATCATCAACGGTAGGCTGGTATTTATTTATGCTTTTATTTCCGGTGTGCATCGTACGGAACTTATAGCATTTGAAAATCTTATTTCCGGTACCCACTCTGTCCTGGACAAAAAATACAGGACCGGGAGAAGAAAATCTATTTAATATAAACAAAAGAGGATAAAGCCACGATAAAATAGAAATCATAGCAAACACCGAAAAGATAATATCCAGGCTGCGTTTCACAAATCTCCAGTGGAATTCCGCAAGCGGTTCGCTTCTAACAGTAATTATTGGAAAGTTCCCCATCATTGTTACTTCAAACTTTTTTGAGAGGAACTTGAAATAATCCGGGATGATATGGACTCTAACGGCATGCCGGTTACATATTTTTATTATGCCGTCTAATTGGCTGGATGCATAAATAGGCAGCGCAATAACAACCTCTTCAACCTTATTTTCGGGCAGAATATTGTCAAGCTCATTTATCTTGCCAAGAGTCTCTCCGCCCGTTGAACTGTCGTCGAGAAAGCCGATAAAGTTGTAGCCGAAATCAGTATGCCCGTTAATCATATTGAAAAAGTTTTTCCCAAGCTCACCGGCACCTATTATAAGCACGTTACGGATATTTTTTTCTTTACCTCTTACTCTGGCAAGCGTATGCTTTACGAACTGGGTGCGTGCACTTACCAGAACCGTCAGCATTATAGAATATAAGATTATAAAATTACGTGTGAAGAGATCTTCCTTTACCAGGAAGATGAAAAGCACTGCCGTTAAAGCCTGTACAATTATATTACGGAATATCTTAATAAACTGGTAAGAAAAGTTCCTGGTGTTAAAGTCCTCATAAAACTCAATAACATTTGAAACGAAATACCAGACGAAGTTCAGCCCCATCAGCAGGATGAACATGTAGTTTCTTTTGAGAAGAATGCTTAGCGACTGTGCAAGGATAGCCGAGACAATAAACGAGAGGTTAAGGATAATAAGATCAAGGAACAGCCGGAGGTAATATGTGGATTTTCTATTCGTTATCATCTTAACAACTGCGGTTTCCTATCGATTGAAAAACTCCCGGCACTTCTCATCGACGAAGCTTTTTATTTTTTCTTCAAAAATTTTTCTATCAAATTGCCTTGCATATTCACTTAGTTCGGAAGGCTCAAACTTACCGGGACATTTTTCAAAACGCAATACCGCATCTTTAATTTGAGCGGCATGCTGGCTGTCGAAAAGTATTCCCGTTTTACCATCAATCAGTGTTTCTCCAGTTCCTCCTTTGTTCAACGCAATCACCGGTGTGCCGCAAGAAAGGGCTTCAATTACCATTATACCGAAATCTTCATCGGCGGCAAAAACAAACGCCTTAGCCTTCTGCATATATTCCCGCAGCTTCTCCCGCGGCTGTGCTCCCAAAAATTCTATGTTACCGGATGACTTAGCTTTTATCTTTTTTCCTTCCGGTCCGTCGCCAATAATTAACAGCTTCTTATCTCCAATCTGTGAAAATGCTTCGGCGATCATATCTATTCTCTTGTAAGGAACCAACCGCGATGCCGTCAGATAAAAATCTTCTTTATTTGGATGAAGCGGAAACAAGCTTGTATCAACCGGAGGATAAATCACTTTTGCATCCCTCCGGTAAGTTTTATTGATTCTTGCAGCAACGTATTTTGAGTTTGCTACAAAATAGTCAACCCTGTTTGCAGCGGCAACATCCCACATCCTGATATAATGCAAGATTGACTTCGCCGCCATAGCTTTAAGTCCGTGTTGAAGTCCCGCTTCATTTAAATATTGATGGGTCAGGTCCCATGCATACCTGATAGGCGTGTGGCAATAATTGATATGAAGCTGGTTTGAGTTTGTAAGAACACCTTTAGCAACCGCATGCGAGCTTGAGATTATCAAATCGTAACCGGAAAGATCAAACTGCTCAATTGCATAAGGAAAGAACGGTAAATATTTCCGGTGGTTTTTTCTTATCGATTTCTTTTTCTGTAAGAAGGAAGTGATAGGTATTTTATCTTTCACCACTATCCGCTGTTCTTCTTCGGTTAAAAGATTGAAAAGCACATAAACGTCGGCGTCCTTCCAGATGTTGGTCAAGGATTCTACAACTCTTTCCGAGCCGGCATAACCGGCGAACCAATCATGTACAATAGCTGTTTTCAAGCTTTCTTTAATCCTTACCTTTGTTTAGTATTTCGAGATAAATCTTTTTCGTTTCATCCGCCATTTTACCGGCACTAAATCTTCTTTCGGCTGTTAGGCGCGACTCCTGCGATAATTTTCTCCAAAGTTCTCTATTGCCGGCTAATTTTATTAAATAATCGGCAGCGCTTTCCGGGTATTCTATATCATACAGAAATCCTGTAATTCCATGTTTCACTGCATCATTGTTGCCGACAACATTAGTTGCAATCACCGGGAGACCTACCGACATAGCCTCAAGCACGCCTAACGGCATTCCTTCCCAACGCGACGTTGAAATATAACAAAATGATTTGATTAAAAATTCTTTTGGGTTAGTAACAAACCCTTCGAATATAATATAATTACTCATTCCCTTAAGTCCGGTTGTCCTTTGAATTTCGAGTTCATCCGGACCGCTGCCGAGAATAATAAATTCAAAACTACCTATTTTCCCCTGACGCATTAACTCTTCAGCAACCGGAATTATTAGAGAAGTATTCTTAGAAAAGTCGAACCGGCTTATTGTTACAACCTTAAGCTTTGATGAATTAAAAATTTCTTCAGAAACTACCTCCTTAGTTATATCCACTGAATTTTCGATTATCCTAAGCTTATCTTCCGGAACCAGCTTATGCTTAAGCAAAAGATCTGCCTCACCTTTCGATACTGCAATAACCCTTGTCGTAAAAAGAGAAAACAGCTTCTCCAAAATCAAATAAAGTTTTTTATTTATGCCGTTATAATTTTGGATATGAAGTCCGTGCAATGTATGAACGCACCTGGCGGAACTAAAGATCGAGATTAATCTGCTGTATACGCCCGCCCCCTTACCATGCGAGTGAATAATGTTGATTCTCTTTGAGGAAATAAAATCAAATAATTTTAATAAAGTTCCGGCGGTAAATTTTCTATGAGGAATTTCTATCAATCGGTCTTCGCCAACCAGCTTTGCATAACGGTCCCAATAGGGAAAATCTTTCGGACAAGCAATAAAAATTTCAATTCCAGAAGACAACTTTTCAACAAGCTTAAAAAGATGTTCCGGTCCCCCTCCGAAATCAGCCCGGGCAGTTATCATTAAAATTTTTATTTTGGTCCGCATAAGTAAACTATCTTTTGCCGCCTGTTCTAAGAAAACCGAAAATATTTGATTCGTAAATAAGTTGAGTAATGAATCAAGTATCTAACCATTCTTAAAATAAATCCCCGGTTTCTAACAAACTTATAATTAGGAAGCGCCAAGCCGCGCTTTGCCGCAAGATAATCCAGACGCTTTTGCTTTGTTTGCCAATCGCCCGAGAACTGGGACGGATGGACACTATAGTAAACATGTAAACGGGGGACAAAGCCAATACTGCCAAGCTTACTTAATCGGAGCCATAAGTCGTAATCCTCCACTGCTAACTTCGGGTCTTCGTCAAAGCCGTTTACCTCATCCAGCAAAACCTTTTTCACGAGCACCGAGGAACATGTTATAGAATTTCCTTTAGCAATTAGATCGTCATATGATCTCGCTGCTTTGTGCAGCAAAGGAAGAACTTCGTAATGACTTGAGAATATGCCTGCACCAACAGTTACGCTTACTGAATAAACAAAAGCATAACCGGGATTGTTTATAAAATAAGCCACCTGATCTCTTAGCTTATTCTTTGTCCATAGATCATCGCCGTCTAAGAATGCGATCAGCTCGCCGGAAGCTTTTCTGATTCCGAAATTCCGCGGCACGGACGGGCGTCCCGCATGATCAATTTGGAAATATTTTATTCGGTTATCCGAATTGGAAAGCTTTTGAACCTTCTCCGGCGTTTTATCGTTTGACGAATCATCTACAACAATAATTTCAAAATTCGTATAGCTCTGTTTTAAGACAGATGAGATTGTCCCTTCGATGTAATGTTCTACATTGAAGGTAGGAATTATTACGGAGACAAGCGGGTTAGTATTTTCCATTAAGTCTTTAATGATTTACCGGCGTTTGTTTATAAATATTCTAAACATGCTTGTACAGTAGATATTCATTAAATATTTTCATCTCCTTACTTTAAAAAATAACTTTGGAACAGAAAGTTTATTTTTTTATTGATCGAGTCCGCAGATTCAAATTTATTTTTGATTGAATTCAACTAAAGTTTTCATTTTCATTCCAGAGGTTTAATTTCACCCGGCTTGAATGCCTGCCCGATTCTTTTATTTACCAGCGCAATATATAAAACATAAAGAAGACCGACCGTCAGGACAGTGTATGCAACTCCGTTTATTCCAAAATATTTAATGAAGAATAAATTTAAAAGAATCGAAAAAATTCCTATAGATACTTTTGGTATCAGATATTTTTTGGGCTGATTAAGAGCCATTCCGAAAACAGTCTGTGCCTGACCGGTTAGGAATAGACCTGTTCCAAGACATAGCAGCGGCAGCAAATACCAGTAAACAGTATAATCTTTGCTGCTTATCAGTATGATTAACTCTCTCCCCCACAACCATGTAATTAGTGTGGAAAAGACTGTTAAGGAAAAAATAACAAGCATGTTTAATCTTATATAATGAAAACCGGTATTAACGTTCTCTTTATTTTCCAGGTCGGAGTATTGTTTAAAAATTATCGGCGTTGCAAAATCGGAAATAATATTATTAGGGACAATTACCAGACCGTTTACAAGCGCCATCATTGCTGCGTAAATGCCGACATCATAAGTTGAAAGAAGCCCGTTGATAATCCATTTCTCGCCGTTCAACTGCAGCCATACGCTGAATCCCCAGATTAAAAACGGCGCAATATACCCGAACAATTGAATCTTCATGTCTGACCGGACATTTAAAGAAAAAGATTTTTCAACAGGCTGCTCTTCAGTTAGGTTCCTTTGAAAAACAAGATGCTTTATAACTGTAAACAATAACATTGCGCTTGCTATTACTATGTACACATTAATCAGCTCCAGAATTTTGAATCGCATTAAGGCAAGGAGCAGCAAAATTGTAACTAACTTTTCTGAACTCTGAAGTATTGCATTCTCCTTACGCTTCCTGATTAAGTTTAGCAGCGCATTAAAAAACTCCGTAAGCTTGGAAGTAATAATGTAAATGCCGGCAATTAAAAAAAACACCGAAGGCTCTGAAAGGTTTATTACTGACGATAAACCGTACAAGATAACGGTAAGTGCAGCAAGGATAAGGCAGGCGGTAATCAGGATTTTATAAACAAAATCAGTAAACAGCTTTGAGACGGACTTTTCAAGATAGTGATAATAAAACCGTAAAAAACCTTGAGCCAGCGGTGAAAAGAACGACATTGCAAAAAAGACCGCAACCGTTAGAACAAGCGCATAAACGCCATACTCTTTCGGTCCCATGCTTGTCAAAATTTTTACGATTATAAAACTTAATATGACATTTACTGCCTGACCTGCAAAGACCCAGCCTAATTCGGCAACCGAATCAGTATTAATTTTCGAGCGGACCAGCTTATAAATATTCTGAAATTGGCTCATAAACTGCTTAGTATTGAAACCAACAAAATTTTGCACACGGCTTAAGCTTAAACTTTAGCAGGGGTTCTTTTATAGAATGGCGGGTGAGGACGAAAAACACGAAATCTTTTCTTTCCGCTGTTTTGTTCAAGTGTTTTTTCCAATGGATTTAATGATTGCAATTCTTCCGGCAAATATAGAAAATTCCTTTGTGAATTTATACTTTAGAAGGTGGATAATGATTATTTTAGGATAGATATTTGTGAAGAACTTTTTTACTGGAGTAGCTATTCAACTTTCATCCATAATCATAGCAAAGAATGAAGAGCGGAATATTTCGCGATGCATTGAAAGCCAGCTTGAATGCATCGATGAAATTATTGTTTTAGTTGATGACAGTACTTCTGACAGAACATTTGAGATAGCAAAATCCTATTCTAAAGTAAAGTGCGAAACAGTTAAGTGGCGCGGTTTCGCCGGAACTAAACAGCATGCGGTTTCTCTTACTACAAATGACTGGGTCCTCTGGATAGACGCTGATGAAGCTGTTACTAAAGAACTCTCCTCGGAAATAAATGGGTTTAAGAATTCTTCGCCTGGTTGTTCCGCATACTCTTTCCCGCGGATGGCGAATTTTTTAGGCAGATGGATTAAGCACAGCGGCTGGTATCCGGGAAGAGTTGTCCGCCTTTTCAATAAAAACAAAGCGCATTTTAATGACAATGACGTCCATGAAGAACTTATAGTTGACGGAGGGATTGGTTTACTAAGAAATCATCTCGAACATTATACCGACCCGGACATCGAGCATTACTTTAAGAAGTTCAACAGCTACACTACTTTAGCCGCCGAAGAGCTTGCCAGAAAGGGAAAACGGTTTCGCTTAACGGACATTCTTTTCCGACCGCCCTTCCTTTTCTTCAAGATGTACATCCTTAAGCTCGGCTTCCTTGACGGTGTTCAAGGATTTATACTGGCAGTGTTTTCTTCCGCATATGTTTTTACAAAATATTGTAAATTTTGGGAGCTAAAAAACAAAATTAAGAAATGACACTCGGCATAATTGCAAATCTTACCAAACATAACGTTTTCGATGTAATCTCGGAACTTATAAGGAAATTAAAACAGCGGAATATTGATTTTATTCTGGAAAACACTCTGTACGAAAAAAGAAATTTATTAAAAGAAAAAGTAGATAAATCTAATTTCGCCGGAGAAAAGCATCTTTGTGAAAATTCAGATATTATAGTTTCAATCGGAGGCGATGGAACAATGCTCGCAACCGCATACAAGGCTCATCAATACGATAAGCCGGTGCTTGGAATAAACCACGGCAAGCTCGGCTTTTTAGCAGAAGCCAACATCAACCAGATTGATGCCCTGATTGAAGAAATAAAAAAAGGCAGATACAAAATTGAAAAGCGGGAAGTGATTGAGACAGAATGCTGCGGTCATAAGGTCGGAAAGCTGTTTGCCATAAATGATATAGTTATTGACAAAGGCGGCTGGCCAAAGATGATTGACATTACCATCGAGGTTGAAAATGAATATGTTACTACATTTGCTGCGGACGGCTTAATCGTAGCAACACCGACCGGCTCAACAGGTTATTCTATTTCGACCGGAGGTCCGATTGTAAGCCCCGGTGCCGATGTAATAACCCTTTCGCCTATCTCTCCGCACAGCCTTACCGTCCGCCCGATTGTCTTGCCCGGGAATGAGCTTATAACAATAAAGGTTGAATCGATGCATACGGAAGTTCACGTAAACTGCGACGGGCAGCGTGTGTTTGCTTTTCCACCGCCGCTTAAGCTCGATATTAGAAAATGCGGGAAGCCGTTGAAGCTTGTTCATACTTCACTATCTAATTACTTTGAAACTTTAAGAAACAAGCTGCTCTGGGGAATTGATTTAAGAAAAAATTCTATAAACAACCAGGATTGAAATGAAAACACTAATTATCTCTATTTTTATATTAGGAATGACCGCAATGGCACAGACAAATAGTTTGAATACATCCGCAATGAAAGATACCACTGTAAAAGATCCCGAGACCCAGGAACCAATACTGCTCGGCTACTGTACGAGGCAGGCGTTTCAAGACACAAACTATTCATGGTGGTTCGAATCGGTTTACGATATGTATGAAGTCGATTCCACCGCTGCCAATAGTATCCGCAACAAGCTTAATGATGTAAGCGTTACGGTAGTTATGGGGACATGGTGCAGCGACAGCCGGAGAGAGGTCCCAAAACTTTTTAAGATTTTAGATTACCTGAAATTTCCTGCCGACAAAATTTCTATTCTAACTGTAGGAAGGGATATGAAAGCCCGCGGCAACGAGGCGGCAATTTATAAAATAAAAAAGATTCCCACCATAATTTTTTACAAAGGAAGTACAGAACTCGGCAGAATAGTCGAGTCGCCGGAGGTGTCTCTTGAAAAAGATATGCAGAGAATTTTAAAAGGTTAAATCTAAAATTGTAGGGATTTGATTAATCAAATCCCTACAATTATTATTTCAGTTTTCCACTTCTTCTAAAACCGGTAATTCAATCTTTGTAAACTCCAGTTCCTTAACTTTGGTTTTGTGGCTCTTGCCGTTTTTACCGGGCTTACCATGCTTACTGTTGGGATTTAGCTTGTCGTAATAATTCTTATAAGAATAAATCTTGTTCTGGTAATTCCGCAGAATAATTTTATCCTCGTCATGATGAATGACGTAATTTGGAGTCAAAGGTATCTTGCCGCCGCCGCCAGGTGCATCAATTACAAAATGAGGAATTGCAAGCCCGCTCGTATGTCCGCGCAGGTTTTCAACTATGTTTAATCCTGTCTCGATTGAGGTTCTGAAATGATTGGCACCTTTCGTCTCATCAGCCATATACATGTAGTACGGACAGACTCTAATCTTCAGAAGCTTCTGCATTAACTCTTTTACAATCGCCGGGTCGTCGTTCACGCCTTTCATCAATACCATCTGGTTGCCTACTGGAATTCCCGCGTTGGCAAGCATCTCGCATGCTCTCGAACTTTCCGGAGTTATTTCCCAAGGATGATTGAAGTGTGTATTCAAATAAATCGGATGGTAGTTCTTCAGCATGTTGCAAAGCTGAGGCGTAATACGGTGAGGAAGCACGCACGGCATCTTTGAACCAAGCCGGATAATTTCAATATGAGGTATCGAACGTAAACGCTGAATAATCTTTTCAAGCATCATATCCGTAAGCATTAAGGGATCGCCGCCGGACATAATAACATCGCGGATCTCGGTATGCTCTTCCAGATATTTGAAAGCGCTTTCCAAACCTTTCATGGAAATCTTTTCGTAATCTCCTACTTTTCTTTTCCTTGTACAGAAGCGGCAATACATACCGCACTGACTGGTAACAAGGAACAAAGCTCTGTCGGGATAACGATGCGTAATATTCTGAACCGGGCTCATCGCATCTTCCATCAGAGGGTCTTCTTCCGCGTCAAAGTCCTCAAGCTCCGCTTTGTCCGGTACGCACTGGCGCCAGATCGGGTCGCCCGGGTAACGGATCAAACTTAGATAATAAGGATTTATTCTTGCCTGGAAAAATTCATCCAGGTCCTCTGCAACCTTGCGGTCAATATTAAATCTTTCCACAAGCTGATCAACGGTATGAACGCTGTCTCTGATCATTTGCTGCCACAGTTCCATGACTTAGCCTCTAGTTGTTGTTAACAAAGTATTTTCCGAAAACAATTAAATGGTCGCCTACCGAATAAAAGTCGTTTATCTGCGCCACTATGGTATAGTTATTTCTCAAATAGAAATTCCTGGTTTTTAAATAACTATCTTTGGAAGACGTCTCGGCTAAAATCCATCTTCCTTTATTTTCCTTAACAAAATCTTCTGCATGCTCAAGAAGCTCTTTGCCGATGCCTTTAATTTCCGATTCCGGATCAACAGCAATCCAGTATAAGTCATAAACGCCGTCCGTAAGAGGTCGTCTGCCGGTGCAGTGATATCCTAAAATTTTTCCGCCTTCACTTTCATAAACAAATATGTTGTAATCAGTCTGCGCCGTATTTCCACCGGCAATCAGAACAAGCTCCATCGCAACTCCAACTTCAGTATCGGTAAAGTTTGGAATTTTTTTTAGCAGCAGCTCAACCGCCTTAACATCAGCTTGCTTTAATCTGCGTATCATTTCTCTTCCGGCTTAATGCAAAATCAGCAATCTTTCCAAGTAAGTCAGTATAAGATAAGCCTGCCGCACGCGCAGCACGCGCAAACCCGGAGTCAGTCGAAATATCCGGATTAGGATTTACTTCAATTATAAAAGGAACGTCATTTTTATCCAGTCTTATGTCCACGCGGGCATAGTCTCTGCATGATAATGCATCATAAGCTCGCAGTGCGGTCTCTTCAACCCTTTTTCTAATTTTCTGGTTTAGCTTCGCCGGACAGACAGGCTTGGTATTATCATAGTAAACGCTGTCCGCCATCCACTTGCCGTCATATGTTACTATTTTCGGCAGTCCGTCCGGCAGTGTTTTAAATTCTATCTCTGAAATAGGAAGGACAGAGCCGCCGAGTATCGCCACATTCAGCTCGCGACCCTCGATGTACTCTTCTATAATTACATCCTGTTTGTACATCTTCTGCAAAAAGCCCAACTGCTTGCTGAGCTTCTCGAAATCATCAACTACTGAAAACTCCGAGATGCCGATGCTCGCATCTTCATTTAATAATTTTAGGATGACCGGAAATTTTAAATTGAAATTCTCTTTATCGAGCTTGGAGTTAAATCTAACGGTTAGAAAATCAGGCGTGCCGATGCCGTGCGAGTTGAGGATGTTTTTTGTTCTTGCCTTGTTCAGACAGTTGCCGAGACATGAAGGGACATTGCCTGTAATGTTGTACCCGAGAAGCTGGAAGACGCCTGCAACACAGTATTCATATGAAGAAATTCCTTCAACGGCTTCTACAAAGTTAAAAATTACATCGGGTGAAAAATTATTGATTTGCGAAATGGTCTTTTCAATGTTGCCGTCTACGGCCAATGATTTAACGCATGAAAAATTTTCAAGCAGGCTTTTTTCAATAATTCCTATTTCCCTGCTGAATCCGGTTTCGGATAAATCATTTGGAGAAGACGCTCCCTGTGCGGCATTACCGTCAGCCGGTTTGCCGTTGTATATTTGAAAGATGCTTGCAGGAGAATTATAGCAAATCAGGATCTTTGCATCTGTCTTCATATCAGTTTATGTCTTTTAGCAGCAACATAAAGAACTTTGTTTATCATTTCTTCGTAGCTTAAGCCTCTGGTTCTTGCCGCCTTCGGGAAACATGAATTCTCTTCAGGATTCGGAAGTATTCCGGGCAGCGGATTTATTTCGATGATGTTCGGCTCGCCGTTCGCATCGAGCCTTACATCAATGCGGCTCCAATCCCTGCACCGAAGAGTGTTGAACGTCCTCAATGCAGCGTTACTTATTTTTCTTTCAAGCTCAGGACTTACATTTGCCGGACACGAAAAAACGTCCAGTGGATTTTCTTTCGTATCCAGAATCCATTTAGCTTCATAAGAATAGATTGGAATAAAATCTTTCGGGAAGTCGCCGTAGTTTATCTCAACAACCGGAAGCACCTCTGCTTCCTCGCCGTTGCCGAGTATTGCAACCGTAAACTCTCTTCCAGGTAAAAACTCTTCAACAAGGGCAGGCTGGTCGTATTCAACAAGTACTCTCTCTACTTCTCTTAAAAGCTCTTTCCTGTCTTTTACAAAAGAAGAAGAGAATATACCTTTGCTTGAGCCCTCTGAAATCGGCTTTACAATCAGCGGGAACTTTAACCTGATTTCTTTTGCCCGCTGCATGGTGTCGGCTAAAACAAATTTAGCGTT
>JBJKRP010000130.1:0-8533 GCA_046704565.1 Ignavibacteriaceae bacterium | reverse complement strand
TTCGGTAACGTTTATTCCTACAACAGCCGGACTAACCTTTTTAACCGCTTCAGTAATTGCATTTTGCCTGCTGCCGCTAACGCTCTCGTTTTGTTGGGCTCCGTTTTGAAAAGGAGAATCGGAACTGCTTGCATTTGAATCATAGTAAAGCTTAGGATCGTTTTTAGTTTGTGCTAGTATTAAAAAAGATGCTGAAACTACGAAAATAGCTGTTATTAAAATTATCGAAATTCTTTTATTGCTCATTTCTTCTCTTAACCGATTTGTAATTTATAATAATTTCTTTCATGGGTTCAATGTGCCTTATAAAAAGAAGCATCATTAATGCCGAGCTAAAAAATAATATAATAGAAACTGAATATGAGTGAGGAAAGGAATATCTGAAATCAATTTCTTGTATGAAGAAAACACCGATAAAGGTAACGATTATAGCCATTATATTTGCAAAATGAACATTCTTTTTTAATATGAAAGAAGCAGACCAAATTATTAACCATACTGCCGGAAGGACAGGGAATATTAGAATTGTTCCGCCTGCTGCAGTAGCCAGACCTCTTCCGCCGTCAAACCCAAGCCAGGGATTATAACAATGACTGAAGACAGCAAAAAATAAGGCGAGCGCCGGCAGAGTAAAATCATGCGGGAAAAATAGTATTGACAAATAAACACTCAGCAGACCTTTTAATGCATCGATAAATAATACCAATAATCCGATAGCTTTTGAACCGGAAGTTTCCATAGCATTCAAAGCTCCAACATTTCCCGAACCCGCCTGCCTGATATCGATTCCTTTATCTCTCTTTAGTATTAGGTATCCCGTTGGTATAGAACCTAAAAGATACCCGGTAACCACGCATATTAAATAGTTCATAAAAAATAAGTTAAAGTTGGAAAAGATTTCATGTGCAATTTAATAAATTTTGAATTCAACAACTGAAAAAGCAATTATTTTGTTTATCCCGTATTGCATTGAAAAACTAATCCTATTATATTTGAACCGAATTTTTAGGACGATAAAGCAGCCATAAAGTTTCGTTTGCGTGAACGTACTTAAAAGGGTTTGCATGTTTAAGTATGCGGGAATAGCTCAGCCCGTTCCGCATTAAGCGGAACGAGGTCTCGACCAATAGGGTCGGATTGGTAGAGCGTCCCGATCAATCGGGACCAAGGTTGATATCGCGGTTTCGAAATAAAGGTTCTTAAAAAAGATTTAGAATATTATATATATGCGGGAATAGCTCAGTTGGTAGAGCGCAACCTTGCCAAGGTTGATGTCGCGGGTTCGAGTCCCGTTTCCCGCTCAAGTATCCACATAAAGTGGATTTTATTTTTTAAGGCGCTGTAGTCCCGATAGCGATCGGGACTTAAGGCGAAGTTCTGCAAAACCTTTATTTGCCGATTCGAATCCGACAGACGCCATGATGAACTTGAATTCATTGTTAGTAGTTAGAAAATTTTTAAGGCGCTGTAGCCAAGTGGCTTAAGGCGAAGGTCTGCAAAACCTTTATTCGTCGGTTCGAATCCGACCGGCGCCTCGAAAGATAGCGAGCCTGTATGTATTCCGTTTATGTTTTAAAAAGTATAAGGGACAAAAAAAGATATATAGGATTTACAAACAATCTAGAAAGACGAATTATAGAACATAACTCCGGATTAGTAAAATCAACAAGAAACAGGAAGCCCTTTGAGCTAGCATACCATGAAGAATTTGCTGATAAGAATAAGGCAATGGAGAGGGAAAAGTTTTTTAAAAGCGGACGAGGGAGAGAATTTTTAAAGACACACAATTATTGACACTAAGCACCCACAATCCCAATTTATCCGGGCAGATCCAAGCATCGTATACGGTAGAGCATAAATTATTGATAAAATAAGGCGAAGGTCTGCAACCCGCCAATTGGCGGGCGAATCCGACCGGCGCCTCGCTTAATATCCAAATCCCTATTTTACGACCCAATCTTTGATTAGTTAGCTACTCACTTACTTCCTCTTTTTTTTTATAAAAAACTTCTGCGTCGTATTATATTTTTCTCGTTTTATTTCTTAAATTAATTGAGCATGATTTCGATTTGGTTTTCTAATTTGGGATAGATTGTTAACGCGGAGTAGATCTGATGATTGTACCTGATCTTTTAAAATTGAAGTTTCATCAACAATCAAAGTAAATTTATGAACGATCATCTGCTGAACGAGTCTGAAAAGCCCACTAAGCTTCATTTCAAAATATTTTTTATGAGCTGGGCAGGCTGGGTTTTTGACTTCTACGATCTTATGCTTTTTTCCTTTCTGCTCATCCCTATCGGCAAAGAACTTCATTTAACCGACATTGAACTATCCTGGGTGCTTGGCTCATCCTTAGCCGCAACTGCAATAGGAGGCGTCATCTTCGGTATCTTATCGGATAAATATGGAAGGAAAAAGGTGCTTCAATGGACAATCCTGACCTACAGCGCAGGGACCTTTCTCTGCGGTATCTCTACCTCAATCTGGGTGCTTTTATTTTTCAGAATAATTACCGGGCTGGGTGTAGGCGGAGAATGGGCAACAGGTCAAACTTACATCGGCGAAACATTCCCGGCAAAAGTGAGAGGAAGATATGGCGCATTCATGCAGACAGGTGCACCATTTGGAATTGTGCTTGCCTCTATTGTAGGCGGTCTGCTTGTTAACCAGCTTGGCTGGCGCGAATGCTTTTTTGTTTCCATCCTGCCTGCTGTGCTGGTAGTATTTATGAGGCGGGGACTTCCCGAATCAGACGTTTGGATTGAAAGACGGAAACTATCTTCCATGCAGGTCAGCAGTGAAAATTCCGATGAAGGAAAATCCGGGAATACTTTTCTATCTTTATTCAAAAATGAACACAGGTCGCTTTTCATTAAATGTTTAGTGCTTGCTGTGTTTGATATGTCCGCCTATTGGTTTACCTATACTTGGCTTCCGGCATATCTTCATCAGCAGAGACATTTTACTATGGTAAAATCTGCAGTATGGATGCTTGTTACACAAGCGGGAGGTTTAATCGGATACTTTACTTTCGGATTTATTGCCGACAAGCTGGGAAGAAGACCGGCATATTCAATCTATTCGGTAATAATGGCTGCCGGCTTAGTGATGATTACGCTGCTGTGGGAGTCGGTTGCAGTTTATCCTCCATTAATATTAAGCTTTATGTTCCTGGTAGGGCTGGGAACGGGTATGTTCAGCGGTTATGGTCCGCTTTTCTCCGAGTTGTTCCCGACTAAAATTAGAAATACAGCGATGGGTTCAGCTTTTAACTTAGCCCGTGGTATTCAATTCTTTACACCCTTTGTTATTGCTGTAATAGCTGTTGATTACGGATTAAGCGGAGGTATTTCCCTCGCAGCCCTTTTTGCAATTTTAACAGGCGTATGGATCTGGTTTTTCCCTGAGACGAAAGGTAAAAAAATTATTATCTGATACCGGTCTATAAGAATTAATTTTGATGGATTGCGGTTGGTGGTTTACATTTGATGGAAATGTATAGTATAAGTCATTATTAGGTTCTATTTAAAATAAAAAGCCCAATGATCGGGCGACCATCGGGACTTAGTTCTTCTAATTCAAAAGGCAGGGGAGAACCTTTTGAAAGAACCGGGATAAACATAAGATTTAAATAAAAAACGCGCAAGTACCTGGCTTATAAAAAAAAATCTTTGTGACATTAACAACAATAATTCTTTAGAAATTCTTTGTTGTTATAATCCTAACGAAAAGAATGAGAAATTTTCTACTTTTTGTAACGGTAATTATTCAAAAAGGTATCCGGTAGTTTTTTAACAGATGATTTTTTTATAATAATTTTTATTTTGAACTAAAAGATTATTTTATGTTTATGAGGATTATACGTTGAAAGAACCTGATAGTCAAAAGCCTGAAATAACTTATCCGTGCGAGTGGTCTTATAAGGTCATTGGTCCGGATGTAAATAAAATTCTATCTGCAATCGAAGAGGCATCTATGGGTTTAGCATATGAAGTCTTACCTTCAAACGTAAGTAGTAACGGAAAATATTTTAGTCTTAATTTTAAGCTTGAAGTACCAAACGAAACGGTAAGAAACCTGATTTTCGAAAAGTTAGAGAAAAGTCCTGATATAAAATTCGTGTTATAAGTTAGCTGTAACAAAACAGAATTGCGGCGGAATGATTGTGACTAATTCTAATCAAAAGCATTTTGACGTTATAATTGCAGGTGCGGGACCATCGGGCTCGTCGGCAGCATATTTCCTTGCTTCTAAAGGAGCGAGTGTTTTAATACTTGAAAAGAAAAAATTTCCAAGATACAAAGTCTGCGGCGGCGGTATTGTAAGAAGAGTTAAAGACATTTTACCGTTTTCAATTGATGTGATAATAGAGGAAAAATTTTATGCAGTGGAGGTTTTTGAGCATACAGCCGGGCTGCACTTCAAGACCAGACGGGATAAGCCTATAATAATGATGAGCATGCGTCAGAACTTTGATGCATTCATGCTCTCAAAAGCTCTGGATTCCGGTGCGGCTTTTTATGAAGAACACGAAGTTAAAGAAATAACGACTGATGGAAACGGTATCAGGCTTTCTACTAATCATGGAGAATTTGCGGGAAGCTTTCTTATTGCCGCCAGCGGTGCGCTTGGAATTTCTTCGCACCTTAAGGTTAGTTCCGATACTGAGCCGGCATTACAAAACAATTTTGTCCGCCTGCCTGCAATAGAAGCTGAAATAGAAATCGATAGAATCCGGTTTCCGGCTTTGTTCGCAAGTCCGAGATTTGACTTCGGTGTAGTAGACAAAGGCTATGCCTGGGCTTTTCCAAAGAGCAACCATTTATCGGCAGGTATTGTCCTGATGAAAAAGGATGCTTCGGTCAACTTAAATGAAGCATTTAAAAAATATTTATCGATCCTGGATGTTCAAAACAATATAATCAGAATCGAGAGGCATGGCTATGTTGTTCCTATACGCAGACGCTCTGCCGTACCGGCTGCCGGCAGAATATTACTTGCAGGCGATTCGGCTGGCTTTGCCGATCCTTTAACTGCCGAAGGGATTAGCAACGCAGTACTAAGCGGGTACTTAGCGGCAAGCGCTCTTTTACAAAGGAATTTCGATGCAAGATACGTAAGCGATTATTACAATCTGCTTATTTATCATAATATTCTGAATGACAGCAGATATGCGGCTTTAATTTCCAGCCTGGTATATGGAAACTCAAAGATTAGGAAGCTTTTGTTCAACTTATACGGGCAAAGGCTCTGCGAATTAATTACAGATATTTTTTCCGGGGAAAACAAGTACAGGGAGCTTTTAACAAGCCCATATAACTATTTTAAATTATTCAAATATTTGTTCCGTGACCCGGGCAGAGTGAACGTTTACCGCAACAACAGCTTTTAATGCTTGCTTCCGATGTAACAACTGCAGAAGCGATTCGTGCCAAACAATTAAGCAGTCTTGAACAGAAAAGCGCAGACATTGTTGTGCTTAATAAAGCTGCGGTAGATACCGAGGATATTTTAAGAGGACTGCAAAAGGAAAGGAAATATCTGAAATCCGAAATTAAAGACGAAAACCCGAAGAGGTATATCTCGAAGAGCGTAAAGACCCACCAATATATCATTTATGTTAATGTCTAAAAGTGGCGGTAAAAGCCTAGCGTTGAAGAATTAGAAATCTCGTCTATTTAATCTATTCTTAAAACAAACAATAATTACTGCGAATTAATTATAGATTAAAGCATCTTTTCTATCTCGGTGCAAAAATTTTTCTATTAAAAAATCCCATATATTGTATTAAGTTGTTAAAGAACGACATTAACATCATGATTCGATTTTCACATCTTATCCAGTGAGGTAATAAATGAGAGTTGCGAAATATATTCTTTCTACTTTTTTTATTTTTATTGCCCAGATAAATATCTTACCGCAAAGTCAAATTAAAAACCATATAGGTGTAGGCATAAGCGTTGATCCTGCAAGGATAGGTAGAAATAACTATACGGATTATATTATTAATCTGTATAATAGCGGAGCCTTTGCCTTAGATAGTCAAGCCCCAATATTGTTTTACCTGCCCGTAAATATTAAAAATTTTAGGATTGAGCCGCTATTCGGTTTTAATTCAGTTCATTATGAAAATGTTTCAGACTCCAGATGGACGACAATTAGTAATTACAGCATTAGTACAGATACATATAAAGCTGAAATATTTACTATCGGCGCAGGCGGATATTATGTGGTGTCGTTATCAAAGTTATTTGATATTTATTTTGGACCCAAATTTAATGCAGACTTTGTGTCATTAACCAATTCTTACAATAACCAGGATTATGCTAACAACAATTACACCGATAACAGCTCAATTGTATATTCAAAAGAAGTAGATATAACTGTGGGAGCCGACTTCGGCGCAGAATATTTTCCGGTTTCGGAATTTAGTCTGGGTGCAGACATTGGTTTAGCCTATACTTCTATGGGAAACCCGAAAGTTAATGAAACGTCTTCTTCTGTTCCTCCTGCTTCGTATATTCCGCCTAATCCGATTAATACAAATGACAGGACTCAATATTTAATTAACACAAGGGGAATCTTTTTTGTGCGTTGGTATTTCCTTTAAATCATAATTCTCTCTTTGCTGAAGCAATTCAACAATTAGACAATTATTTTGTTTGGATTTGACTAAATTACTTTGCAAGTTTGATCCAACAATTTAGTTGATAGGGTAACGTAATGTATATTTACCTGGTTTTTACCTGCTGCTATAATAAGTTCGATCAGCTTAAGAACTAATTGCATGCTTTGATAAATATAATTTGATGTGCATGTGTAAGAGGCAATTAGTTCTTGTTCAAATGAGGGATCTTAACCGGACAACGATAAAAGATCAATTAGTGTTCTACCAGACGGTCGACCTCAGACCGAATAAAATTTCAGATGGTTTGTTTTCCGTTCTTTGAATTAATGTAATTAGTTTTTAGACAGTGCAGTTGGTTTTATCGATCAATAATCCAAGCTTAAAATACTTCTATAAAATTATAGTTGACAGCCGGTAAAGTTGAATCATCAGGAGGAAAATTTGAATTGCCTGCAGAAACTTTTAAACGAACCGAAGGAAGTTTCAAAAGACTTACGGGAATAATTAAAAGAACCGCAGGAAGCTTTAAATGGTTTGCAGGAAGTTTCTAATAGCTTACAGGAAGCTTCTAAAGCCATGCAGGAAGTTTCAAACGCTCTGCAGCTTGTTTCAAACGTCCTGCCGGAAGATTTAAGAAGACCCCGGAGAATTTCAAATAAGCCACAGGAACATTTAAATAGACCGCAGGAAGTTTCAAATCACATGCAGGGAAATTTTAACGAACCGCCAGAACTTTCATATCACATGCAGGAAGTTTCAAAAGCATTGTGGGAAAAGTTAAATTCATTTCAGGAAGTTTCAAAAGGAATAACGGAAGTATTAAATGGGTTGTAGGAGACAAAAAATACTGAAAACAGTACAAAATAAAAGAAAATGATGCTGCAGGGTGAAATATATTAAAAATATAAAGAGATTATTTTGTAAACCGGCAAAGATAAGTGCGGCGTTCAAGCCGATAGCAGAATGCAGAGGCAGGAAAGATACACAGTCGGAAACGTAAGTGGTTGGGAGAGGTTTGTGGCAGGCTTAGAGATGTCATCGTTTGGATGTTTCCTCCCTGAAAGACGACATATATATTCTGTAAGACTTCACCCGTCCCGATTTCACCGGGGCGACAAAATTAAAATTCCCATAGCACAGATTAGTAATCTGTGCTACGTTTAGGTTAGGGCGTTTTATGCGCTCTACTCTTTACACCGCGCAGAAGCACGCCTATAGCGCTGCTGACTTATTAGGATTTAATTTAATAGATACGCAAAAAACAGCGTGTCTATTGACAGGGATAAAAAAATGCACTAATATTAAGTGTGTGAAATTGAAGAACATAGGGAAATTCGGCAATAAAACAGCGGTTGATAGATTAGAAGAAAATTCTTATCTATCAACTAAAATAGGAGCCGGGAATTCAGGTAAATATATAATTAGGTGCAATAATAGCGGAGTAATGGAAACATTAAAAAGTAAAAACAGAAAATGGATAATAAGTTATATTTTTTTCCAGGTTTCTGTTATTTTAATCTATTATGGTACACTGAACTTTAGTATCAGTGATTTTAATAGATTTTTCTCACAAATTTATAGTACAAATAGTATTTTTATAATTCTTTCTTTCCCAATTGCAATTTTATTTGAAGGGCTATTTAGCACCAGCATAAAAGAAGTTCTCATTTTTTGGCGTATTAATAATCGTCTACCCGGTCATCGTGCTTTTACTATCCACGCTTTAAAAGATCCAAGAGTTAATCCAGAAGAATTGCATAAACTATTTAACGGTGCTATTCCAAAAGAACCCAAATTACAGAATTTTGAATGGTATAAGTTATATGATAAAAATAAAGATGATGCAACAATTATTGAAGCACATCGTAATTATCTTCTTACACGAGATTTAGCAATAATAAC
>JBJKRP010000129.1:0-7940 GCA_046704565.1 Ignavibacteriaceae bacterium | reverse complement strand
CTTAGACTTTTCATCAATTCAAAACGGAAGTTCTGACGAAGCCTTCTTAAAATTTGGATATAGTTGTTTACATCCGTGCCTGCCTCTTTATTCTGGTATCTAAACACAAACTTAGTCTTTATGGTTTTGAAGGGTTCCGAAGTTATATCGAATACCATTTCATTTCCGTCCGAGGGCAGCGGAACCTGATAGCTTGCCGAAGGAAATTTGAACTGATCAAAATAAAAATTGATTATGCCTGCCGGTGTTTTCCATTTAATGCCGGTATAAATTCCGAACTCATTATTTAGGTCCTTCGACCTTTCGCCGAATGCGAGTCCGTGAAGATTAATATATTTCTCCGGGTAGTTTCTGAGCGAAATTAAGAATGCAAAATCTTTTCCGTTGGAATACTGGAAGCTGTTAAGGGTCGAAATGGAGTTCCCGTTGTAAACGGTCTCTCCGAAAATATTAACGCTTGAGAAATATAGATCGTAATAAAAAGAATAATAATTGAATGAAGAACCGCTCCTGTCGTAAATAGAAGAAGGCAGGAAAGCTCTGCTGAAAGAGGAATGATAAGCTAAAAATCCGGCATTAAGTTTATCGTAGATTGGGAAGCTAAAATTGATCCCGAAAGATGTTTCGGATGATGACTTCCGCTTGCTGATTTCATTCGCGGTCCGGTGATAGCCATCCAGCGGAGTTGAAATGATTGAGCCGGTTATAGAGTCAAGCGAGGCGTCAAAATAGTTCTTGGAAAAGTAGCCGGACAGCTTAAATAATTTCCAGCCTGAAGTGAAAGCGATGCCGCGGAAGAAATTATTCTCATCAGTACTGGTGTAAGGAATAATTTTGTTGCCGTCTTTCTTGGCGGGGAAGATAGCGTCCTGCCCTTTTGAAAAGCCGTATGGACTCCAGACTGCCAGACCTTGCCCGAACTGGAGATTAAAATCTCCCGCAATTAATTGATCAAAAATGAAGAAGTTCTTTAAAGATAAGTGAGCGGATGTAAATTCATTAACTGGCTTTTCACCGGCATCTTTTTCAGTTAAAATTCCGGCTTGAACCACATCGGAAGATTTCCAGATGAGCCTATTGTAAATTTTTGGCTGAGAGCCTGCAAAGGCTCCATCGGCAAAACCGTCCTGCGGCTGGAGCCCTTTAGAGACCCTGCTCCTTATTTTAAGTCTGGCACTGGAAAAAATATTTGAAAGACTTCCATTGTTCGAATTAGTCTTATAACTCTCCGCTGCACCAACAAAAACCAACGGTAAAATTTTTTGTACGGTTAAGGCAGAAAGCCCTTCAACATCAAACAGCTCGTCTTTTGAAGTAAACCCTCCGGCTTTCTCTCTCTGCTTAACGATGCTTTGTGCTGCAGTAAAATCTATGTAGGGTATTTTCTGAAGCTGACCGGCATCGGCAGAGTTAAGATCGACAGGGTTATCAATTAGGTTTTCAACCGCATTAATCGTCTCGGATGATTCTGTTTCTTCCGAAGACTCGCCGAGTAAGTTGTCGATAATGTCGTCTTCAATATCTGCGGTTGAATCAACCTGTGCAAAGGCAGGTAAACTAAAAATTATGAAAATGCATAAAAATATTTTAGCAGCAGGCTTATTCATTGTGCTCATGCTTGAAGCTGATGACGATGCCTGCCTGATGGGTTAATCCCAAATCCGGGTGAGTAAAGACCGCATAATCAAGAGCGAAGAGAGAGTAGTTGATCCCAACGCCGGCGGTAAAGCTTGAAGGCTCATTTGAAAATCCGGTTCGTATTGAGAAATATTCTACCGGCTCATAATTTATTCCGAGCAGAAGCGCTGCATTTTGCGTTACATCTTTCTCGAAAGCAGAGTTGAGAGAAAGGTTTTTAGCGACATCAAAGCTAAAGCCTGATCTGAATATTACCGGTATCTGGTCCTTATCATTACCGAACGTTGTACGGTTGGCATTATGAAATGAAAACCCCCAGCGTATGTTCCCGGTAATATAAGCAAGCACGCCTAAGTCAAGATAGAATGCATTTGCCGACCCGTAATTCTTAATGGCGACTGTATGGAAATTTATTGCAGCGCCTAAATAGAATTTATCATAAAGGATATATGAAGTGCCGAGCAGTACTCTGTTCTCTTTATAAAGATTAAAGCCGTAGCTCATTCCGCCGATTGCAATTGAACCCCAATTGAAGGGCTCATTATAGGCTGCATAACCGTTTGCCATTTCACTTTTACCGTACGGAGAGGGCGAATAATAAACGCCGGCTTCACTCCACTTAATTTCGGAAAGACAAGCGGGATTTGTGAACAGCTTAAAGACGTCGGTACATAAGGCAACATCGGCATGCGAAAGCGCAATTTGCTTTGCACCCGGGTCTATCTGCGGAAGAATAGAACCGGAAAACACTAAGAAAAATACAATTTGAAAGTACCCCGGCTTCATTTTAAAAGATATATTTTAATTAGTTGTTCGATAATATCGAAATTCCTATTTTAAAACAAATTTAAAAAGAGATTTTTACAAAAATGAAGTACATAATTTTTATATTCATAATTTTTGGCTCGGTAGCATTTTCGCAGGAGCTTAACTGCACGATATCAATTAACATGGATAATCTTGCTATCTCCGAGCGCTCGCTTCTCTCAGGATTCAATCAGGCTGTAACCGACTACATGAACAAAACAAGATTTACAAACAGCGACTGGAAATATGATAAGATAAACTGTGCTATGAATATCCTTATGCTTACTGCTTCAAGCGACGGAAACTTTACCGCACAGGTTATTGTTACCAGCCAGAGACCCATCTATCATTCCGACAAGATACTGCAAGTACTCAGGATAAACGACCCGTCGTGGGCATTTACTTATCAAAAGGGACAGGCTTTATATCCGAATCAATCTGTGTTCGACCCTTTGACCAGCTTTCTTGATTACTATGCTTGTATAATTATCGGGTTTAATGAAGATTCTTGGGTCGAGTTTGGCGGTACCCCTTTTTTTAACCGCGCAATAAACATTGATAACCTTGCCGCAAACAGCAGCTTTGCAAAGGGCTGGACCAAAGGAACCGGTCTATATGACAGAGAAACTCTGGTTGAAAATGTTCTTAACGATAAATACAGACCTTTTAGAGAAGCCTATTATCAATATTATTACGGTATTGATTATTATGAAAACGTGAATAAAGAAAAAGGAATGGAAAAGATTGCCGCAACTATGAAGACTATAGCTTCTTTAAATAATAAGATAGATTTCGGCTCCGTTCTGTTGAGAGTCTTTTTTGATGCTAACAGCGGAACAATTGTAAGTTACCTGAAGAATTATAAGGATAAGAGCATCTTCAGATTGTTGAAACAGATAGATCCATCTCATACAGGAATGTATGATAATATTCTTCTGTCAAATCAATAAATGTTAATGGGCTTATACAAAATAAAATTGCCGGAATGTTTTGTAAGAACTGTTCCGGCAATTTTAAGATCGTTTTAGATATCTATCTGATAAATTCTGTACTTTTTATATATCTCTCCCTTTAAGGCTTCTGCGCCCCGGTTCATCATTTCATTATCTTCAAGGATCCAGCTTGCCTCACCGAGGTCTACTCCGAGGTTATGAGCGCGGTTTACTATTTCCCAGTAAAAGACCGAATCCAGACCACGCTTCTGGAATTCGGGAATAATACCAAGGGTAATAATCCTGCACCATTTGATCTTCTTCTTCTCGGTAAAAAGCTTTATAATGCCGAACGGGAAAAGCTTTCCGTTCAATTGCTTGAAGATGTAGTTGTAGTCGAGAAGTACCAATGCAAAGCCCACGAGCTTGCCTTCAATTTCTCCAAAGAGTACTAAAGAGGGCTCGGCAAGCGGTTTAAGATCTTTAGCCATTGCATCCAGTTCCTCGTCGGTCATTGGTACAAAGCCCCAGTTAGGCGCCCAGGCTTTATTATAAACATACTTTACCTTTTCAACTTCCGAGTTGAAATTCTTCATATCGAGCTGGGTTATTTTCAGACCTGATCTTTTCTGTGCGAGTTCTGCAACACGCTTTACTTTTTCCGAAGAGATTACTTTATGGTTTTCGAGCTTGTACGCATAGAGGTCCTTCTCCTTTTTGAAGCCGTAATTATCGCAAAGGCTTAAATAATATTTCGGATTGTAGGTCATCAGGATTCTTGCTTCGTCTTCAAAGCCTTCAAGCAGCATTGCATATTCATCATTGCTGGAAGGATTAGCAGGACCGCGCATTGCATCCAGTCCCTTGCTCTTCAGCCAGTTTTTGGCTGCGTCAAAAAGTGCATTAGCTGCCTCCTGGTCGTTGATGCATTCAAAAAAGCCGAAGAAGCCGACCTTATCGTTATGATATTTATTATGGAGATCATTTTTTATAGCGGCTATTCTTCCTACAAGCTCACCGTTTCTTTCAGCAAGAAAATATTCTGCCTCGGCATGCTTGAAGAAAGGATTTTTTTCTTTGCTTAATATTTTCTTTCTGTCCATTAGCAAAGGCGGAACCCAGTATCTGTCGCCTTCATAAATTTTCCACTGGAATTTTATAAACCGCATCAGGTCTTTTGAAGAACGAACAGTTGAAATTTGTATTGAACTCATTTTCCTGCCTCATAAAAATAAAAAGGCATACCATTCTGCTCTATGGTATGCCTTAAGTGAAAAAGAAATTAAACAATTATATAAGTCCTAATTTTTTGCCGGTATTGATAAAGATATCGAGTATGGCGTCAAGATGCTCATCCTCGTGTGTAGCCATGTAGCTTGTTCTCATCATCTGCCTTCCTTGCGGCACTCCGGGGGAGATGAATACGTTGACGAATACTCCGCCATCGTACAGCATTCTCCACATCTTAAAGGCTATATCATCGTTACCTACTATAACGGGCACGATAGCAGTTCTTCCCTCGAGTACGGTAAAGCCTGCATCCTTAAGACCTCTGCGCATCTTTTCGGCGTTGCGGATCAGCCTTTGAACGCGTTCCGGCTCTGCTTCAAGTACGTCAAGAGCAGCCAGAGTGGCGGCTACAGAGGCAGGTGTAGGCGATGCACTGAATATCAATGCCGGTGAATGATGCTTTAAATAGTTTATTACCTTAGCCCCGCCAGCAACAAATCCGCCTAAAGACGCAAACGTTTTGCTGAAGGTTCCCATAGAAAGATCTATTTCATTTTCAAGATTGAATTCGCTGGCAGTACCTCTTCCGCCTTTCCCGATAACGCCCACTGCATGGGCATCGTCAACTAAAACTCTTGCCTGATACTTCTTTGCAATCCGGTTTAGCTTATCGAGCTCAACAATTTCACCGCCGGTACTGAAGACTCCGTCGCTTACTATCAGCTTACCGGCATCTAAAGGAAGCTTTGAGATTACTCTTTCCAGGTCTTCCATATCGTTATGCTTATAACGGACAAACTCAGCAGTTGCGCCCTTCGCCATCAGGTTGCCTGCTATTATACACGCATGGTTGTCCTTGTCCGAAACAACGTATTCGCCTCTCTGAACCAATGTAGGAATAATTCCCTGTGCAGTCTGATAGCCGGTACTGAAAAGGAGTACAGCTTCTTTATTAAAAAATTTAGCAAGTTTTTCTTCAAGCTCTATATGCAAGTCAAGCGTGCCGGTTAAATACCGGGAACCGGAACAGCCTGTCCCGTATTTTTCAATAGCTTTAACGGCAGCCTCTTTAACTTTAGGATGCGCGGTCAATCCGAGGTAGTTGTTAGAACCAGCCATAATTACTTTTCTTCCCTCAATTTGAACTACCGGTCCCTCGTTTTCTTCTATAGGTCTGAAGTAAGGATACAACCCCAATGCTTTAATTTCATCAGCCCTTGTGAACTCGTAACATTTTTTGAATAAATCCAATACGCCTCCTCGGTTGTATGACGAGAAAAATAAATTTTATTTTTAATTAAGTAAGATAAATTTGTTAAATTTCGCCGTAAAATGTATGATTAAATGAAAAGAAAAACAAATAAAAATTAGAAATGGAAAATAAAAAAATAGCTGTAGTTACCGGTGCAAACGGATTTGTAGGAAGTCATTTAGTTGATCTATTAATCAGTAAGAATTTTTGCGTTAGATGTATAACAAGAAAGTCTAGCAAACTTAGATGGCTGGAAGGCAAGAACGTTGAGATTTACGATTGTGGTCTTACAAATCGCACAGAGTTGAGAAAAATTTTTTCTGGTGCCGAATATTTTTATCATGTAGCCGGAGTCGTTAAGTCCAAAACGCCTGAAGGGTATTTCCAGGGGAACGTTGAAACGACTAAAGTCCTATTGGATTCAGCCCTGGAATTTAAGTCTACTTTAAAAAAGTTTCTGATCGTCAGCAGTCAAACTGCAGTTGGTCCGTCATTAAACGGTATACCGGTTGATGAGACTACGGTATGCAGACCGATAACAACATATGGCAGAAGCAAGCTTGCCGAGGAAGAGCTTGCAAAATCTTATATGGACAGGCTGCCGGTAACCATTTGCCGCGCACCTGCCATATTCGGCGAGCGCGATACGGAAATATTTATTTTTTTCCAGACATTCAGTAAAGGACTGATGACAACAATCGGCTTTGATGAAAAGAAGCTGAGCATACTTCATGTTGCAGACCTGGTAAAAGGATTTTATTTAGCGGCAGCATCGGATAACTCATCCGGGCAAACTTATTTCATCAGCTCGGAGAAATATTATACATGGGACGAGGTAGGGAAAATTACTGCTGAAGTACTTAACAAAAAACCAGTGAAATTAAAAGTTCCTCATTCTGCCGTCTTTACCATAGCGGCTGTTGCACAGTTCTTTGCAATGTTCAGCAGCAAGCCTGCAACTCTTAACATAGAAAAAGCAAGAGATATTACGCAGCATAGCTGGACCTGCGATACAACTAAGGCTATCAGGGAACTTGGCTACAGGCAAAACATACCTATTGAGGAAGGAATAAAAAGGACCTGCGAATGGTATAAAGAAATGAAATGGATATGAAAATATTAATTATTCTTGGCTCCTTCCTTTATCCACGTTTTCAATCCGTCCACCTGGTTGGTAGTAAAAGGCTTATAGGGAGAGCCGACCGGAGGCATTGGAGAAACTCCCGGCTTACCTTCAACGCACCAGACGATTGAGCTATTATCGGGGAACCCTCGCGAAACCACACTTGGATCTGCAGTAGTACCCGACCAGGTAGTTAAGTTAACGCCGCCATCAGTCTCTCCTCCGCCGTGGCAGTTAATACATTTCAGGTTGAAGACAGGCTGAATATATTTCGAATAGCTTACGTTGGAGCTGGGGATTACAGTGTTATCAAGCTGGTCAGCAGTGACAGTGTCTTTGCAGCTTATTAAAATTATAGAAACGACAGCAGCAAATAAAAGGGTAAAGATATATTTTGAGTTCATATTATTTTAAAATATTTGCTGCTAAAATAGATTGATGAATGAGACTAAGCAAGACTAAATTGGTTAACCTCAAAGAAAATAAAGGGCTATCTCAAAATTAGCCGGTTGATTGAAAAAGGAATCTTCGCTATCTTTCGCAGAAAGATTCCGGTTAGTTTGCTTACAGCAGAACGGCACGATTCAATCTCGGGAAATACAATCGGGCAGTATTGCTCAACGCTAAGTTGTTGTTTGAAAATTGAAACTGATACTGGGGCTATAGCTCAGCTGGGAGAGCGCTTGAATGGCATTCAAGAGGTCAGGAGTTCGATCCTCCTTAGCTCCACAAATAAAAAAAAGACTCAAAGAACCTTTTGAGTCTTTTTTTATATTTAGAGAAGAAAGTATAGTTTGGAAAAAGTGAGTTGAAATATTATTTTTGAAAGCTAAATTTTAGGGCTCGTAGCTCAGTTGGTTAGAGCAGCTGACTCATAATCAGCGGGTCGGAGGTTCAAGTCCTTCCGGGCCCACTTCAAAAGCTCGATTTTGTAATGAAATCGGGCTTTTTTGTTTTT
>JBJKRP010000128.1:0-3125 GCA_046704565.1 Ignavibacteriaceae bacterium | reverse complement strand
TGCATACAAAGGTAAGTTCGATATGGATACTGTTGTTGAGATTGCCGCCGGGTCTGAAATTCAAACGCCTAAACAGTGGGGCATCAAATTTATCCTGTTAAAAATGACCGGCGACCGGTTGAAACAGGTGTACGAGACGCCGCAGCTAAACGGCTCGTTTAAACAATGTCTTGTACAGAAAATTAAGTTTCCTTTCTTCGACCACGAATTAATATATTACAATTCCCAGGATTATTTTATCGGCAGCGGCGGCGGTGAAGTTTATTCCTACCTGGTAAATTTTAACCGGAAGGAAACTTATTATGCTCATTTAGTTACTCAGCCGGATAAACCGGTCTCACTTTACCTGTCGGACAATATAGATATTCCTCAGGTAAAAGGATTTTTTATAAGCAACTTTAAACGAGACTATCCTACGCTGAAAGTTATTTCGAAAGATGTGGTTTCAAAATACTGATTGTAATCTTCAAAAGATTAGTAGAATTCAATTTAAAAATTCGTGAAACAAAAAGTACTCATTTTATTTTTTATATCAAGCTTGCAACTATTCGCCCAGCCGGGGATTAGATATGAACTTAATTCTATCAACTTCCTCGGAAACAATTATTTCTCGTCTTCATCTCTGCAGGATTTAATTTATTCCCGACCAACTCCATGGTGGTTCTGGAAATTCCTTCATTCGTTTTCAAGCCTTGGTAAAGAACCGGTATATTTTGATTCAACTAATATCCCAATTGATTTAACCGCGCTAAAAGAATACTATAACTCAAACGGTTTTTTCGATGCAAAGTTCGGATATAAGTATAAGGTTGACACCGCCGATAGAAGGGTCGACTTATATTATATTATCGAAGAGAACAGACCATCTTACTTCGGGAAATTAAATCTTTTCGGTATTTCCAGGCTTCCGAAATATCTGTATAATAATGTTTACAAAGATATTGCTCTCGATACAAACCAAAGATTTTCTCAGGAGGTCGTTCAAAACAATACTGCGAAATTTATTAATTACATGCACAATAACGGGTACATGTATATAAAGCTTGATAGCACCGTGGTCCTGAAAGATACTGTTAATTATAAGGCGGACGTAAATATTTATTTTTCTCTCGGCAACCTGTATAAGATTGATACCGTTCTGGTTAATAAAACCGGAGTTGGGGCAAATTTTGTTGAAGATGGTTTGCTGCGCGATATTTCCGGAATTAAAAAAGGACAATTGTACAGCCTGGATGTGTTGAGACAAAGTCAATTGAGATTGTACCAGACGGGGCTGTTTAATTCGGTTATGCTGGCAGCTAAAGAAAGCGACACCACCGACAGCAAAGTACCTATAGAGATGAGCGCAAACATCGGGCTGCTGAATGAAATGGATCCGGAAATAATTCTTAACAACCAGCAGAACGCTTTTAATGCCGGTCTCGGCGTTTCATATATTAGAAAGAATTTCCTTGGCGATGCCAGAAAGCTCACTATCAGCACTTCCTTTGGCGTTCAAAATATTTTCCAAGTCGACTTCGGCAATCTTATAAAAGCTTTTTCAATTTATGATACTACGCTTAACGGATACGTTGATTCCAGAATTGTTTTGAACCAGCCTTACGTTTTTGAAAAACCGATTTTCGCCACATGGGAGACTTATGCAACTATTAATAAACAGCCTTATTACTATAACACACTATTAGGTTCAAAAGTTACCTTTGACTTTGAGATGCCTGTTTACACTTTTATCAATCACTTAAGTGCATCATATACTGTTGAGCAATCAAAAGAAGATTATCGCACTTTGCCGGACAGCCTTGCGATAAAATTAGTCTCGGATATTGCTGCCGATGCCGCTGCAACTACTGCGGATAATATACTTTTCCCTACGCGCGGCTACAATCTGTCATTCCACATAGAAGAAGGCAATTCATTCCCGCAAAAGAATTCCAGCAAAGCCGGCTTTTACAAATTACAATTGGGCGGCTCATATTATCTTACTTTAGATAGGCATCAAAATTCAATTGCCGCTTTCAAATTGAAGGTAGGGGACATCCAGGTTTATTACGGCAGCTTTTCAGGTGTTCCGATTAATAGAACTTTTTTTGCGGGAGGCAGTACGTCGATAAGAGGTTGGGGAAGCAACCAGCTTGTACCGCCAGCCAGCCCTCATCTTAGAACAATTCCGGGGATTACCAATATTAATATTGAGGGAGGCAGCTTCCTTGTGGAAGGCTCAATGGAGTTCCGCCGCAAGTTTTGGGAAAATGTCGGGTATGCTTTGTTTACGGATTTTGGAAATACATGGCTGGGCTATAATACTTTCAGTTGGAACAGCGTTGCTGTTGCGGTAGGTTTCGGACTAAGATATTACACTCCAGTTGCACCCTTCAGGGTAGATTTCGGTTTTAAGTTTTATGATCCTAAATATCATGAATTTTTGTGGCAAAAGAAAGATCACGTTCTACAAAAAGATATGGTCATTAACTTCGGACTTGGAGAGGCATTTTAACTCGTAAATTTCTTCTTAGTAAGCGACTTATTGTCTTAGGCTGAAAGCTGTTTGCAGGCAATCCGGCAATTGAGCAATTATATAATTAGTTGCCGTGAGATATAAGCTCTATTTTATCATAAGTTCCAACTTTGTTACCAAGAATTAAATCGTTATTTTTGTAGTCTTTAATTAAGGCGAATTATGATTTACAGTATGACCGGATACGGCAAAGGCACTGCCGAAATCGGTAAGATCAAGGTAGAAGCAGAAGTTAAGAGCGTTAACAGCAGGTACCTGGATATTGCGTTAAAGCTCCCTTATTCATTGATGAGCAGGGAACTTGATATACGCGAAGTAATAAAAAATAAAATAAACCGGGGAAAGCTCTCGGTTGTTATTCAAATTAAGAATAACGGCTTCGGTGAAGGTGCACTTACTATTAATAAAGAAAAGCTTAAGAACTATATTTCGCAAATAAGGTCGTTAAAAAAGACTGCAAAGATAAGCGAGAAAATAAAGCTGGAACATCTTCTTGCCAACAAGGAAATTTTTGAGTCGGCAGAGGCTGAATTATCTGAAGAAGAGTTTGAGATAATAAAAAATACACTGGGATCTGCTTTAACAGAATTACAGAAAATGAAGTTGAACG
>JBJKRP010000127.1:0-8461 GCA_046704565.1 Ignavibacteriaceae bacterium | reverse complement strand
GATCACAAATAAAATTAGAAATACGATCCCGGATATTGCTGCAAATAACCGCGGTCTATTCCCGAAGATAATAATAGAACCGGAAGAGACGAGAAAAGTTCCCATAAGATAAGGCAGCAGGGTTTTAACCGGCAGCCAGGCAGGCGACCACGGCACTATTACTCTTATGAAATGAGAAAAGATAAAATGCTGGGCTCCGATTCCGAATATTCCGGCTGCAAAAAATGTACGTCCAATGAGTATAACTTTATTATCATTAATTGAATAAGTATTTTTTGGGAAAAAATATTTATTCATATACTCCTGCAATTCTTCCGTGCTTAATTCTAAAAGTTAGAGTTATTGTGTTGTTGTCAATTCTCTTAGCAGCACAGAATTTACAGGCAAGCTTTGCGTAGCGGCTTCGGACTTATAAATGAAATCGGCAAATATCCAAACCGATCCCGCAACAGCAAGGGTTACCGCATTACTATTCCAGCCTGTAAATCCATACGGACTGTTTAAGCAAACCGGCGACCAAACAAACACACAGAAACCGATAAACATTATAACAAGCAGCCTGGATGCTAAAAGAGCCGAGCGCCCGGAAAGTATTGCATAAGCTGCAGCGGCAAAGGCTATTGATGTTGCTACTGCCCAGAACATTTGACCCGGAGGGATCCACTTCGGAACTAAGTTTGCAGTATAGGAAAGATAAAAGAGCTGGTACAGAGAATATGAAGTTACACATATCCCGAAGCAAATATACGCAGCTCTTAATATCTTTCTTGGTTTTTCCCGGTAACTTTCGGCAGCGGACGCAAAAACAATTACTCCGCCTAAAACAATAGAAAGCTCTTCAAAAAAATTTCCCCAGTTGCTATAGACAAGAGGCATTTCGACTATAGGGGGAATTAGGTAAAGAGTAAAAATAAGATAGACGGCAGCAAGCACTGCGGCGCCGTATTTCAAGGTTCTGTCCCATTGAATTGCCAAGCCTCCGATGAGTTCTACGATGCCGACAATATACACCAGTATTACTGTATGGGAAAGGCTACCAAGCAAATCGATCTGACGCCAGACCAGCGTGATAATGCCCAGAGCAATGGCTCCCAAGCCGTAAATATTATTTCCGAAATTTAGTTTCATTATAGTATCCTTCTATTAGAAAAGAATTCCAACTTGAAGCAATCAGGACTGAATACGAGCCGACAGTAAGCCGGGTCAGGTATTTAGCTTGATATGGCTTCCCGCCGGCATATAATCATATACACAAAACGTATATAAAAAAATTATCTAATAATATCTTACTGGGAAAGAACCGCTATTATTAAATTTATGGTACCAGTTAGATGCGGCATATGTTGATTTATTTGAAAATCGATACCGGTGTTTTATATCAAAATTGTTATATGATTAAAGTCCGATTATAGATTATCGTTTCAAATTATTTTAGCTTAATTCCAACGAGATAATAAGTAAAATGCCCAAAGAAGTAGAAGAAATTCCATTTGTTAATATTCAACTTGATAATTCATCTTCCGTACCATTATACACACAGCTTTATAATGTAATCAGAGCTTCGATATTATCGGGCAGGTTAAAATGCGGACTTAAACTGCCGGGCACTCGTACACTTGCTGAGGAATTTAACGTTTCAAGAAATACCATCATACTCGCTTTCGAGCAATTAATTGCCGAGGGATACATTAAGGGAAAAGCAGGCGCGGGAACTTATGTTGCTGATGATATTCCGGACAAATTGCTGAAAGAAGCTGATCAGCAAGATAGCTCCAAATATCATTTAGTTGACTCCAAATCTAAAAAGGTACCGGCGCAGACTTCATCTTTACAGCGCAGCATGCCTGAAAATAATTTTGTACCTTTTCAGCACGGTATACCTTCCGTAAAAGATTTTCCTTTCGAATTATGGCTAAAGACCTTTAATAAAGCCGTGCGCAGCTTCCCGCCGCATCAGTTGGCTAAGATAGACGGGACCGGATATAAGCTGTTGAAAGAAGAAATAGCTTTATATCTGCAAACCTACAGGGCTGTTAACTGTACGCCTGAACAAATATTTCTTGTGAACGGCTCACAGCAGGGATTGTATCTGATCAGCAAAATCCTCATGAAAGAAAACGATAAGGTTCTGCTTGAGGATCCGTTTTACTTTGGCGTAAGAGGAGCGATCCGCTCCGCTAAAGTTAATATAGT
Source organism: Ignavibacteriaceae bacterium (assembly GCA_046704565.1). GTDB lineage: Bacteria > Bacteroidota > Ignavibacteria > Ignavibacteriales > Ignavibacteriaceae > FEN-1297. Next base: position 6,268 of record JBJKRP010000127.1, on the reverse strand, counting down.
TCCCGTCCCGGTTGATGATGAAGGAGTCAGGATTGAATATGCAATTAAACATTCCCCGGACGCGAATTTTATTTATGTAACGCCGTCCCACCAGTATCCGCTCGGAACTACCATGAGCATAGCCAGAAGATTAAAGCTGCTCGAGTTTGCCGGTGAAAATAATTTATGGATTATTGAAGACGATTATGACGGCGAATTCCGGTATGAAGGCAACCCTCTCCCGTCGTTACAGGGAATGGATAAAACCGGAAAAGTAATTTATGTAGGTACGTTCAGCAAAGTTCTTTTTCCCGGGCTGCGGCTGGGTTATCTTGTTTTGCCTTCGATTGATCTTGTCGACGCATTCGTTGCAGAAAGATGCGTAATAGACAGGCAGAGTCCGGTATTGGATCAGATTGCCTTAGCCGAGTTTATGAAAGACGGACACTTTACAAGACACATTAGGAAAATGAGAATGCTTTACAAAGAGAGGCAGGAGTTCCTCATCAATGAGATTAAAAAAGAACTCGACGGATTAATTAAAGTTCAGCCTTCTTCCGCGGGAATGCACATACTTGCCTGGCTCCCCGAGCATTTAGACGATAAGGAAGTCGCAAAAGCGCTTAACTGCAGCAGCCTGACAACACGCGCTCTTTCAGACTGCATTCTTAAATACAAAAGAAAGCCGGCGCTAATTCTAGGATACACCGCGTTCAATAAAGAAGAAATTAGATGGGGAGTAAATATCCTGAGAGATACACTTAGACAATTTTGCAGATAAAAAAATATAAGTTCAACCTAAAGAGATCGGAAGTCAGAGGTCGGTTCTGATCTCCGGTTTCACGCTTCTGTTTATTAAAGCATTAGATGCTTCAAACTCATTCTTCTACAGGCAAGCCTTCAAGCTTCATTATCTTTAATGCGTTGGTTGTCGGGCACGGACCTTCGTTCAGACTATAATCGAAAATCATTTTCCCTTCTTTTATATCCTCTTTAAAATGATAGTTCTTTATTTTTGAGATAAAGTCTGCAAGCTTGATAAGCTCAAGATCATGAGTTGCAATTGCGCCTGCGGCATTTGTTTCCGCAAGCTTTTTGATTAGCATCGAGCTGCCCTTCAGCCTTTCAATATTGTTTGTCCCTCTGAATATCTCGTCGATTAAAAAGAAAACCGGATGCTTTGATTTTTCTATTTTATCGAGAAGCGTCTTTAATCTTTTAACTTCCGCATAGAAGAAAGAAATGCCGTCCGTAAGTGAGTCATTAATCCTGATACATGTAAATAAATCGAAGAGAGAAACTTCAAGCTTGTACGCATTAACAACGCTGCCTGCGTATGCAAGCGAAAGGTTTATTCCCAGCGTTCTGATAAATGTGCTTTTGCCGGACATGTTCGATCCGGTGATCAATGCTATCTCTCCTTCCGGGTTAAAGGAGAAATCATTGCACACCTTATTTTCATTTTTAATTAACGGATGACCGAGCTTAATGCCGCGGAAAATAATCTTATTATTATCTTCTATTATTTCCGGGAAAGAATAGCCGGGATTTAAATATCCGAAGTTAGCAAGTGAGCAGAGTGCCTCTAACCTGTACCAGGCTTCCAGCCACGTATCCAGCTTTCCCGAAACCAGGAGTTTATATTTATTCAGCTTAAGCTTAAAATAAAATTCCATAGGGAATATTACCAGGAGCATACTCCATACATAGGGATTTGCCTCTTTCATTCTCAGCATCCCGGCAGTATCCTTGATCTTATTTATCAGCACCGAAGGCTGACGCCCGGCAATTTTAAATAGCTTGCACATTCCGCTCAATTTTGATCCTGCCTTGTATCTGTATCTTTCAAGAAACTGGAACACGCCGGCAATCTTGTTTAGCTCGTCTGAAATATATTCGGCTTCGCCTAAAAGCTTTTCCTTGTCTTTATAGCCGTAATGATAAAGTGAAAAATAAATTAACACGGTAATTAACCAGTAAGCCGGCAGAATATGCCAGGTATATAATAAGAAAAGAAATACATTAAGCGGCGCTAAAACAACCAGCAGCGCAAAGGTAAGCTTAAAGTGCTCCGGCAGTGCTTCTTTTTTGTTTAAGAATTTAAGCAGCAACCCGCCGTTGAATTCATGGCGCGAAGCTAAAATAGAGTGCAGAATTAATTTATCCCTGAATGCCGCTTGAGGAATTAATTCCTTTATTATTTTCTGCCTTTCTGCAATAGTATTAATTGAAAGCTCTTTCTCATTAAGCCATGCTCTCAGCATCTCCCGCGACTGCAGGGAAGTTCCTGTATTTATTAATTGGAGCAAGGATTCATTTCCTGTCAGATCAAGGTCTACTTCATTGGGATCCGTTTTCTGCGGCGGTTTATCGCCTTGCGGATAATCAGCCGCAGGTATATTCTGCCAGTCAAGATTTAAGCGCGCAAGGTGGGTGCTTTTAATACTTGTCCAGATGCCCAGCTTTTTTATTCCGCGCTCAAGCTTATTATGGAAATGAGCAATAACCGAAAAGACGGAGATAAAAATAAATAACGAAATTAGCGCGGCAAGATTAGAAGCCGAGAAAAAAAGAACGAAAAAGACAATTACCTCTATTAAAAAGAAAAGCAGCCTGTAGTTCGAATAGCTCCTGCTTATCCTTTGAAGGTAAATTTTCCTGGAATCTAATTTCTCGATTAATATTGTAAGAAAATCTCTCCTGCTTTTAAAGTTTCCGTTTGTATTTGAATTCATATCATTAAAGTATGATTTATATTCCTAAAATATAAAAATAGATATAACAAGTTATGCGAAATGGATGAATCACAAAACCATTAGTACGAATTTTTTCTATTGCAATTCTTAAAGGCAAATGCGAATTTGCCGTAAAATGATTATATACTCTTAATCAAATTATTACTTGCGGGGGTTTTTATGAATCAAACATACCTTAAGCGAAAGACAGCGGTAGTTGTTCTGATATTTTCCTTATCTCTGATTTTTGTTCAGTGCAGCAGCATTACAGGACCCGATGACAATACCAACCTGATTCGGAATCCCTCTTTCGCGGTAAAAAACAACGCTTCCTTAAACGGGTGGAACGTAACTCCCGATTTGAAAAGTTTAGTGAATTTTTCTAATGAAAAACCGCCCGGCGGAGGTAATTGGTCGTTAACTATTAATGTTTTTGAGACTACACCTACAGGCGTACTTGTGGGACCCGCGGTAGAGCAAACAGTCCCCTTTATTTTTTAAAAAATCATATCTGCAAATTATCTTTTTGGGCGAAGGTTGATTCAATTGGAGGTACAGTAAGTATGATCTTATATGGTAACGGAGTATATAAGGACGAAAAATATATAGATCCTAAAAATCCGGATTGGACTAATTATTCTATTTCAGATACTTTGAATTCAGCTATAATTGATAGTATTAAAGTTGAATTAAGCGGCGGCAATGCAGTGTTCAAACCGGGGAAAACATATTTTAACTTATTCAATTTAACAGCAAAATAAGAGCAGGGATGGTAAATTTATTAGTTAAGCACACAATAAAAATTTGATGATTAATTTAATATTATGAAAAAGGTCATATTGAAAATAATTCCGGTTTTAATCCCGCTGTTATTAATTCAATGCGGTAACCCTGTCGGACCAGCGGAAAGCTATAATCTTATATTGAATCCTGACTTCAGTATAAACGGCAAGCCTTCAACTGATAATTGGAATCTAACTAATCCAACTTTAACAAAATTTGTTTCCGATTTCCCGCCATTCAATATTGTTAAATGGAGCCTTGCACTTAAAACCGTGGAAGGAAAATATACCAACTTCATAGCACTCGGAAAGGCAAGCCAAAATGTAAAGCTGTTGAAAGGTAATCATATATACCGGTTTTCATTCTGGGGGAAAAACGATTCATTAAATCCCGGTGGTGCAGAAATTCTGGTATCCTCCGGTGATTCTTTGAAATATTACAAAGACGTTACTATTACAAGCCCGTATTGGAAAAGATACTGTATTATAGATACTCTCTCATCGGACCAGTTCAGCAGCATTGAAGTAAGATTACTGGGGGGACCAACCCTGGGCGATACCGGCAATACTTTATTTGCATTATGCAGGCTTACTGCAAATTAAGTTATTAATCCATATGCCAACGTCCGAATTATTGCCCGAATGTCTCATCCGGTGAAATGCCTGATCCCTGTTAATTTAAGAATCAGCCTCTAGAATAACTCTGCGAATCTTTGTGCCTGCTCAGTGTAGCTTCTTACACAGAATTCCACGAAAAAATTCAAAATTTTTATATGTTGAATAAAATCTTGAATATTCAAAAAGATTTTTTTCTTTTGAGCAAAGGAAGTTAAAATGTTTACTAAAAAAACTTTAATGTTCAAAAGGGAATATTCTTTACGAAGGTATAAATTTATTTTACGCATCCGGAAATTTGAAATAGTGAGAAAGAAAATTTTTATACTGAAATAGAAATTTCAATTACGCGTAATAAAATCTTTTTTATTTAAAAAGAAGATTTAATTGTGAATAAAGAAATCTTTTATGTGCGGAAAGAAATTTAAAACATGGGTAAAGAAAATTTCTATGTGCATATAAAAAGTTAAAATATGGGAAAAGAAAATTAAAATATGCGTGTAGAAATTTAAAATATGCACATTTTGACTTTAAATATGCGAATTTTGCAAATTTTTAAAGGTTGATCCTTTAGATTAAAAAAATAGTTACGCCTGCAACACAGCCCTTCTTAAGCGGAGTGCCTTTTTTTATTTTAGTTCTTCTAAGTGAAACTTTGTGATACTTTTCGCAAAGCGATCACTTCATGAGCGAACTTAAAAATCATTACACAAAGTTCCACAAAGGAAATACAAAGTAGCACAAAGCGGAGTATTGGTTACCCGCTCAGGATTTGAATTCAGGGTGAGAGTTGATTCTTTTAATTTAGTACTATAAATTGGCAGTAAGTTTTAGTCTCATTTTAAAATGTTAGCAGGTAATTTAGATGCAGCAAGTAAAAGTAAATATAAATGAAAAACAGATTGATTTTCTGAACAGACACGAATCGTATGGTTTCAAAGATAAGAGTTCATTAGTCCGTAAAGCTATTGACCATTTTAAAAAAGAGCTGGAAAACCAAAAGCTAAAAAGATCAGCGGAGTTATATGCAGAGATTTATAATAAAGATTCCGAGCTGCAGGAATTAACTAAATCTGCAATATCTGAGTGGCCTGAATGACAAAGCTTGAAAGGGGAATGGTTATAGATGTAAATTCAGATCCAACATTAGGTTCGGAAACGGGGAAGATCAGACCATGCGTTATTGTTACAAATGACATTTACAACGAAAGAGTTCCTGTCATTCAAGTAGTCCCAATCACTGCCTGGAATGAAAAGAAAGCTTTAATAAAAACAAATGTGGAAATAGAGCCGTCCGCCGCGAATGGATTGACAAAAAAATCCATTGCCGATTGCCTGCAAACAAGACCTATAGATTATAAACTTCGATTAGTAAAAGTAAGAGGAAGAATTTCTGCTCAATTACTTGAAGAAATAAATGAAGCTTTGTCTTTGGTTTTTGGAATTCGTTTAAAATGATTGGAAATATTTTAATATCTTTTGCGCTCTTTGCGGATTCTTTGCGTGCTTTGCGAGAAAAAAAAGGCACTTCACGCAAAGACTGCAGAGACCACGCCGGCAAAGCCGTCCCTTTGGGATAAGCTTGCTGAGATAAATTTATAAATGTTTTATGCTTTTAATTCGGGAAATAGTTAAGTTGAATAAGAGATTCTAACGATATGTTGTTTAAGCCGGAGACGAAGGTAGGATTAGGGATAAAGAGAGTGGAAAGAATAACATGAAAACCATATATTATTTTACCTGGTGGATAATTTCATTAGCGGTTCTGAATATTGTTTTGGAACTGTTAAACATTTTTAAAACTAAAGAGTGGCGCAGCCGCAAATTAAACGAGCCGGACTTATGGATATGGGGTATATTCTATTACAATCCTTATGATAAAAGGATTATCTTCCGCAGAAAAAACGGAATGCTAACGTACAACTTTGCCCAGCCGGTTTCTATTTTCATAGCTTCGGTGGTAATATTAACAATCTTATTCAATATTTATTATTCGATTTATAAATAGCTCCGAACCGCTAAATCAATTCTCTCCGGCTGCCCAGCTATTCAAATATAAATAGAAGATCTTCTTCCTTAAAAGTAAAATAATCTATGCTTTTAATTTTGGAATTGATTAAGTTATGCTTGAGATTGTAAAGATACGTGTATTTAAGC
>JBJKRP010000126.1:0-13888 GCA_046704565.1 Ignavibacteriaceae bacterium | reverse complement strand
TCTTTTTTATCATTTTATTTTGCAAGATTTTTTATGCAAATATATTAATTCTTGCATTTATTACTTACCTTTTTTCAACTTAATCGGCTTTATTTTAATGCCTTATATTGCTTTTAAGGGCTGACTACGTATATTAATTTGAGACGCAAGTATGTACCATATTATCTTTAGCTATTACTTCCTGCGTCGGGAAACTTTCTTATTAAGCGGTATTATCTAATTCCGGTATGTATTTTTTCCCCGTAACTGAATTGAAGAACCATTTTATCTAAATATCAGGTAAATACTTGATGCTTTCTGAATGCACTCTGAACACACTCTGACTGCACATTCACAGGCTCTCACTTACTTTCTCCATCTGTTGCAGGCTGCATATTCCGGGCATGCTCTTCTTATTAACAACTGCTGCCAGGTCTGCGTACAGACAGTCTGCGCTCTATGCGCTTACTACCCTTTAATCTCCTCTACAAATGCACGGATGTGTTCCGGCGTTGTACCGCAGCATCCGCCTATAATATTTGCGCCGGCAGTTATTAACTCCTTTACCCTGACTCTCATCATCTCGGGCGTTTCCGGGAAAACCGTCTTGCCGCCCTTTATAACCGGGATACCAGCATTAGCATGGATAAGTACGGGAGTGTTCTTATCTATCCCGCGTATTGCCTCTACAATCTCAATCATCTGCTCGAATCCCATTCCGCAGTTTGCACCGACTATATCGGCGCCCGCGTCCTTAACTGCTTTCACCATCTCTTCCGGGGAAACTCCCATCATAGTCCTGTAATAGCCGTGCACCGTCTTGTTGTAAGTAAATGTACATATCACTTCAAGATCGGTAAACTCCTTTGCGGCTTTAACTGCAAGACAAGCCTCGTCAATCGCGGACATAGTCTCAACGCAAATCGCATCCGCACCGCCTTTGCTCAAGGCTTCCGCCTGCACGCGGAACCCGTCATAAAGTTCCTCTTCCGAAACTTCCTGCATCATCAATATTACGCCGGACGGTCCGATAGAGCCGAGTACAAAATGATCATCTCCAGCCGCCTCTCTTGAGATTGCAGCAGCAGCCTCATTTATTTCGAATGCCTTGTCTTTAAGTCCGTAGTGCTTTAGCTTTACAGGGTGTCCGCCGAAGCTGTTTGTTAAAACCATATCGGAGCCCGCATCGATGTAGCTTTTCGCAATGCTCAAAACTTCATTGCGATGAGTAAGATTCCATATCTCGGGACATTCGCCTACTTCCAATCCAAGCTCGTGAAGAAAGGTTCCCCACGCTCCGTCGGAAACAAGTACCTTGCCTGCTTCAAGCGCTTTTCGTATTGATCTCATTTTTTTACCGGATATTCTTAAGAATTATTTTAATACAAAAATACATATTTTGATGTAATTAAGTAATTAAGATTCTTCCAGTTGTTTCTTAAGCTCTGCGGCAACGTCTTCCGCAGTGCCTTCTCTTTCTTCTTCATCGCTCCAATGCCACAGGCTTAAGTAGTCATCCTCGCCTGTTAAGCCCTGCTGCTTTGCCGCCATGTCTATTTTTGTAATGAACTTCTGTGAAAGCTCGACTTTTACTTCATCGAAATCATCCCATACTTTAATTTGTGAAGGTATATCCTGCCAGTATAAAATCTGAAACGTAGCCACGTTTATCTCTCTTGTTTTGAATCGGTGATTATTTTTTACCTACCAGGTCGAGGAACATATCTACTGCGCTGCTTGCATCGGCGCCGTAGCCGTCCGCTCCTATCTCATCGGCATACATCTGGCTTACAGGTGCGCCGCCTATTGCCATTTTTATTTCGCCTAATCCCTTATCTTTAAATCCGTCTATTACGGTCTTCATATAGGTCATGGTTGTTGTAAGCAATGCGCTCATGCCGATTATGTTTGGCTTAAACTGATCTGCCGCCGCTAAGAATTTTTCAAGGCTCTGGTCAACGCCTATGTCATGCACCTCGAAGCCTGCGCCCTCAGCCATCATGCAGACTAAGTTCTTCCCGATGTCATGCAGGTCGCCTCTAACTGTTCCCATAATAAGCACGCCCTTAGGCTCCACGTCGGTATCTTTAGCGGACAGTAGAGGTTTAAGAATTGCCATGCCGGCTTTCATTGCGCGCGCCGCTATCAGTACTTCCGGTACATAAAGAATGTTGTATTTAAAATCTTCGCCGACAACGCTCATCCCGGCTATCAGTCCTTCATTTAAGACTTCCTGTACTCTCCTGCCTTCGGCAAGAGCGTCTTTAGTCATCTGTTCGACTTCCTTTGCTTTTCCTTCGTACAGGTATTGATTCATTAAAGCATAATCGGGCATCTTGTTTCCTTTCTAAATATCTTAATTGAACAGATCATCTTCCTGAGTTAAAATCAGCGAGCGCTTTCTGCATCGCGACTATATTCTGCCTCGGCATTCCCGGGCTTGTTCCGCCGCCGACCGAAAGTATAATTCCTTCGCCGCCGCTCTTCTCAAGGACTTCAATTGTCGCATCGTAAACTTCTTCGGGCGTTCCGCGTACCCCGATCTCAAGCGGGTTAACGTTGCCCATCAGACATATTTTCCCGCCTACGCGGCTCTTTACTTCCGAAATGTCCGTCTGCTTCCCCCAGTTCAACACATTGAACCCGCAGTCGGGAAGATATTCAACGCATGCATTTATATCGGCATCATTATGATAGATTTTTATCCAGTCCTTCGGAAATGCATCGCATATTTTCTTCAGGTAAGGATGCGCGAACTCCTGGTAATGATCTTCATTTATAAATCCCACTATGTCATCAAGGATAAAAATTCCTTCGACCGTATCTCCCATATTCTTAGCCTGAGCCTTCAGCCAATCGATAATTAAATTTGTACTTAGGCTGATAAGCTTATGCGCCCACTCCGGCTTCTCTACAAGATCGATCATCAGTTCCGTAGTACCGCGTACAAAGCCTGCAGTGCAAAGCGGACCTCTTGAAGTAACCAAAGGAAGTATATAGCCGTTATCTAATATCCTCTGCTTCTGCATTTTTATTCTGTGCAGGGTCATGCCCATAAAAGCATCCGCTTCAACCTCATATTCGGGGAACAACTCTATATCTTCAATATGATAAAGAGTATGATATTCGCTCGGAGTATTATCCTGCCAGAACTTTATCTTTGATCCAAGTGCGGACGGCTCTGCCGCCATGCCGTATTCCATCCACCATGAAGGAATAAAGATTATATCCGGGAATTCATTGTGTATCTTTAAATTGGATTGGAACCATAATTCAGGATCAAGGTAATAATCCATATGGTTAATGCCCAGGTAGCCCGGAATCCACGGGCTGTCGATTATCATCGCCATAGGTATTTTATCAAGCTTCTCAAGCCTGGCTGCCTTTTTAAAAGTTTCCCATTGTTCCGGTCTCATTATCTTTCCTTATATTATTAAAAAATATTTAATAAGAAATTAAAATCTCTTTATCGTTTATTTCTATTTCAATACCGGCTTTCCCGGCGGCTTCTTTTAAAGCGGCGTTGAGCATTACTACCGGGTCTTTGCTTACCTCGAGCCGTCTCATCAACCCCTCGCCTTTTTTTGTTCCTACTGCAAGGTTTATCTTTAAGCCCTTCCGCTTGCAAGATATTCTTGTACCGTCCTCAAGAGTTTTATTCATCGGCTTAATGAATGCATCCGTATAGTGGACACCGATGCCGGATTTATCCGTAAAGCCCGGCGGAAGCTTCTCCTTTGCAGCCTGGTCTATGTCGCAGATTTTAATCAACTGTTTTCTCCTCGCAGATATTTTATATTACAAATTAATTCTTAAAGTTCATATTGACTTCCGGATAATCATTTACCGTCTTTAATTCACCAAGCTGCATTGCAAGCGCATAGTGAAGCACTTCCAATGCAATTCCCCATTTATGCATGCGGCTGTCCTCGCTGCAGAAGCATCCTTCCGGGCTAAACGCTCTCTGCCAATCCAATATATCATTAAGCGGTCTGCCTAAGAGCGGCTTCTCTCTTTCAATTGAAGTCATCAGTTCTTCGGGTGCGCTTATGTATTCGCACATGCTCTCAAAGCCGCTGTCATCTTCCGCAGGGCTGCATCTTAGCTCGCTTATTTTATATCCATGCTCTATGGAGCTTAGCTTTATATGGTAATCAAATTTTATCGGGCGTCCGAGGTTTGAGCACGTAGTTCCCTCATATCTGAATTCTGCCTTGACGGATGAATCGGGAAGCATCTCAACTTTTAATCTGTTGTTCCTCCATTTTTCCAAAGCTTTCGGATTAACCGAATATTTTGCTTTTGGATCCAGTACTCCGGCGGCAGGAACAGCTCTATTGCGTTTGATCCCGGACTTATCATATGCCGCATTAAGCTTTGGCTGCAAGCTGCTTACATCTTCAATCTGGTTGAGATTATTCTTATAAGGCGAACGGCGGTATGAGCAGTTATTCAAGGGACACGTCTCGCAAGGAATAAGCTCCCGTAAATTCTTTATCTTATCCCGTTCATTTGTTATCCCGAATACCGCAAACATAGATTTTTTCGGCTTAAGCATTCCCGATTCAAGCACCTCGATCTTTGCGGGCAGCTTTTTATACATCCTTTCATTTATTACCCGGAAAAGCTTTGTTTGATCCTCGATCTGCCAGCCGGAATAACCGGGACTGTAATGAGGAAGCACCGACAAAAGCTCTTTATCAGCCCAATCGCAAAACCGCCAGCCTGTTGCCGTAATTAAATGTTCAACAACTGCCGAGCCGTAAACTTCAAGAAAGAAATATTCGTCCGGTTTCCCTTCATTCCATAATTGAACAGTCATTTCTTCCAGTTCAGGTCCCGCGCTAACTACGGTAATCATTGCGCCTGAAGCGTTAGCCTTTTCAAATTGATCTTTAAGAGTCGATGATGAAAACTCCGTGGAATTGATGGATAGTCTATCGTCCTTGATTTTTACATCGTCCGTCCGGAATGCATAAACCCAAGGTCTGCCGTTCTTAGAATACCAGTCCCGGGCTCCGCTGACAAGCTCGAGCACCCGACCTTCAAAAATATAATTCTTTGGAAAACCGAGCAGTCTTTTATATTCGCCGTCCTGCACGTCTATCTCCGGCTTCAGAAGAATTAACTCATCCATTCTGCACCATCAATGTTGATTCAACCGGGTTAAACTGGCATCCGTCTACGAAGTAATCAAAGAAGGAAGGATCTGTTTCAAGTCGGCAGTGGCTTACCTTCTTTACAAGCTCTTCAAGCTCATTCCTCTTTTTCATTGAAAGGAGTGCAATTGTAGCTCCTTCAATTGAAGCATTGCCGACCTGTAAAATTTTGGATTCATCAATGTTCGGTATTAAGCCTATCCGCTTTGATGAATCGATATTTAGATATCGTCCGAAGCCTCCTGCAAGATAAAATACATCAAGCTCATCGAACCTGGCTCCGTATTTATTGAACACCGTACGCAAGCCCGCTACGTTCGCACCCTTTGCCTGCGCAAGTTCGTTGACGTCACCTTCGCTTATAAAAATTTTATTCTCACTGTCTCGGTAAAGAATAATATTTTCCTCACCATCAGTAAATCTTCCGAGGCTGTTCATCTTTCCATTTTTAAGCAGCTCGCTCAAAACATCGATTAAACCAGAGCCGCAAATCCCCTGCGGAGTCTTGTCGCCGATAACCTTAATTGAGATAGAGCCGTCTTCATTAATTTTTACCTTTTCGATTGCACCTGGGAGACCGGGCATTCCGCCTGAAATTCTTCCGCCTTCGAATGCAGGTCCGGCAGGGCATGATGCTGCAAGTATCTTGTGCTTATTGCCGACGATTAATTCCGTATTCGTGCCGATGTCCATAATAGCAACAAGTCTCTCTTCGTTCGCAAGGTCTACCGCAAGCATGCATGCAGCGGCATCTGAGCCTACGTGCCCGCTTATCAGCGGCAGCCCGTAAATTCTTGCTTTATGATTTACAGGGAGAAGCAGCCTTTTAGGCAAATCGGTTACGCTCGTTGTAGCCCGCTTCCCTTCAGCCATTTCAATTTCGGTTACTGAGCGGTAAGGATTCTGACCAATCGAATAAACGTTAAGCCTGAAAAAGAGATCGCGCATTGTTGAGTTTCCGGCTACTACTATCTCATAAATATTTTTAGGATCGACAGGAAACTCTTCGATTGCATGTGTTAGGTAGCCCGCCAGCGTTCTTTGAAGCAGTTTACCTTTATGCTCGGTATCGTATCTTATCCGGGACATAACTTCAGAGCCGCCGAACCTTTGCGGGTTTTCAAAAGACGAATCGGCAGCAATTTCCCCGGTTTCAAGATTTACCAGCCGCAGCACAATTGTTGTTGTGCCGAGGTCCATTGCGATACCGTAAATAGGGCTTACGGACCGGTCTATTTCTTTTCCATCCAGGAATATCTTATCGCCTGCTCTTGTTACTGCAGGTTCTAATTCCAAATTCTTATGAGTTGAGGGAAGAAGGAATGATTTACTTTCAATTCTCATCTTGCCCCTTCTCATAGTATTGCATTTGACAACACCTGATCCGGAAATAATATTGGTCTGACATGAGAGTCTGAAATTATCTTTTAAATGCTCTTCTTTTGAAGTAGGCTGTGAAAGGCATTCCATTCCGGCGGTAATCTCTACCAGGCATTCTTTGCACTTGCCCTGCCTGATACAGGACGTAGGAATATTAATTCCGGCTGATCCGGCAAATTCAAACAGGTTGGTACCGGCTTCAACACAAAACTTATGATTATTAAAATGTAGCTCTACACTCATCCAAAAATATTTTTGAAGGTAAACCTTATTTCCAATTAATCCGCAAACCGGGTTTCAATATAAACATTAAATAAATTATTTAAAATGTTAATGGACATATAATCCGTGAAGAGATTATGATTGGCTTCTTCTTTCTCTCTGATTCCTATTTTATTATACCGCAGTTTCATTTTCCGGGTTCCTGAAAATTGATGCTGCCCCCCAATCTTATCCCCAAGCCTTAACCTATCTATCGCTGATTATCTTCCTCATAGTCCCTGCATCCACATTTCCTCCGCTTATTATAACTCCAACTCTACCGATTGGCTTAACAGACCTGCTGAGAAGCGCAGCTATTCCAAGTGCGCCGGAGGGCTCTACTACAAGCTTCATCCTGAAGAATAAAAATTTTACGGCGTCGATTATTGATCGCTCGGTTACCGTTTGCATATCATCGACGTACTTAAGCACAAGCGGAAAGGTAACTTTACCGAGCGATGCGGTCCTGGTTCCGTCTGCAATAGTCGGAGGGTTCTTTACCGTATGCAAAACTTTTGTCCGGAATGATTTAACAGCATCGTCCGCAACTTCCGGCTCTATTCCAATGACCTTGCATTTAGAGTCAAATCCTTTTGCAGCAATTGCAGAACCGCTTAATAAGCCGCCTCCGCCGCACGGTACAAACAAATAATCCAGGTGCTTTACTTCTTCCAAAAGTTCCAGAGTTGCGGTTCCCTGCCCTGCAACAATATCTTCATGATCAAACGGAGGAATAAGCGTATAACCTTTCTCATCCCTTATCCTTTTTGCAATTTCTTCCCTCTGCTGTTCTGCAGGATTATATTCAATTATTTCAGCGCCGTAGCCAGCAGTTGCAGCACGCTTTATTTCGGGTGCATTGTCAGGCATTACAATGGTCGTTTTAATCCCTAACAGCTTACCAACAAGCGCAACCGCCTGCGCATGGTTTCCCGATGAGTAAGTAATAACACCCTTTGACTTTTCTTCCGGCGAAAACTTTGACATTGCATTAAAAGCTCCGCGGAATTTAAATGCGCCTGCTCTCTGAAAGTTCTCGCATTTCAGAAATACATTTGCATCTACCATTTCATTAAGCGTTCTCGAGGTAATAACCGGGGTAACATTTGCATTACCTCTAAGCAATTCACGCGCTTCCAGTATCTTGTTATACATTTGATATATCCGCTAACTTTTTTTAATGTCCCGGTGAATTCATTATTATTATTAGCCGGTTACATTCGTCTCCTAATAATACTTATAAACATACTGTATAATGCCGGAAGGACTGCCGTCGTCATCCTTAAACCTGTCTTCCTCTATTATATTTCCTTTAGCATCATATTTATATACTGATTTTCCTACCTGTTCACCGTTGGCATTAAAGCTTACTGCCTTTGTCTTCTTATTGCCGCCGTTATAAGTATAATCTATCGTGTATTCAAGCTTTCCATCGGCATCGTACCACAGCTCTTCTATAAGATTCCCGTTAGCGTCGTACCTGTACAGGTAATATTTTTCAAGCTTGCCAGCCATGCTGTAACGCGAGGCTTTTATCTTATTACCGAACTTATTGTACTCGTACTTGTAAGTCTTGTCAGCCATGCCGTCGCCGTTATACCTTACGGTAGAAACGCGCATTCCGTTCTGATCATATTGATATTTATATTGCTGGTCAACCTTGCCGCCTTTTGTAAAGAATACCGTTTCAGTCATGAACCCGTTTGGATCATAACTTACCCGGGAAATTTTTTGCGGGCTGCCGAGATTCCCCCAAAAGTTATAATCGAATTCGATTTTATCGACGGATTTAAGGTGTTCTGACTTAATAAAATTTCTCTCTTCAAAGTCGTTATTCCTTATAACATTCAGCCTGGTTTTCACTTCGGTTTTTGGCTCCGGCTTCGCTTCCTTTACAATTCTTTTTGTGGAAGAACATCCGGCAAGCAATATGCCGGCTGCTGCCGCAAGGAATACTAGTTCTATTTTTTTTCTCATCGTTTTTTCTTAGTCAATTTGAATAAAAGATTTTTGTTTTCCGTTATGAACTCTTGTCCTTTATCTTAGACCCGGAGATTTCTTTCCCGTCACGGAAATACTTCTCGCTTGTAACGACGCCGGTCTCGTTATACGATACCCATTTCCCCTCTCTTTTGCCGGAGGCAAAATTTCCGCGCTGTCTTATTTTGCCGTCGATAAAATACCATGTCCAGGTACTGTCCGGGACATCGTTTTTAAAGCTGCCTTCACTTTCGAGCTGGGCGCTGTCATAATAATATCGGAAGATTCCTTCATTTTTATTATTGTACATCTGTCCTACTATCTGTGGTTTGCCGTCCGCGTAACAAATCCTAAAGGCACCTTCTTTTTTCCCGTTAACAACATCATATTCGATAGTCTTATCAGCCACCTTGGATTTTTCCGTGCCTGTAAAAGGGACATTGCTGCCTTCCTTGTAAAGCAGTCCTTTCCTTGATATAATCCTGTTGCTTGCACGCTTCTTCCCGCAGGAAGCAAAAACAAAGACCAGGCTCAACAATACCATAACCGCAAAGAATAAATGTCTTCTTTTCATAACAAAAAACGTCTTATTTTATACGAAAACAATCTTTGTAAAAATAATCAAATAGTCGGAGAAAACTTGTTATGCTTCAATTCATAATCAATTTAATCTTGCGGAGTCAAAAGGAAAGTACGGTAAGTCAAAGAGAAATAAGGCGTATAAGTATTGAGGTCGGCTTCTAAGCTACTTGGGAAGAAATTTTAATACCAAACATTTCGCTGCGCGCCGCTTCGTCTGACTTTTTTCATTATGTAAAATATTTTAGTGCAAACAGGTTATAGCTTCTTCAGCCTGCCGAACGCTTCCACTAGTTTATTCTTCGTGACCATCAGATCCTGAGAGATCACTTTAACTTCGCCGAGGACGGGCATAAAGTTGGTATCGCCGTTCCACCTTGGCACAATATGAAAATGAATATGCTCATGAAGCCCGGCTCCGCTCACCTTGCCGAGGTTCAAGCCGACATTAAATCCTTCGGGAGAGTACACTATCCTCAATGCCTGCTCGGCAAGCTGAAGCTTATCCATAATTTCCATTTTCTCCGCGCCAGTTAATGAAGCAAAATCACTTGTATGCCTGTACGGTACAACCATCATATGCCCGTTGTTATACGGATACAGGTTAAGGACCGTAAAAGTCAGCTCACCTTTTTCAACTACAAGATTTTCCTTATCGTTTTCTTGCTTGCAGGAAGCCTCGCAAAGTACGCAGCCTTTCGATTTGTCTGTCTCCTGGATCGAATCAATATATTGCGACCGCCAGGGCGACCATAGTCTTTCCATAATACTCCGTAAGTTTATTGTATATGGGTATAAAAGTACATAGCCGGTGCTCCTACACTTATACCTTTATACCCTATACCTCTTACCTTAATGACCTTCCTCCCTGGATTTATTGTATTCATCAATTATTTTCTGCTCAACTTCCTTCGGCACCTCCTCATAGTGGGAGAAGCTGCGTTTGTGCATGCCTCTTCCCGAAGTCAGACTCCTTAGAGTAGAAGAATATTTATAAAGTTCCGCAAGCGGGACCTGAGCTTTAATTATCTCGAAATGCCCGTTCGAATCCATGCCTAATATTTTTCCGCGCCGGCTGGAAATATCGCCCATTACGTCTCCCATATATTCTTCGGGAACGGTAACCTCTATAATATAAATAGGCTCCAGTAGGACAGGCTTACATTCAAGGAAGCCTTTCTTAAAGCACTGTGCACCGGCAATCTTAAACGACATTTCATCGGAATCGACGCTGTGGTATGTCCCGTCGAACAAAACAACCTTCACATCAACTACCTGGTTGCCGGAGATAACTCCCTTCTGCATCGTCTCAACAATTCCTTTTTCAACAGCAGGAACAAATCTCCCGGGAACAACCCCGCCTACTATTGCATCTTCGAACTCAAAGCCTTTTCCGCGCGGCAGCGGCTCCATCTTAAAATGAACATGACCGTACTGCCCGCGTCCGCCGGACTGCTTTTTATGTTTGTATTCAATATCTTCCGCTCTTCCTTTTATTGTCTCTCTATAAGGAACTCTCGGCTCAACTATATCAACATCGACGCCGTATCTTTCTTTCAGTCTTTTAACCGCGAGCGATAACTGAAGCTCTCCCTGACCGGATATAATCGTCTGTGAAATTTCAGGATCAAACTTTACCGCAAATGAAGGATCTTCTTCATGCAGAGAATGAAGACCGGAGGCAATTTTATCCTCGTCGCCCTTTGCTTTAGGTACAATTGCGCTCCTGATTACCGGCTCCGGGAATCCGGCAGGAGTAATAACGGCGGAAAGATTTTTAGAAGTCAGTGTGTTGTTCGTATGCGTGTCTTTCAGCTTTACAACCGCACCCAGGTCGCCTGCAAGTACCTTTGATACATCGGTCCTGTTGTGTCCGTTCAGAACAGAAAGCTGGCTTAGCCGTTCGGTCTTTCCGTTAGTCTCATTTACTAAATCAAGTCCCGCCGAGGCTGTTCCCGAAAATACCTTAAACAGCGATAACTCACCGACATGCAATTCGGCAATTGTTTTAAACACAAACATTACTATCTCGCCGGCAGCATCGGGCTTCACTATAATTTTATTGCCGGAATCTTTTAACGCAGCTTCTTCTCCGCCGCGGTCTGCAGGCGTAGGAAAATATTTAGATACAAAATCCAGGAAGTTATTTATTCCTACTCCTTTTGAAGATGAAAGCGCAAACACAGGGTGAAGGCTTCCCTTTAAGATAGCCAGTTTCAAACCTTTCTCAAGGTCTTCCGGAGAAAGATTGCCTTCCTCAAAATATTTGTTCATCAGCTCTTCGGTAGTCTCGGCAACCTTTTCAATTAGCTCTGTTCTGTAGGCTTCGGCTTGTTCTTTCAGTTCTGCCGGGACATCAATAATATCTACTTTCTTGGTGCCAGCGTCGCCATATTGAAAGGCTTTCATAGCAAGCACATCCACTACGGTGTTAAAGTTCAAACCTTCATTAGCCGGGAAAGTAATTACAACCGCGTTGTCTGCGACTCTTTCTTTTGCCTTATCCTTTGTCTCTGTAAAAGTGGAATGCTCGTTATCGACTTTGTTTATCAGCACCGCAAGCGGAAGATTATATTCATTCGCAAAGCCTGCGGCTATTTCCGTTCCGACTTCTACTCCTTCGGCAGACTTAAGAACAATTATAGCAGTGTCGGAGACTCTCAACGCCGACTTAACGTCCCCAATAAAATCAGAGTAACCGGGAGTATCGAGAATATTTATTTTGGTATTGTTCCACTCCAGGTGAAGGAGTGAGGTAGATATTGAGATTTGTTTTTCTATTTCGTTCGGTGTATAATCGGAAGTTGTCGTTCCGTCGGCAATAGTTCCTATGCGGTTTATTTCGCCTGCCGTATATAACAATATTTCCGATATCGAAGTTTTCCCGCTTCCTCCATGACCGATTAAAGCAATATTTTTAATTGATTCAGCGCCATATTCTTTCAAGAGATTTTCCTCCTTAGATTCAAGGTGAGATATTTATATTTTGATTAAAGTTTTATTTTCTTCTTAAGGCATTCCAAAAAGCACCAACTCCGTTTGCAACTGCCGAAATGTTCCTGATTAAATCAAGCGCAGGACCTTCAAAACTTCCTCGTATCTTTTCTTCCAGTGACAATATTGTATGCACTCTATCATTTACTTTTACTACAATGTTCTTTACTGATTCCATTTGTTCGCCGGCAGACTCGGATATCTGGTTCATTTTTTCGGTGAGGTTCGTAGCGGATGCTATTAGAGGCTTCATCCCGGTTGATATGTCGTTTATTTCAAGCTCAATTGCCTTAATAGCTTTGGATACCTTGCTAAGAAAAACTATTAAGGCAATACATAGTACTGATGCACATGCAAGCAGGATAATAGAAAAGACCGATAATATACTCATATATTTTTTGTTTTATTTATTATGCTTTTTTCGTGCCTTTATAAGCATCGACCCCGGCTTTAACGGCATCCTTCAATTTGCCGCTTTCTGTTTCAAGCGTACTTTTACCCGTATTTACTATATCCGTAGCTTTTGATTTAGCATCATTGAAGACTTTCTCCGCATCGTGAAGCAGTTGTTCCGACTTGCTTTTAGCGTCGCTTATTATCTTATCGGATCTTTCCTTGCCTTCATTAATGAGATCTTTAGCTCTAACCTTTGCATCGGCAATATACTTTTCGGCATCATCCATGTATCCGTCGCTCTTGCTCTTTATATCCTGCCTAAGTTCTTTGCCGCTCTTCGGCGCATACAACAAGGCTAAAACCACACCTACGGCACCTCCGGCTATAAAGCCGCTCAGGAAACCTTTTCCAACATTGTTATCTGACATGACTATCTCCTTTTCATCAATTAATTTAATCAGTTCTGCCCTTTGAATATAACAAGCGTCGTTCTGAAAATCAAGAAATCTTGACAATTGTTTTCATAAACTCACATATTTTTTTCTGTTCCGGCTGCAAATTAAGAAGATTTTTTCACCGGCACCATTTATTTGACGTTCAAAATCCCCGGTAATGCCTTCCGGATTATCTTCCTCTTCAATAGCTTTTTAATCGATCTCCCTAACTTGAAACCGTCTCAACGGTAATCTTACCGAATCTATTTTGATATAAAGTTACGCTAAGTATTCCAACCAAAACAGCAAACCAGAGAGTAACCACTCTTACGATAAAAGTTGAGGCAACGGCAAGGTTTTTCTGATAGCCTTCCCTGATAATTAAGAAAGTAAGAGACCCTTCAGTAACGCCAAGACCTCCGGGCAGCATAGTTAAGGCTCCCACTATAATCGAAAATCCGTAGCCGAACGCCGCCCATATGTAGCTAACCTCTACGTTAAAATTAATCAGAATTATATGATACCCCAGACATTCGAATGACCAGGCAGCCAGGCTTATAATAGTCATATATAAAAGCGGAAGCGGTCTCAACATCAAGTATGAGCTTTCATAAGCATTGTGAATTTTTTCAAGATGCTTTTTAAGAAAATTATTTTTCTCCAGCAGCTTAATAACTGCAAAGGCAATCCTGCGGTTGCTTATTACAACAAGCAGCAGTAGGAAAA
>JBJKRP010000125.1:0-15163 GCA_046704565.1 Ignavibacteriaceae bacterium | reverse complement strand
TTTTTCATATCGTCCCCAGGTCCTATTATCAGTAAACAGAATTAGAATGAAAATATCCAAAGAAATACGGCAGCAAATCCTGGCTGATAAAGATCAACTTTCCTTAAATCAAATATCTAAAAAATATAATATACCCCGCAGCGAAGTAAAAAAGATTATTAACGCTTCAGGGAAAAAAGCGCCTCCCAAAGGGATGGATACCCATAAATGGTTTTACGCAGTGTTGGTATTGCTTCCAATTATATTTTTGATTTTTCTGGAAATTTTTCTGAGGGCTATAAAGTACGGTTATAACTTTGATCAATGGGTAAGTGTAGGAGGAGGAAAATATGCTTTAAACACCGACATCGGCAGAAAATATTTTACCAGCGGAGATTTTGTCCCGAAATCGAGCGAGGATGAGTTTGACATATACAAAGAGCCGGATACATTTAGAGTTTTTGTCTTAGGCGGAAGCAGTGCGGAAGGCTTTCCGTACAGCCCGATGGGATCGTTTTCGCGATACGTAAGGAGAAGGCTGGAATTAGTCTACCCCAATACTAAAATCGAGGTTGTTAATATTGCTATGACGGCGGTAAACTCCTACACTTTGTTAGATCTTTTACCCGGCGTGCTGAACCAGGAGCCCGATTTAATTTTAATCTATGCTGGTCATAATGAATATTACGGCGCATTAGGTGTCGGCTCGTTGGAATCTTTCGGTTCATCGAGGACTGTAGTAGAGCTGATGCTGTATTTAGATAATTTTAAGATAACCCAGCTTGTACGCAATTCGATTCATTGGGTCTTATCATTATTCTCATCCAAAAGCAGTGCGGATGCCGGCACTCTAATGTCCAGGATGGCGAAGGACAAATCTATTCTTTTAAATTCAGAAGTGTTCAATGAGGGCATTCAGCAATTTAAAGAGAACATGACAGATATTTTAAAGATGATCAAAGATAAAGGAGTGCCCGTAATAATGGGCAGGCTGGTAAGTAATTTAAAAGATCAGAAGCCCTTTATTTCAGTACCAACTCCCGGCTATAAAACTGCTGATCAAGTTTACGAAGAAGCAGAGGTGGAACTGAAAAGCGGACATAATTCGAAAGCCCTCTCTCTTTTCAAATTAGCAAAGGACCTGGACGCACTCAGGTTCAGGGCACCCGAAAGAATGAATAAGGTTATCGATGATTTGGGTTTGGAATTTCATGATCCTGTCGTTCCCATAGACTCAATATTCGATTCGGCAAGTCCGGATGGAATAGTAGGCGACAATTTAATCGTAGACCATCTGCATCCTAACGTAAAAGGATATCAACTTATGGGAGAAGCCTTTTATGATTGTATGGAAAAAGATGGATATCTTCCTAAAAGCGAAAATGCAAAAATTCCTTTTGCCGAACAGGACAGCTTGACGCGTGCTGATTTTATTTTTTCCAGACTCGATTCAGCCATCGGCAACGATAATATTACCCTGCTGAAGAAAAACTGGCCTTACGTAAAAAAGAGCAGCGTAATGTCGGACTTTAGCCAACAGGATTTTATGGATTTACTGCATCCAAAGGATTTTATAGATACCATAGCCGTTTACAAAACAGAGGGCAAGTTAACCTGGAACGAAGCGCATTTACTTACCGCCACAACTTATCTGAAAAGGGATGACATTAAAGATTATTTAAGACACATGAATATATTAATCTACCAGTATCCCGCTTTTAAGGACCTTAATACTCTTGTTACATATTTCTATCATAAAAACGAGATAGACCTTTCGGATTATACGCCGAAGAGATTTGGAATAATACAACTATACAGGGGCAAATACGACGATGCAATCAAGTATTTAACGAACGCTTACAGCACAAACCCTAAAGACCCGGTGGTACTGTATAATCTTGCGTTGGCATATTCGGAAAAGAAAAATCTTAAAATTGCTCTCGAGGCAGTAAATAAATGCCTAACTTTAGATCCAAAATACCCGGGAGCGGGTGACCTGAAACGAAGAATATTGAATCAATTAAAAAATTAGTTTCTTATAAAAACCAACATGGCAAACAAATGAAATATTTTTATAACTTTCTACACCAGGCTAAGACAATTAGACAATTACTTTTTACCCTTTCAATTCTATTTGCGTTAAATACGCTTGCCTATTCACAGATCGTCCCAATGCATGCGCCGGAAGGATTTGATTCCTTACGCGCCGGTATTCCTCACGGGAAAATAGACACTATCTATTATAAATCTACAACGGTAGGAACTACCCGTAGAGCACTTGTATATACCCCGCCGGGATTTTCAAGAGAGAATAAGTATCCTGTCCTTTATCTTTTACACGGAATAGGCGGGGATGAGTTCGAATGGCTTAACAACGGACATCCCCAAATAATTCTTGATAATCTTTATGCTGAAAAAAAGATCGAGCCGATGATAGTAGTCTTGCCTAACGGCAGGGCAATGAAAGACGACCGACCGGTTGGAAATATATACAGCGCAGATAAAATAAAGGCATTCGCCGCCTTCGGGAAAGACTTACTTAATGATCTGATCCCTTATATCCAGAAAAATTATCCTGTTTATACGGACCGCGAGCACCGTGCCTTAGCCGGGTTATCGATGGGCGGCGGACAATCACTAAATATCGGATTAACCAACTTAGATATGTTTGCCTGGATAGGCGCTTTCTCTGCAGCACCAAACACTGAAAAGCCGGAAGTGCTTGTTCCGAACCCGGAAAAATTAAAAAAGGAACTGAAGCTGCTTTGGATTTCATACGGAGACAGCGACGGCTTAGTTGTCTTCGGCAGGCGTGTTCATGAATATCTTCAAGAATATAATGTACCTCATATTTTTTATATTGAGCCGGGCGGGCATGAGTTTAAGGTCTGGAAAAACGATTTGTACATGTTCAGTCAGCTTATATTTAAACCTGTCGATTCCTCAACTTTTCCCGAGTACAGCGTTTTAGGCGAGCCGGCTTCGACCAATGTGAGAGGAGCAAAGTATCCCAGGGTCTTACCGGATCGCCGGGTTATCTTTCATATCAAAGCGCCTGATGCGCAAAAAGTTCAAATAGATTTAGGTAAAAAGTACGACCTGGTAAAAGACACTGCCGGATACTGGGACGTAACAACAGAGCCGTTAGGAGAGGGATTCCATTATTATTCCCTGTTGATTGACGACGTTGCCGTCGCCGATCCTGCAAGTGAGACTTTCTATGGTATGGGACGGATGGCAAGCGGAATTGAGATTCCAATAAGCGGACAGAATTTTTATGCCGTTAATAATGTCCCTCATGGTGAAATAAGGATAGACCGGTACTTTTCTGCCGTCACTAATTCATGGCGCCAGCTTTATGTCTATACGCCGCCGGACTATGATTTTAAACCTAACGTAAAATATCCTGTCTTATATATATTACACGGCGGCGGCGAGGACGAAAGAGGATGGGCTTTCCAGGGCAAAGCAGATTTAATCCTTGATAATCTTATAGCAGACAAAAAAGCCAAGCCGATGATTATTATAATGCCTGACGGGAATGTAGGCGAGCTCGGCTTCGGCGAGAACACACTAAGAATGTTCGAAGCAGAACTGGTACGCAGCGTTATTCCGTTTGTCGAAAAAAATTACCGTGTTAAGAGCGATGCAAAGGACAGGGCGCTTGCAGGATTATCTATGGGCGGGATACAAACTCTTTACGCGGGGTTGAATAATACCAATTTATTTTCTTATCTTGGAATATTCAGTTCCGGATGGATATTGCCGATGCAGAGTAAAATTGCCGATGCTCAATACGGCATCATGGAAAAGAACATAAACAAGATTAAAAGCAACTTAAAGCTGTTGTGGATCGGCGTTGGCGGTAAAGAAGACATCGCTTACAATAACTGTCAGGCGATGCTTGCAAAATTTGACGCTATGAAAATTAAATACGATTACTTCAGCTATCCCGGCGGGCATACCTGGCCGGTATGGAGAGAAGATTTATTTAAATTTGCACCGTTATTATTTAAGTAACTGAAATTGATGCTTAGAAACATGAAAGGTGAAAAACCGTTGAAACGGTTACAAACAATCGGTTTTTGTTTTATTAACCCACGGATTAACCTGCCTGCCGGCATAGGCAGGTCCGTGGGTTAATAAGAGAAGGATAATAATTCTTAACCGTTTTATCCCGAAAGGATAACTATGCGAACGGTTTATGATGAACATCGGTCAACTTGAGTTAAGTAATTAATTTTAACCTTGAAAGATAATGAACCTGTGTGGATACAGATTAAGATCACCCTTACACGAGTAAGGTCAGGCAGAATTAGTAAAGAAGTAAATTAATTCATAGAAAATTTTTTATTAGAATTCTATGTGGTTAAAGTATATATTATTGGGAAATTGAATTATGGATACAACATTTGATAAGCCTAAATTCCGGGCAGCAAAGCTAACATTCGCTTTAATACTTTTTATTTCATATACCATATTCAGCCAGGTAAGGCTGCCAAAGCTTATCAGCGACGGTATGGTTTTGCAGCGGAACGCAAAGGTAAAAATTTGGGGTTGGGCTTCCGGCGGCGAAAAGATAACCATCAATTTTATTAATTCTACATATCATACTACCGCAGATAACCAGGGCAACTGGGAAATCTCTCTCTCTAATCTGAAAGCAGGCGGACCTTATGATATGAAGATTGAAGGAAGTAATTCAATTACCATTAAAGATATTTTAGTCGGTGATGTTTGGTTTTGTTCCGGTCAATCCAATATGGCATTTACCTTAGGGGGCGAGGGGGATAAATATAAGAATGAAATCGAGCATTTGAACAACCCGTTTATCAGGCAGTTCTTTACGTTCCCGATGACAGATTTTAACAAACGCGATAATGACTACAGGTTCGGCAGATGGGAAAAGGCAGAAGCCAAAAACGCACGCAGTATAACTGCCGTAGGCTACTTCTTTGCAAAATATCTGTATGAAAAATATAAGGTTCCGATCGGAATAATCCACGTATCAGTCGGCGGATCGTCTGCGGAAGCATGGGTAAGCGAAGAATCAATAAAATCCTTTCCAATGTATTATGAAGAACTGCGGAAGTTCCAAAAGCCCGGTTATCTTGAGGAAGTTAGAAAAGAAGATAACGAGAGAGCCGAAAAGTGGATGGACCAACTGCATAAAAATGATCTGGGTTTTAAGAACCCTCAGCAGAACTGGTTCGATCCGGAACTTAACACTTCAAGCTGGGATACAACATACGTCCCCGGATATTGGGCAAATACAAAGCTCGACTCTATCAACGGCGTAGTCTGGTACAGGAGAAAGTTTAACGTTCCGGCGGGTATGGCTGGAAAGCCGGCGATAATAAAGTTAGGCAGGATTGTTAACTCGGATACCGTTTTTATTAACGGGAAATTTGTCGGCGCTACCCGAACCCAATATGCCGAAAGACAATATAAAATTCCGGATGATATATTGAAGGAAGGCTTGAACACAATAGTTGTGCGTATTATAAACCGTGATAGGTACGATGGAGGTTTTGTCCCGGATAAGCCTTATGAAATAATAGAAGGCGGCGACACAGTTGATCTTAAAGGCGAGTGGAAGTTCAAGCTTGGTGCAACCGCCGAGCCCCTGGAAGATGCGGTATTTACCGGTAAGATTCCAACAGGTTTATTTAACGGCGGTGTTGCGCCTGCGCTTAATTATAGGGTTAAAGGCATCGTGTGGTACCAGGGTGAATCGAATACGAGCAGAGCTTTCGAGCATTATGATCTTTTTAAAACTCTTATAAAAGACTGGAGACAGAACTGGCATGAAGGAGACCTTCCGTTCTTGTTTGTACAGCTTCCAAACTTTGTTGAAGTAAACGTTGAGGATACAAAATATGATTGGGCATACCTAAGGGAAAGCCAACTGAAAGCCTTATCTATTCCAAACACGGGAATGGCAGTTACAATAGACATCGGGGAGTGGAACGATATTCATCCCAAAGATAAAAAGGATGTCGGCTACCGTCTCGCGCTTGCTGCAGAAAAGATTGCTTACGGAGAAAAGAATATTGTTTCTTCGGGTCCGATTTATAAATCTATGAAGGTGGAAGGCAATAAAATAATTTTATCGTTCGAAGACGTTGGGAAAGGATTAGCTGCAAGAAACGGCTCGTTAAAGTGGTTCGAGATATGCGGAAGAGACGATAATTTTTACCCTGCCGAAGCTAAAATAGTGAATAACAAAGTAGTTGTCTGGAGCAGTAAGGTAGCTAAGCCTGTTGCGGTAAGATACGCCTGGTCTGATAATCCCGAAGGAGCTAATTTATATAACAAAGAAGGATTGCCTGCTTCTCCGTTTAGAACGAGCGATCTTTATTGATTCAATTATTTGGTTAAAAAGTATGAAGAAAAATTTTACTACGGTTTTATTATTTTTTTTAATTATTCTATCCTCAAATATTCTTGCACAGAAGTACCACAGCGATAACGGCAACGGAACTTATACCAACCCGGTAATTGCGTCAGACTTTCCAGACCCGGATGTAATCCGTGTAGATTCTATGTATTACATGGTTAATACCACGATGTTTATTTTTCCCGGAGTCACAATTCTTAAGTCTCCCGACCTTGTCAACTGGCAGTACTGCAGCAACGCAGTCCAGAGGTTTGATTTTGGTAAATGCTACGATCTCGACGGATGCAACAGGTACGGTCACGGTCAGTGGGCAACAAGTCTGAAATACCACGACGGGAAATTTTATTTACTTTTTATTACATTAAATGAAGGCGGATTTCTCTGTACGGCGAATAAACCGGAGGGACCCTGGAAAATAAGGCATCTGCCAAAGGGATTTTATGATCCCGGACTATTCTTTGATGATGACGGGAAGATTTATGTCGCTCACGGTTACAGTAAAATTTATATGACCGAACTAAATAAAGACTTTGAACCCGTGTCCAAAGATTCTTTAATTATTACAGGTGATATCCGAAATGGGCTTGAAGGTACTCACGTTTATAAGATTAACGGATATTATTATTTGTATTGTACATACGGCGGTATGGATGGAATTCAAGCTGCATTCAGGTCAAAGAATATTTACGGTCCTTACGATGAAAAAGTTGTAATCAGCGAGAAGACACACGGACACAATTTCGGCATTCACCAGGGTGCTCTTATTGAAACGCAGACAGGTCAATGGTGGACAATGCTGTTTGTAGATAACGGTCCGTTCGGACGCTTCCCTTCATTGCAGCCTGTTACATGGGAAGACGGCTGGCCTATGGTTGGCGTAGACGGGCACGCAGTTACTACTTATAAAAAGCCCGACGTTGGAAAAACTTATCCTATTACTACTCTTCCAACTTCGGATGAATTCAACGAAGCTAAGTTAGGTATGCAGTGGGGGTGGAATCATAATCCTGATCCTGCAAAATGGTCATTAAGTGCACGCCCCGGATATTTAAGACTTGAGACTGCCAGTGTTGTCGACAGCCTACCTAAAGCACGCAATACACTTACGCAGAGAATGTTTGAATATTATTCCAATTCACTGGCTTCACTTGCTACAACTAAAATGGATTTTAAAAATCTGAAAGAAGGCGACATTGCCGGGCTGGCAATCTTTCAGAACCCTTATGCGTTTATCGGAGTGGAAAAGATAAACGGAAAGAACTATATAATAATGGTCAATAACGGAAAGACAGTTGACTCAACTTTAGTAAAAGGAACAAGAATATATTTACGTGCAAGCGCGATATACGGTTCGGGCGCCGCGCACTATTATGACGGAAAGGCGGCGCCGGGTACCGGAACCGCTACCTTTGCATACAGCATGAACAATAAATCGTTTAAGAATATTGGTGATAAACTTAAAATGAGCTTTAGTCTCAAGATTTTTACCGGCAATAAATTTTGCCTATTCAATTACGCAACAAAAGCATTAGGCGGCTATGCAGATTTCGATTGGTTTCGAACGAGTCCGGGTATAGCTAACTAAATGAAAAACATTATGAAGAACTCAGTTCCAAAGAAAGAACTTATTTATTTAACCGGAATTATCCGGATCGTTTTAACAACCAGGAGATAAAAATGGAAAAAAAGGAAAAAAAGGAAACAGATTTTTTTAGCGAAGTAAATCCTTCAAGAAGAGATTTTATAAAGAAGATAGGTACCGCTGCTGCGGGATTGGTTATTGCGCCATACATTAAACCATCTGGAATACTCGGTTATGCTCATAAGAAAAGCTCATCATATTTAGCCACAGTAGCAATAACCGATACAACCAACACACCGGCAGATATATATACATATGATGACGCAGGCGGCGGTGTAAGACAAAAGGTAAATTATATTCTCGGTCTTCTTGATCAATATCAGTCGGGGAAAGTTTCCGCCCTCTTTACCAAGGGTAAAAAGGTTGCTTTGAAGATAAACATGACAGGCGGTTCCGGTAGCTCGGCAAGCTTTAAGCCGAATAAGAATGCAAAGTTTCCCGACTATACTATCACCGAAGCGATGTGGACAAACCCTGTGGTTCTGCAGGCAGTCGGTCAGTTTGTTATTGATGCCGGAATTAATCCTTCTGATCTTTATATAGTAGACTCCTTCTGGGATACTAAATGGCAGAGCGCAGGCTCAACGGCGCCGTTCGGATCGAACGACAGCTTCGGTTATTCAGATGTGGTGAAGGCGCTTGGGTGCAACGTTGTTGATCTTAACGACACAACCACTGCGAACATTACCACTATATCCACGGGCAGCGGCTATTTCAATTTCCCTTCATTCCAGATGAACAAGATATTGCAGGAAGTAGATGTTTACGTATCGATCCCGAAGTTAAAGCATCATTCAGCCGCCGCACTAACTTGTTCGTTAAAGAACCAGATAGGCGCTGTACCTCAGCCACTGTATACAATACAAAACGACAACGGCAGGAGAGGAGCGCTGCACCATGCCACCAGCACTGCTTCGGAGTGGAATTATTTGCCGGAGACTATATGCGACCTGCATGCAGCACGCCCGGTACACCTTGCAGTGATTGACGGAATTAAATGCTCTACCGGGGGCGAGGGTACATGGTGTTCTAATTTTCAGCCCGTAACCAAGCATGCCTTATTTGCAGGGCTTGATCCTGTCGCAGCCGACAGCATTGCTGCGAAGCTAATGGGGCTTGACCCGGAGGCAAAATCTATGAACCTGCCTGCACCTTTGAAGGACGGTACTGCGAGCTCTTCGGTAACTGACAATTATCTTTATCTATTAAATCAAAAAGGTGTGGGTACAAATCAACTGGATCAAATCCAGGTGCTTGGCGATGGAATGAATATGATTACTTCCGTAAAGCAGTCTCCCAGGACCCAGCAGCCGTCTGAAATGCAGTTATGCTCGAACTATCCGAACCCGTTCAATCCTTCGACGATGATTGTATTTTATGTACCGCGGAGCGAGTTCGTGACATTGAAAGTCTATGACATTACCGGAAGAGAAGTTGAGACTTTAATAGAAGGCGAAGTTCCTGCAGGCGAGCATAAGCTGCAATGGAGCGCAACCGGTCTTGCGAGCGGAGTATATTTATGCCGGCTCCAGGCGAGGAATTATTCGGAAACAATAAAGATGAACAATCAGAAATAAAATAAAACTATTTTCAAAAATATCTTAATAGGAATTGTAAAATGAAAACTTCCAAACAATGTCTATTAGTAATATGCTCTTTTATAATTTTTCTTACTCCATACGTGTTTGCACAAAACCCGGTAATAAGAAACCAGTTTACAGCCGATCCAACGGCAAGGGTTTTTAACGATACGGTTTATCTCTATCCCTCTCACGACATACTTGCGACTGAAGGGAAAGGGCGTCCGGGCTGGTGTTGCATGGAGGACTATCATGTCTTCTCAACTACCAACCTAACCGACTGGACAGACCACGGAGTTATAGTAAGCCAGGATAAAGTTCCATGGGTTAATCCAAAGGGATATGCAATGTGGGCACCTGACTGCGTTTTCAGGAACGGTAAATATTATTTTTATTTTCCAGCCCCGGCTAAGAGTAACGGTTTCGGGAGAGGTTTTGCAATAGGAGTTGCGGTCTCGGACCATCCGTACGGACCTTTCATTCCTCAACCTGAGCCAATCAAAGACGTTCATGGGATCGATCCCTGCGTGCTGATTGATAGCGACGGGCAGGCTTATTTGATATGGGCGGGTGGAAGATTTTCCATTGCAAAGCTAAAGCCAAACATGCTTGAGATCGAAGGCAAACCTCAGATGATTGAAGGCTTGCCTACCAAGGGTCTTATTGAAGGTCCTTTCATGTTTAAGCGGAACGGAACATATTACCTTACTTATCCGCATGTACAGGATACAACCGAGAGGCTTGAATATGCAACAAGCGATAGCCCGATGGGTCCTTTCAAAGTACGAGGAGTAATTATGGATGCTACGCCTGACTGCTGGACCAACCAGAATTCTGTTATTAATTACAAAGACCAGTGGTACCTGTTCTATCATCATAATGATTTGTCACCGCATTTTGATAAGAACAGGTCGGTGAGGGTCGACAGCTTGTTCTTTAACGCAGACGGTACCATCAACAAAGTAACTCCAACCTTGCGCGGCGTAGGAATAACCGATGCGTCAAGTGAGATTCAGATCGACAGGTACAGCTCGAAAAGCAGTGAAGGCGCGTCAATAGCCTTCCTCGATACCTCGAACACCTTTGAAGGGTGGAAGACTATACTCGATGCGCCGGATGCATGGATACAATATAACAGCATCGATTTCAAAGGCGCCGCGGCAAAATCGATAAATGTCAGAGCCTTGTCAAAGACCGGAGGTACCTTAGAGATACGTTTGGATAAATCAGATGGTCCCGTAATTGCTACAATTACGATTCCTAAAAGTAATGAATGGAACATTATTCATTCGCCGGTATCCGGGTATGAAGCCGGGATACATAATCTTGTCGTGCAGTTAAAGAATGCCGACAATGTAGAAATAGACTGGGTAAAATTTGATTGATCAATTTTTTAGTTTAATAAAGATTAATGATCTTCTGCAATAAGTCCTGTGATTTTTTATTTAAAATTTTTATGGAGAATTAAATGATACGAAGAATAATCAACTCAGCAGCAGGCATAGTAATTTTCTTATTATTAATTTCAAGTTCTTCTTTCTGCCAGACTGTAAACGCCGGAAAGGAACAAATAGTTGAATGGGAGAAGACACATTCGGCGCAGCTTAACGGAAATGTCTCGCCGGAAAATGCAAAAGTTGAATGGACGTGTCCTCAAAACAAGGAGGTCGTTTTTAAAGACGCCTCAAGTCCGGTAACAGAAGTAACCTTCCCCCGTCCCGGATATTATTTACTTTATCTTTCAAGTAAAGAAGCCGGCAATGATACCGTAAAAAGCTCGGTAGTAATGAATGTTTTCAAGCCGCATTCATATAAAGAAAGACTTGCGGATATGATAAACCTAATGACGCTTGACGAAAAAGTACGTGAACTTACCAACGAGGCGGATGCTATTCCCCGTCTTGGGCTCCCTAAATATAATTACTGGAGCGAGGCATTGCACGGAGTACTTGCCGGCGGTGCAACTTCGTTCCCGCAGGCTGTAGCGATGGGCTCTACCTGGGAGCCAAGCCTTATACATAAGGTTGCGTCGGTGATATCCGATGAAGCGCGCGCACTCAATGTCCTAGACGGAAAAGGACTAACCTATTGGAGTCCTACAATTAATATTGCCCGCGATCCGCGCTGGGGACGCAATGAGGAATCTTACAGCGAAGATCCTTATTTGTTATCGAGGATGGCTGTAGCTTTTGTTACCGGTTTGCAGGGTAACGATCCTTATTATTTAAAAGCTGTCTCCACACCTAAACACTTTATAGCAAATAACGAAGAGGCTCGCCGCCATTCGGGTTCTTCCGATGTTGATATGCGCAGCCTGTATGAATATTACCTGCCTGCATTCCACCATGCAATAGTTGACGGCAAGGCTTATTCGATAATGGGGTCATATAATGAGCTGAACGGAGTTCCCAATAATGCAAACCCGTTTTTGATGACCGACCTGTTAAGGCGCGATTGGGGCTTTAAAGGATACGTTGTTTCGGACTGCGGAGCGATTGCCGATGAGGTGTTCAGTCATCATTTCTTTAAGACAGGCGCGGAGGCAGTAGCTGCAAGCATCCGTGCAGGCTGCGATCTGAACTGCGGAAATTTATACAGCCGGTATGCAAAACAGGCTGTCAGCGAAGGGCTGCTTGATGTCAGAGATATAGATACTGCGTTGACACGGATCCTTTCCGCGCGATTCAGGCTTGGTGAGTTCGATCCGCCCTCTGCGGTACCGTACAGCTCAATAACTAAAGATAGTCTTGATACTAAATATAACCGTGCGCTCGCGCTCGAAGTTGCCAGGAAGTCGATTGTTCTTTTAAAGAATAACGGCATACTTCCATTAAATAAAAAGAAGATTAAATCAATAGCGGTAATAGGTCCGAATGCAGCCGAGACACAGTTAGGCATATACGCAGGCTTTCCCAATATCCAGGTTAGCCCGCTTCAGGGGATAAAAGAAAAGGCAGCCGCTAAAGGAATTAAAGTAGAATATGAAATGGGTACCGTTATTAATGGCAATGTGCTAAAGCCTGTTGAGCCACAATATTTTGCCAAAGTTGAAGGTACCGGGAAAACCGGTATGAAAGGCGAGTACTTCGATAATATGCAATTGTCGGGCAAACCGGTTTTAACCCGTATAGATTCCATGGTTAACTTTAACTTTGGTACAGGCTCTCCGGCGCCGGGCTTACCTAAAGATCATTTTTCAATACGCTGGACCGGGAAGATAATCCCGACAAAGACTGTCAGGCATATCGGGATCAGCACAGATGACGGCGGGCGTCTTTATGTAGACGGAAAGCTTTTGATAAACGATTGGAGAGACCATGCGGAAGAACAGCACAGTGTGGAAGTTGATTTAAAAGCGGGTAAAGAATATGAAATAGAATTCGATCAATATGATGATGAGCAGGGTGCAGCGGCAAGGCTGGTGTGGGACCTTGGTCAGCAGGACTTTAGCACCGCTAAAAAAGTAGCGGCAAAAAGTGATGTTGTTATTCTTGTTGTAGGAACCTCGCCGGATATTTCGCGCGAAGAGCTGGATAGGACTACCATAGAATTGCCCGACGTCCAGAGAGAATTAATAAAGGCAATCGCATCGGTTAATCCGAATATAGTCTTTGTCCTTGTGAACGGCGATCCGGTTGCGCTTGCAGGAACGGAAAAAGATGCGAAGGGAATTGTTGAAGCGTGGTTTGACGGAGAGCTTGGCGGTGATGCCATTGCCGATGTCCTGTTCGGCGACGTTAACCCCGGAGGCAAGCTCCCCGAGACATTTTATGCTTCGACTAAAGAGCTTCCTCCTATGTCCAATTATGATCTTATTAACTATCCGCGTACGTACATGTACTTTAAGGAGCCGGTCCTGTATCCTTTCGGGTATGGTCTTTCATATACCACTTTTAAGTTCAGCGACCTGAAAGTTAAATCCGACAAGGTTAATAAAAACGGCGAGCTCGAACTCTGGTTTACCGTTAAAAACACCGGTAAAGTGAAGGGCGATGAAGTAGCACAGGTTTATGCTCATGCGGATGATGCGACAATGAAAGTTCCTATTAGGCAGTTAAAACGGTTTCAAAGAATTACATTAGAACCGGGAGAAAGCAAGATACTTGCGTTCAAAATACCGGCGTCGGAATTTTCATTTTACAGTACAAGAACGAACAACTTTCAAATAGAGCCGGGACGCTGGAAAATTGAAGTCGGAAGTTCCAGCAAGGATATTCATTTGAATAAGACTGTTGTAGTCCAGTAGGTTGTTGCCAGGTGCAAGAGGATATATTTTATATATTGGCAGTGTAACTGCGGCAAGGCTTTTTGTTCTGCGCGAGGCTGACAAAACGTAGCACAGATTACTAATCTGTGCTACGATGATTTGAATTTTGAATGAGATTCCAATAAATCGAATCTAAATTTTGAGTAATTTTTATTTTTTGGTCAACCCCGGTGCCATTGCCGGACAACCGTAATAATATGCCGGTTGACGAACTAACAGAAAAATTATGAAATTATTAACTATATTTATTTTTTCAATGATAACTGCCGCCTGCTTTTGTCAGCAGGTTTTAAAAAGCAGGTCGGAAACGACCACTTCGTGGAAAAATTTGAACTATGCAGGCGATGCAAAGGAATATCACGAACTGGATATTTATTTACCTAAAGTTGAAAAGCCGGCGTACCCGGCGGTGATTGTAATATACGGCAGCGCATGGTTCTCGGATAATTTAAAAGAAAGCGTGCTGACTAATTTAGCCAAGCCCTTGTTAGATGCCGGCTTTGCGGTAGTGGCTCCAAACCACCGTTCGAGTATGGATGCAAAATTCCCCGCTCAAATAAACGACATTAAAGCAGTCATCAGATTTGTAAGGGCTAACGCAGCTAAATACCGGGTAGATACATCCTTTATCGGAATAACCGGCTTTTCTTCAGGCGGGCATCTTGCTGCCCTGGCTGGGACTTCAGGACTTGTTAAGAATTATACCGTAGATACCGAAACAGAAAATATAGAAGGAAACGTTGGTCAGTATTTGAATTTCAGCAGCTCGGTAGATGCCGTTGTAGATTGGTTTGGACCAACAGACTTCGTGGTAATGGATTCTTGCGAGAGCAGACAGGATCATAACGCTCCCAATTCTCCCGAATCGAGTCTCATCGGCGGACCGATTCAACAGAACAGAGATAAATGTGAATTAGCCGATCCAATTACCTATGTAAGCGCAAACGATCCGCCGTTTCTTATCCTTCATGGAGATGCCGATCCGCTGGTACCTTACTGCGAAAGCGAATTCCTTTATGATGCATTACAGAAAGCGCACGTTCAAAGCCAATTCGTTTTGGTTCCTAAAGGTCAGCACGGTCCCGGTTTGTTTACGGATAAATATCTTAAAATGATGACGGATTTTTTTTCAAAGGAGATGATCACGGTTAAGGCAAAAGACAAAAAGATGTAAAATAAATATATTTATCGTAAAAAATAATTAGAACAAAATACAGGAGCACCATGAAAAAAACAATGCTTTTACTTTCGCTTTTGGTTGCCCTTAGCGTGTATTTGTATGCGCAGGACAATAC
>JBJKRP010000124.1:0-7334 GCA_046704565.1 Ignavibacteriaceae bacterium | reverse complement strand
TCGGCTCGTCGCAGAGAAGTATTTCGGGGTCGTGAAGAAGGCTTGCGGCAATGTTTAGGCGACGTTTCATTCCTCCGGAAAATCCTTTCACTTTATCTTTCCGGCGATCATAAAGCTCAACGCGGTTTAGATTTTCTGCTATAACTGCGCGCAGAAGATTTTTTTTGATTCCGAAAAACGATCCGAATATTTCAAGGTTTTCCTGTGCTGAAATATCGTCGTAAAGCGCAATTGACTGCGGCACCAAGCCAATCTTTCTTCTCGACTCGAGATTGTTGCGGGTGACCTTTTCACCGGCAACAATCACCTCTCCTTCGTCTGCATCTGCATACCCGATGAGCAGGTTCATCAAGGTAGATTTTCCTGCGCCGTTCGGTCCAAGCAGACCGAAAAATTCCTTCCCGTTAATTTCGAGCGAGATATTGTCAAGAGCAGTAACGGTCGGAAATTTTTTAGTAATGTTTTTAATCGATAGCATTTGACTCCTTCCGAAATAATTATCCGCAAAACCAACATGATGAAAATAAAAGCCGCATTCTATCATCGAAAGAATTATTTGATAGAATTCCTTCGGCGAAGCTTGAAAGGCTCAAAATAATTTTATACGGCAGCCGGTTAATTCAATCCAGTACTTTTACCAGCCATTGGTGAACCGGTAGCATATCTTTAAATTTCTTAAAAGAGAAATCAACAACGTCGGCTTTTGCCAGCTCATTTATGCTTTCGCCGTCGTAAAATGCGTAAAGCCCGTCGTAGAGGAGATATTCTGCGAATGGAGAATCCGGATCATATCCTTTCGGGACTTTTTTGTATCTCTTTCCTCCAAATGAATAATCGCCTTTCTTTAAAAT
This sequence comes from Ignavibacteriaceae bacterium, assembly GCA_046704565.1. Taxonomy (GTDB): domain Bacteria; phylum Bacteroidota; class Ignavibacteria; order Ignavibacteriales; family Ignavibacteriaceae; genus FEN-1297. Next base: position 6,483 of record JBJKRP010000124.1, on the reverse strand, counting down.
TTTCTTTACTGCCTGATCAAGTTCTTTACCCAATAAAGGGTCCGATGCGGCTTCCCGGTATAGTTTCCATTGCTCTTTCGACGGCATGTAAATTCCCGATCCGTAAAAAAATCCTTTTGTGTTTACTTCAAAATAAAATCCGGAACTATCCATTTTCTTTTTTCCTTCCCAAAAATAGATTCCAAGATTCGTTTTGTAAGGCGATTTATCTTTACTAAAGCGGACGTCCCGGTGCAGCCTGAAATTAGATTTATCAATCTTCGGTATTGCCTGTATGTTGGGGGCTATGGTCAAAAGCTTTTCGCCGAGCTCTACTACAAGCTGCAGTGCCGGTGCAAGAAAGTCGGAATTGTAATCGTCGCGGTGAGCCTCAAACCATTCACGGGAATTATTCTTTGAAAGCTTCTTTAGAAAGCTTAAGGTTTTAAGGGGAAAGTCTTTAAGCGCCGGAAGAGATGACATTTCTTCTCCATATCTTTTAATTAATGGAACAATTGGTTCAAAAGCTACGGCAAATTACATTGAAAATTTCTTTGCGGCAAGATTGAAGGTTTGTGGGAGAAATGTTTTAAAAAACTATTGACATAGCTTAATGCCGGATTCCGTCTTAAGCAATTTGCTTCTGGAATCCGGCAAATAGAAAATGAGTCATCAGTCGGAATCAGAGCTGCGACTTGGTGTATGAGTTACATTCCTGGTTATCACCTTACCACCTATCGTTGAACCGGCTACATTGCCTTTAACATTTTCAATTAAGATGTTTCCGCCCATAGTGCTCACCTTGCCGTCCACTTCGGAATCCGTAAGAGAAATTTGTCCTCCCATTATTGAAAAGTCAACATGTCCTTTAAGGTTGGACAGATCCATCCTGCCGCCCATTGTTTTTCCGTTTAAATCACCGTTAACATAATGGACATCAATTTTTCCGCCCATAGTCTCAAGCCTCAAATTGAATTTGTTCGGCACCATTACATCAAAGTGAGAGCTGCCGCTGTGGCTGCCAAGATCATCTTTATATTCCGAAATAATTTCAACGCCGGAACTTGTTTGATTAAAATCAACATTGCAGTCTTGCCAATCTCTACCTCCGATCGAAGCTTTTACTTCTACTTCATCCTTATCCCATCCGGTAATTGAGATAGAGCCGCCTGCCTTTAATTTCATTTTAAGTTTCCCGCCCTTTTCTACCTTAAAATTCCTATGGACATCTTTCCCGCTGTGAAAGGCATAAACATTTGCTGCATAGCATGAACCTATAATGATGCTGAAAAGAATGACGACAAAAATCCTAAAGAATATAGCAACTGATCCTTTCATAAAACCTCCGCTTTTTTATTTTCTTAACTTCCTGATTTCAATGCCTGCATTATCAGACCTGATATTTATGGTGCTTCCGCCGCCGTTCAAAACGACAGTAGCTTTTGTTGAGGCGGCGAAATGTGATGTTTCGGGTCTCTCGGCGGGGAAGTCGGACTTAATATAATTGTTAGGCGACTCGCCGTACTGGATGCCTAACGCAACAGCCTTTATAGTTGCTTTTATCGACGGATCAACAAAGAGCTTTACGCCGCCGTTCAACGAGCTGAGACTGCTCGACCCGCTGCCGGAAGATTTAAGCTCGACATAAATATCACCGCTGCTGGTACTGGCATTTACGGCACCATTAATATTAAACAGCTTAATATTTCCACCCAACGTTCTTGCCGACGTAGAGCTGTTAGCCCCATGGAGAATAATGTTTCCGCCGTTGGTTTTAAGTTCGGCGCCGCCAGAGACTTTTTTAACATTTATGCTTCCGCCAAGGGTGCTGATCGATGCATCGCCGCCAATGTCGTCAACAGATACGTCTCCGCCGTTGGTCTCGGCTTGAAGATCGCTGCCAACATTTTTCAGAATGATGGTCCCGCCTTTGGTATTTATATTAGCCTTACCGGAAATGTTCTGAGCTTGAATGTCGCCGCCGAAGGTTGACAGCGACAAGCTTCCGTAAATATTCCCTGTAGTAATGTCGCCGCCGTAAGTGGTAGCACTTGCGTTTCCCGTTACCGTACTAAGAGTAATATCGCCTCCATTGGTCAGTACATTTAAGCTTCCCTTTACTTCGGCAACGGAGACATCGCCGCTTCTCGTTTCAACATTGACGCTCCCATTAATTCCGCTTATAATCCGGACGTCTCCTTTGTTTGTCTGAAGGTTTAAATTGTATTCGGAGGGAACAGTAACCTTTACATCGGAGTCGCCGAAAAAGCCGTTTCCGTTAAACTGGACTGTTACGTTGTTCCCGCTCTGGTAAATGTTCAGCATGTTTTGTTGATCTTCATCTATGTCGCCGATTCTGACACTTACCTCATTTTTATTCCAGGTATCGATTGATATATCACCCAGCATAATCGAGACTTTAAGAGTCCCGCCTTTATTTACGTTGAATGTTCTCGATATATCTTCTCCGTTCGACGCATTTACAGCGGCAGCCATGGAGAAGAAAAGAAACAAGGCTGCGGTTACATTAATCGCTTTCATTGTATTTTCTCTTCCTTTACTAAGGATGCAGCACGAATGCGTACATATTCGTTCTCATCGTTTTTAACTTGTTGATTTAATACTTTTATCGTTTCAGGGTCTATTCTTTTTGCATTTTGAATTGCGCTGGCGAGCCCGTTAATAGCGGCTACGCGCAGCCCGGAATTCTTGTCGTGCTGGAGCACATAAAGCAGCGCATCATTAATTTCGTTATCATAGGGAAGGTTGAGCAGAGCCTTCAATGCTTCCATCCGTACCGCCGGGTTGCTGTCGAACTTAAGAGCGCTGAGCAGCGCAGACTTCACTTTCGGATTTAAATTTGCATTTCCCGGAACCCGGTTCGCATGTTTATCGGATATATTTGCGAGAGCGTTTACCGTCTGAATTCTTGTGCCGGGATTCTTCTCATTCACCAGAGCCTCGGCTAATATTTTTTGAATCGCAGGGCTGCTCAGCTTGCCTTTCATCGTAACCTGTCTTACGGCATCAAATGAAAACTCCACTTCGCCGGTATTTGATGAGTCGTTTATAAATCTTACGTTTGAAATAGTTGCGGCTCCGCTGTTCATACCGCTGCCGTCTCCCAAAAAATTGCTCTTTGATGAACCCGGCGAAAAAATCAGGTAACCGGCAAACAGACCCAGGGCAAGGGAAAATGCACCTGCAAATGCAGGTCTCCTGTATGTCCATAGGTTCGCTCTAAGTACTCTGAACATTCTTTCGATCACGGACTGTTTAGACAGATCGTAGCTTAATTTTCTCTTGAATTGCTCTCTCGATTGAGTAAGAAGCTCTTCATCAAATACATCTTTTTTATTTTCATTTAAGATAGAATAATACTTACTCAGCTTGTCGTATTCTTCCTGGCACTCGCTGCATTCGATAAGATGCAGGTGAAGCTTCTTCATCTCGTCGTCGTTCAGCTCATCCAGCAATGCCAATTGAATCATTTCCTTAAATATCTTGTGATCCATTTTATCTCCTAATCCAAAAAATCTTTTAAATGATCTCTCATCCTTTGCGTGGCAAAGAACAAATAATTCTTAACCGTTCCTTCAGTGCAATTCATAATAGAAGAAATCTCTTTAATCTTATATCCTTTATAATGCTTAAGCGTAAAAACCATTTTTTGCTGCGGCGAAAGCTTTTCGAGCCCGTTCTCTATATGCTCGGAAATCTCGGAGCTAAGTGCCCTTCCGTCGGATGTTTTGCCGTCCGAAATCGTATCGGCTAACGACCTCTGCTCGCCGTCTTCATCGTCATATTCCTCATCTAAAGAAGTGTACGCATATTTCTTTTTTTGGGAACGAAACGTCAGGCAAACGTTGGTCGTTACCCGGTAAAGCCAGGTGGAGAACTCGCTTCTGAACTCAAACTTCTTTATGCTCTTGAAAACGCGCAGAAAGACTTCCTGGTAGATATCTTTCGCGTCTTCGTTGTTCCCGGCGTACGAATAAGCAAGCCCGAGAACATTCCTGTCATACTTGTAGATGAGCTCTTCAAAAGCCGTCTTATCTCCTTTCTGCGCAGCTAAAATCAAGTTGTTTTCTTCTTGTGTCATTTAATCCTATTCATCTGTTTGATTAGACCTTATTGTTAATAAAAGGTTGGGATGGAAAAGTATTTTTTATTACCCAGTACACTGAGGTTGCAGACCGCACCTGCTTTGGAATATCTTAAAGAGGGAAAAACAGACCGGCATTGTTTTCAGATTCCTTTTTGTAATAATGAAGAAGTTATGCCGTTATAAATATAGATAATCTTTTATCTATTTACACTCCGTCGGGTAAAATTGAACCTGCAGCTCCGCAAAAAGCTGATTGATGTTTTTCACAGGATCGACTCTCCCAAATTCTTTAGATTGATTTTTTGAAGCGCAGTTTGTAAATAAACTTTTGAAATATAAATTTGAATGTAAGAATAATAAGAGAAGGCAAAATTATCTTAACGGCAAAGGAGATTCGGGAATTATGATAATGAAGAATTTTGGTAGGTCGAAGGAGAAGGTTTCTCTTTTAGGCTTTGGCTGCTGGGGAATAGGAAAGTCGATGTGGATAGGTGCCGATGATGCTGAATCGAAAAAGGTTCTTAGGAAAGCGGTTGACGAAGGAATAAATTTCTTTGACACGGCATTTGTTTACGGGAACGGGCACAGCGAGAAACTCGTCGGCGAGGTTGAAAAAGAGTCAGGGAAAAAGCTGTTTATAGCCTCAAAAATTCCGTCGAAAAAAAGCGAATGGCCAGCTTCGTCCGGCTCAACTCTCCGGGAATCTTTTCCCAAAGATCATATTATTAAAATGACAGAAGCCAGCCTGCGCAACTTAAAAAGAGACTACATAGACCTGATGCAGTTCCACGTCTGGAACGACAACTGGAGCCGTTATGATGAATGGAAGGAAGCGGTAAAAAAATTAAAGAAGGAAGGGAAGGTTCTGCACTGGGGGATTTCAATTAATGATCACCAGCCTGTAAACGGAATTGAGGCAGGCAAGTCAGGCTTGATAGACAGCTTCCAGGTAATCTTCAATATCTTTGAACAGAAGCCTGCCGAAAGGCTGTTCCCGTTCTGTAAAGAAAACAGCATAAGCATTATTGCACGCGTTCCTTTTGACGAAGGCGCGCTTACCGGAAACATAAGTCCCTCGACTCAATTCCCGGTTGGTGACTGGAGGAATGATTATTTTAAGGATAAAAGGAAGTTAGATGTAAAGCTTCGCGCAGATAAGATCTGGAACGACGTTAAGACCGAAGCCGGCTCCCTGGCAGAGGCAGCTCTGAGATTTATAGTAAGCTTCGATGCAGTTACATCCGTAATACCCGGCATGCGTAAAGAGAAAAACCTGGCGGCAAACATTGCAAGTATAAATAAGGGACCGCTCTCTCCCAGGATGCTTGAAGAGCTAAAAGTTCATAAATGGGATAAGAATTTTTACGAGTAGCCGGAGTAATATTATTTATCTCCGTTCAGCTTTGCCTTTAGCGCCGGCATGGTTACCTTATTTTCTACTATTAAAAACGGGTTACGTATGTAATCCATATTGTTGGCGATCCACTTGTCCTTTTTCTTCCAGTCGCTGAATGTATCGTTGGAGATTATAAGGCACCTCTCTTTCCTTGCATTTTCAATTAAGAATTCATCCGCTGTTGTATGTGAGGGAACTTCGTAATATTCTATCTCATGCTTAAGCTGACCCAGCACGCTGTAATCAGATGTATGATGTCTGAGAGAAGCGTCGGCAATTGCAACTATGTTTGAAAATCCTTTGGACTTAAGCTCATCAACCATCAGCTTCAGGTTTTGAAACCTGGCGTTCTTATTCGGTTCCTTATTGCTGTGTCTTGTTACATTGCTTGCATCTATATAAACCTTTGCCTTCGATACGCGGAAGACCTCGAAAGTCTCCTTATCTTCATCGAAGAAGCCGTTCTTCTTTACATCTTCGCTCTCGAGCAAAAACATTTTTATGCTCTCATCCTTACCGAGCTTTTGAGAAAACCAGAGAGGTATTACCTTTAGCTCCTTATCCTTTTGAGTCTCTCCGATGTTCGGGAATCCAATCTTATATTTCTCCTGTTCAGTATTAAGCCTTTTCTTTAGCTCATTCAGCGGGATTACCGAACCGTTCTCCTCCTGCCTTATTATATCATAAAGCAGGAACTCGTCGCAGGAAAGACCTTTTTGTCCGTTGTACTTAAAATATTTGTAATTGTCATATTCCTCCTTTGTTTGTATCGACTGCTTTTTAGCATCTTCAAATTCTCTTGAGTCGCTGAAACCTTCTTGAACAGCAAGGTAAAAATCGCTGGAGGATTTGAATCCCTTTGTTACTGCTTCGTTGTAAATATAGATATCCGGGAATCCGAGATCATATACCTTTTCAAACTCGCGGTAATTGTGAAAGCCTTTTCCCTCGGCATACTGCATCAGTTGTACCGGGTTTTTCAGGTCACCCGGTATAACAG
>JBJKRP010000123.1:0-15163 GCA_046704565.1 Ignavibacteriaceae bacterium | reverse complement strand
TGATGAGTCTTCAATTGGTATGTCTTCAATTTCTCCTTGTTTGAATTCAACATTTGAATATCCGAGCTTCTGCTTATTACTTTCCGCCTTCTCGAGCATTTCGGGAGTAAAGTCTATGCCGATAACTTTTCCCTTTTCACCTACGATAGCTCTTGCAACAAAAACATCATTGCCTGCACCGGAGCCTAAATCAACGACGGTATCGCCTTCTTTAACAGCGGCAAATTCCGTAGGCATACCGCAGCCTAACCCTAAGTCGGCTTCTTTTACGTATCCTTCGGTGTCTTTGTATTCATCCTGAAGAATAGTGTAGCCGACAATCTTAGAGCTTCCGCAGCAGCATTTATTGCTTTGAGAAGCTATCTGTCCGTACTTTTCTTTTACGATTTCTTTCATATTATCAGAGCTCATTTTAATCCCTTTCTTTTAATTAATGATATTTAGATTTCTTACTTCTTCTTTTTTGAAGAATTTTCTTTTCATATATAATGAAACATTTACCAATGAAATTAATACTGGAACTTCTACCAGCGGACCGATTACCGCCGCAAAAGCCTCGCCGGAATTTATGCCGAATACAGCTATTGAAACGGCAATAGCTAATTCGAAATTGTTGCTTGCGGCAGTGAATGAGAGAGTTGCCGTCTGACTGTAATCCGCACCCATCCGCTTTCCCAGCCAGAAGGAAATGAAGAACATAATTAGGAAGTAAAGAACCAGCGGCAGTGCAATCCTTAATACGTCAACCGGAATTTGTGTAATCAATTTCCCTTTTAACGAAAACATTACGAAAATGGTAAACAGGAGAGCGATAAGAGTAACGGGGCTTATCTTCGGGATGAAATATCTTTCGTACCAATCTTTGCCTTTAATCTTTAGAAGAGAAAACCTGCTGATAATTCCGGCAGCGAACGGAATGCCAAGGTAAACAAAAACACTTTCGGCTATTTGAGATATTGTTACGTTTACATTGAAAGCCTTTAAACCAAGCAGGGAAGGAAGCACCGTTAGAAATACAAAAGCATAAAACGAATAAAAGAAAACCTGGAACAAAGAGTTGAAGGCAACAAGTCCGGCGGCATATTCGGTGTTTCCTTTTGCAAGCTCATTCCAGACAATAACCATAGCAATGCATCTTGCCAAGCCGATCATTATTAAACCTGCCATATAGTCCGGATAGCCGCGGAGGAAGATTACGGCGAGAAGAAACATTAGTACCGGACCTATAAGCCAATTTTGAAATAATGAAATGCCGAGAATTTTTTTATTTTGGAAAACTTTCCCAAGCTGTTCGTATTTTACTTTTGCAAGCGGGGGATACATCATAAGAATTAATCCCGCGGCAATAGGAATGTTAGTCGTCCCGCTGCTTAATGAATTCCAGAACCCCGCAATACCTGGAAATAACGAGCCTGCGGCAACACCGGATAAAATTACAATAAAAATCCAAAGAGTTAAGTATTTATCGATGAAAGATAGTCTATCTCTTCTGTTATTATTTATCATTTCTTTCCTCGATAAACTTTTCGATTTGTTTTTTTATCTCGTCACGTATCCTTCTAGTACCGGAAAGCTTTTCTTCATAAGTCCCTTCTAACCGTGACGGATCCTCAAAGCTCCAGTTTATTCTCGTAACTGCGCCGGGAAAGATTGGACATCTCTCTGCTGTCGTCTTGTCGCAGACTGTAATTACGTAAGAAAACATCTTACCTTTCTTAAAAAAATCAAAAACACTTTTAGTGCCGTTCCCGGATATATCAATCCCAATTTCTTTCATTGCATCTACTACAACAGGATTTAAGCTTCCGGGCTCAATGCCTGCACTCTCCGGTTCAAACATATCTCCCGCGAGTTGTTTTAAGAATGCTTCAGCCATCTGGCTCCTTGCGCTGTTATGCACACAAACAAAGAGGACTTTTATTTTTTCCATTCGATCTCCTTCATTAAGAATAGATTTCATTTCGCCAAAAATCGAAATGTTTAAGCAAAAAAAATTAGCCGCAGCAGATTAAATTGCGGTCAAGGTCTTTTATCTTCTTCTTATCGTCTATTATTGTCTTTTCGTCGGCAATCCAGTAATCCAGAGAGGACATTATTGAAGATATCCGCGGATCGCCCGGCTTGGAGTTTATCATATAGTTGACCCATTTGCCGTTCTTTTCTTCGAGTATGAAACCAGCCTCTTTAAGAATGCTGAGATGTTTTGAGACTGTTGAGTTTGCAAGACCGAGCAGTTCTCTTATTTCGCATACGCATAATATCCTGGATTGAAGAGCCTTTAGTATCCTTAATCTGTTCGGGTCAGACAGGGCTTTAAATATTTTTAGATTATCCTCTACCATAATTCATTTCGTTAACCGACGAAATATAATGCCCCTCTCCGAATTAAGCAAATTTAATTATACAAATATTGAAACCGCTTTCAGTATGAAGGAATGGAATAAAAGGATTGGCAAAAAGTCAGCTTATATAATTTTACTAAAGGACAACTGAAGGATTTAAAATATTTTTCAGGCTTAATCGTCATATAGTATATACAAATTTTAAACTGACGAGGTAGTGCAATGGATGTATTGGTCTTTAAGACTTCGGTAAATAATAATGGCGATATTTCAAAGCTTCAGCCGTATATTGACGATATTGTAAGAGAAGGCAGATGGAACTTTGACCTGGAAGACAGCGACAGAATATTCCGGGTTGAGACTAATGAGAACCTAAACGACTCATTAGTCCTTCTCTTCAATGCCAACGGCTATTCCTGCCAGGAACTTGAGGACTGAATTCTTCTACAGGTTTTTCAGCCAGGCATTTCTAAATTGAATCTCTTCGGGCGAAGCACTATTATTTATTGAAAAGACGTGCTTTATTGCGCGGGCGGTCACCTTTGCCGTAAGAGGCACTTCTTTGCCGTCGCGGAGAACGGTAATATTCAATTCTTCGCCCATTTTCATATTCTTAATCTTCGCATACATTTTCTGTAAGCTTGCGAGGGTAATTTCGTCGCCTTCAAATTTATAGAGAATATCGCCCGGCTTAAATATTCCTTTATTATAAGAATCGGCACTAACAGAATTAACAACTAACCGGTTATCCTTGAACCCCAACTGAAGTCCAAGTGATACTTTGCTTGAGTCGTAGCCTTCTAATTCGGTATAATTTATTCCGAGCAGCGCATAATATTCCTTAACCGGTAGCTTATCCGCATGCTCTATGTATTTATTGAAAAAGTCTCCGATCTCAGGATAAGTAAGCCTGGTAAAATCCGCAAAGAAATTCTTTTCGCTGAAAGGCTTATCCGGTCCGTACATTTTGGAAAGCTGGTGGATAACCTCGCGCAGTCCTCTTTTGCCGTGAGACAGTTGAAGAAGCTTAATATCAAGCAGACCGGCTACGATTGCGCCCTTCATGTAGATGTTGGGATACTGGTCCTGCATCTCTGTACAGTGAATGCCGAGGTCGGTTAAGCTTAGATCCTGTCTGTATGCATCGTTTGCAGTCAGCTTGTCATGAAGAACGTTCAGGTATTGGTCGAGTGTAATCAAGTGATCGCGAAGCTGAAGGATGTGTGCAGCCCATTCGGTTACTCCTTCATAGAACCAAAGATGTTGAGACATGACAGGCTTAACGAAATTAAACTTTGCAACCAGCTCGCTGTGGATTGTAAGAGGCGTGAGGATGTGGAAAAACTCATGGGCTACAACAGACCTTATGTCATTTCTCAGAGTTGCTAGCGGAAGCTCCTGGTAAATATATTCTGAGCTGTAAGAATGTTCCCACGCGCCTACGGACATATCTTCGAAGTGGAAAAGAAAAGTATAATGGCTTACCGGCAGCCCTTCCATAAAATCGCTTTCTGCTGCTAAAATGTCTTTAAGAAGATTTACCATCTCTACGGACTTTATCATCCCGGTCTTAGAATATGTATAAACATCAATCTTTGTTTTGCCGACATCTAATGATGCTTCGGTCAACTTACCGAGAAGTATCGGTGAGTCTACAATCCTGTCGAATGTATCGGCATCATAATAACCGTCTTTGTCAAGCGGCAGGGCGGTACCTGCAACCCAGTCTTGCGGGTAGTCTATTTTTACTTTAATCGGATACGACTGCATCCCGTGGAAATAGCCGAACACGCACTGCCCGTTTATTAGTACATCATTCGGCTCGATGGCGGAGCCGCACATCTGGTAGATATAATTGGAATCAACTTTTGTATTCCACGTGTCTGAGATCCGGTAAACTATCTTATTTATTTTTTCAGGTGTAGAAAGCAGCCATTGGTTAACCGATATATGATCTGTTTTAATCTCGTTTCCATCAGCATCATAAGCCTTAAATGATTTTACGTATCTGCCGATGTCCATCGTCTGGTAAGTGCCAGGCGCGGTTGCTGCAAACTGGTAAATATTATTCTTAAGAGTAAGCTTATCAGGCTTCAGCTCTACGGTAAAGACTTTTGCATCCCTGTTATTAAGATTGATATAAAACCTCTGCTGTGCTTGAAGAAATGCCGCGGCAAAGATTAAATAAATTGCGGTAAAAGAAAAAACGGTGGCTCTCTTTCTCATAACTTTCTTTCTTTATATTATTTTAATTACGAACCTAAAAAAAATCAAAAACAGATTATACGGGAATTTAATTAAAAGGAGGCATACTATGATAGATGGCTCGGGTAAAGTTGAAAAGGGTAAAATTTCATCTCCGGCTGAATTAGACTTGAATAATTAAAATGCTATTCTTTAGATTTGTTGTGTTGAAAAAATAGTTTAACTAATTGCGGGAGCGCATTATGAAATCTTTCCGTGTTTTTGCAGCGTTATTTTTCTTGTTTGTATTTATTCAGAATTCTTTTCCACAGGTTGGGGCTGCTTTACAAGTTTTGACTTTAAATCCTTCCCCGAGGCTAAACGGGCTTGGAATGGTGGGTGTTTCTTTTCCTAATGATGGTCCTTACGGATTTTATTACAATCCCGCGATGCTCGGATATATGAGTCAGACTGAAAATTTATCCTACCAGGTTGATCCATCAAACGGACACTGGATGCCTGATATTTTTAAGGGAACGTATAAAAATTCTTCTTTTAATTTCGGGTATAACTTTGAAAAGCTGCTAAACGGCTTAAAGCTAAGCGCCGGCTTCGGCTATATTCATTCAAAGATGGATTACGGCAGCTTAAATGCCAACCCTGCACTCAATGATTCCTATGATGAATATGACGATTACGGATTCGGAGTCGGACTGGATTATTATATCCAAATAAATGCGGGATTATCTTACAAGTCCACGCGTTCTCTTCTGGCAGCCTATTCTTCAAACGGAAGTAAAGTATATGAGGCGGATGTCTCTTCGATGGATTACGGGTTATTGATGACTGTTCCTGTAACCAAACTTATCGAGCCAGGTCTTCAACTAAATCTTCTTAAAGAAATTCCGGCGGTGCCCTACTTAAACGTCTCGATGGGATATTCACAACTGAATATAGGGAAGGAGATTTATTATATAGACCCTGCCCAGAAAGATCCGATACCACGGACGGCAAGATTAGGCTATACATTATCAGCCGGGATAGATCTTAAGCTTAACAATTCTACTTTAAAGGCTTTTGAATATGATTTCATCGCGGAAGCGGATGATTATTTAATTACAAGAGATCCAAATACTTTTGCCGTATCATACCAGGGAGGTTTCGGCGATATAAATGTCGGGAAGAACCTAATCCAGCTTAAAGGAGACAACAACGTTGTAGTCCATAAGGGACACGACTTCAGTATTTTCGAGACGGTGGAATTTATGATTGGGCGCTTTGACGGCACCGGCTATTACCAGGAAAAGTCTTACGGGTTTGGTATTAGAGCCAGGGGAATCCTCACACTCCTTAAGGCTTATACTTCGGATAGGATTTTTAATTACATTGCCGACCATGTCGATATAGAATATTACACTTCTACTTTATTCCCGGATGACTTTAGGGAATCGAAGCTGCAGGGGATCAGTGTTATGTTCGGCGGCTTTATGTTCTAGTTTAGCAGAGTGGAACATAAGCTAAATAAATTAAGCCGCTCTGCTGCCGATCTTCTATTTTGCGCGGTGCGGCGATGCCGGAAGGGATCATAACTCTCCGGGAAGGAAAGGCAAGAGGAAGTATTTGCTTTGGATAACAACGCCGGAATGCCAGCATATAGTTTTTACACCGTCACTATTTATTGAAAAATATTTTAATTAAATTTGGCTGCAGTTACTTCTTAAGACGTAAAATCATTAACCGGATGGGATTTGCAATTCTATTTTTGTGCCATAATGCTTGATGTTTTTTGTTTCAAGCTATCCGGTACTCTAAACCGAAAGCTTATTTGCGCAGGCTTCGGCTAATGCTATAAATATTTTTTTTGTAAGGAATTCCTTTGAGTATTTCATGTCTACTCAAGGTCTAATGCAATGAGTAATTTTTTAAATACCAATTCAATAAACCGGGCTAACCCTTCATAGAAAGAAGAGTGAAATTTATAATATGAAAATCTTAAAAAACAAAACGAGGCTGTTTATAGCCTTTTTGATTATATTTTTAGCTATCGTGGTAATTAATATTTTAACTGGGGTGTACCCGCTGCTTGACTTTATGCAGTATCTTGCTGCAAAGAATTTCTTCTGGATCGTCCCGCTTTTTTTTATTGGTCTTTTTGCTTACTGGCAGCATACTATAAATGTTAAGAAAAGGGTAAACGAAGAGAGGAGGCAAATCTTTATTGCAACTATGCGAACCATACAGGATATCCTGCAGAACTCGGCTTCATCGATGCAGCTTCTTATACTCGATATGAAAGATGCCGGCGTGCACGAGGAAATTATACAGAAGGCGGAAAAGAATATTGATGAGATGAAGTCGGTTATTAGTACCTTATCCGCAGTCGATCCAAATTCCATCCATTTAAAAGAGCTTAACGACAACCTTTCTATAATAAAGATGAGCGAATAGGACAAGTAGTAAGAAGTAATCAGACTGTTATTTATCCTGCTGAGACTTCTTCCGGCTGTGAAAGATTTTATCTTTCGAATATGGTGACCTCTGCAGAGCGTTGCGGCAGCCATGCCGGATAATCCGCGAAAAACACCATCACTACAATACATCTTTCAGAGTATGAAGAGTTCTTGATTTTAAATATTTTATTCTCCATTTTTACCCCGACAATAAAAGTGAAAGGGTACGGGAAATGTTTATTCACTTAGTTTTTACCTGCTGCAACAATAAATTCGATTAGCTAAAGAACTAATTGCATGCTTTAATAATTATAATTTGATATGCCTGTTTTAGGAGCAATTAGTTCTTGTTCAACTGAGGGATAATAACCGGGAAAACGTTTTAAGATAAATTTATATTCTACCAGACGGTCAACCTCAGACCGATTAAAATTCCAGATACTTTATTTTCTGTTCTTTGAAGTATTGAAATTAGTTTTTAGATAACCAATGAATATTTCTAATTCCATAACGGGTGCTTGAAATGCTTTGCGGAAAGTTTTAAATGTTCTGCAGGGAGTATCAAACCCTCTGCCGGATGTTATAAATGAATCGCAGGAAGATTTGAACAGACTGCAGGAATTTTTAAATGAACCGCAGATACTTTCAAACCTTTTGCGGGAAGTTTCTAAAGGTCCAAAGGAAGCTGCAAATGATCCGCAGGAAACTTCTAACATTCTGCAGGAAGTTTGAATAGAGTCGTAGGAAATTTTTAACAGTCCGCAGGCAGTTTCGGATGAGTTGACGGAAACTTCAAATCACATGCAGGAAATTTCAAATGCATTGCAGGAAGTTTTAAATGGGCTGCAGGAAACAAAAAATGCATAAAACATCTAAAAATCTATGAAAATGCCTATGCCGGGTAAAATATCCTAAAATATAACAACATTAGTTAAGAGCCCGGCAGTTTTGCGGCTGGACAACAGCCCGATAAGGCAGCCCGGATTTTACCGGGAATATGTTATGAACAAATATATTCAACAAAAAAAATTTGGAGGAACATTATGGATAAAAAGACAGATGAGATTTTGCAGAATGCAAATCAGGTAGATAAGGCTGTAACAACTAATAAAGCCAAAATGGTAGAGAACGGCTTTGATGAGCAAATGCAGCAGCAACTAAAGGATGCCAGACAGGACCTTGTTAATAAGGCTTCGGGTCAGGATAAGGCAGTTGCAAGGGTCTCGGAATTAACCACTTTACAGGATACAACGGTCGAGTCAAAGCGTCTGCTTTGCAAGCAGGTTAAGACTGCGGCAAAGAGCGCTTACGGCAAGGACCCTGAACAGTTAAAGCTTTTTAGAGTGGGAGAGGATGTACCTAAGTCATCTAAGAGGGTTTGTTCATTGTGCGATGTACAGTACAAGCTGGTTGATGAGCGCAAGGCGGTCTTTTTAAAGAACGGCTTTACGCAGGTAATGATTGACGGGCTTGGCTCCGGCAGGGCGGATATTGAAGCCGTTGATACCGAACAGGAAAATGCCAAGAAGGCGCAGAAAGCCGCGACTATACTCCGCAACCAGGCGTATAAGGTACTTGATAACATAATTTTCAAAATCCGGAACTTTGCAAAGACTTGCTTTGCCGGCAAGCCGGAGATACTTGTTGAGTTTGAGCCGATTGCAGGCGGAAGAGGCGGAAGCGAGGGAGGCGTTGATAATCCGCCTGCGCCGCCGGCACAGTAGGTGGTCGGTCATCTCGATACATTTCTCTCCCGGTTAAGCCGGGAGAGAAATACTCGATGACCTTGCATTGTAAGCAAAGCGGCAGAGTAATGTCGGTAGCTTAGTATGCAAGGTCGCTGAGTGATTCCGAGTCTTCGAGGAATTTTATCGAAGCGACCGGGAGTACAGCGTAAGACCTTACCCTCCGTCTTCGACGGAGACCTCTCCTTGACTTCGACAAGCTCAGTCACCGAAGGAGAGGTTTTTGGGGGCGACTCGCTTCGCTTGTCGCGGCGGGTGGCAGTATACGGACTTTAGTTTGTATAAATGAGATAAATAATATTTCACTCCTAAAGGAGTTTGAGTTTTAGGATGTTAGATGTTTTAATAACATTCCACTCCTGCCGGAGTTGATGAGCAGTTTATAAAAAGGTAAATGAACGCCTTTAGGTGTGAAATATTGGATTGAAGGTTCTTGCATGGTAAACCAGGATTTACGTTTTATAAAATATTTTTGTTTGTTCGAATAAATTAATTAGTTAAGTTTTTAATGAGAAAAGTTTGATACTATGATTGAGCTTAGGGATAGGGATGATTTGGGAGAACTTGCGTGAGAGAATTAAAAACGCCGTAGTAGTGAAATATTGAATTGAAACTTTTGGCATGCAAAGTTGATACTATACTTTGCCTAATATGATTACTAACATATTAGAAGGGAATAAATTTAAGATATGGGAAAAGCGAAATGAAAATAATTTTATACAAAAAATGTGGAGAAATCTAAATTATGAAAAAGATATTTGTTGCGGTTATTCTTACAATGCTATTATCAGCCGCAGCCTATTCACAATGGAAGCAAATCAGTTTACCGGCAGGAGGACTAATTACTTCTTTGGGATGTAATGATTCAAATATTTTTGCCGGAACATACGGGTCAGGAGTATATACGTCTATGGACGGCGGGGTAAATTGGGTGCCTTCTAATTCAGGATTGACAAGCCTTAATATAACAGCTCTTGCTGTTGATGGGACAAATCTTTATGCTGGCACCTGGGATGGAATGTTTTGTTCTTACGATAACGGCAAAAGCTGGACACCACCGAGTTCTCAATTTACAAGTAGTATATGGACTATCTTTGTAAAAGGGACTGATGTATTTGCCGGTACTCTCGGTGGGGGAATTTTATTGACTACTAATAACGGCGCAAGCTGGTCCGAAGTTAATTCCGGTTTAACAAACTTATACGTTCGAGCATTTGCTCAGATGGATTCAAATCTTTATGCGTGTACAGACGACGGCATCTTCCGTTCAACAAATAACGGGGCAAACTGGACTGAAGTTAATACAGGATTAACGAATACCGGCTATAATGCTGTTATGACGCTCGGCTCATATATATATGCCGGGACAAGCAAGGGAGAAGTTATTTATTCAACTAATAGCGGTGGAAACTGGATTGCCAGCTCAATTGAAGGATTTTCTGCTTACGTCTATTCTTTTACAACTTGTATAAATGAAACCGGCGATACAATACTTATTGCGGGTACCAATGGCAAAGGCGTTTTTAAGTCTATTGATAAAGGCGTGAGCTGGTCTAAAGCAAATTCAGGCTTAAACGTTACATGGGTTCCCGCAGTATTGAGATACAATAAATATTTATTCGCAGCTACAGAGATGGGAGTCTTTGTATCAGAAAATTACGGTACAAGTTGGACTGAAAGCGACGCGGGCTTATCGGCAACTGAAGTCCATGCATTTGCCGCTGATGGTTCAAATATTTACGCGGCTACATGGTCCAGCGGATTATTCGCTTCTTCAGATTACGGCGCCACCTGGGCGCGCTTGAACAAGGGGAATAACATATACAATATTTCGTCCTTAGCAGCAAATGATTCAAATATTTTTGTAGGAACATCAGGAAATGGTCTCTTTGTTTACAATTGTAAAAGTAAAACATGGTCAAATAGAGGACTGACAGACACTACTATTTATTGTTTGGCTGTTGTTGGTCAAAATCTTCTTGTAGGAACGTATACGGGTATTTTTATTTCACAGGATGATGGTCTGAATTGGAAAGCATCCAATAATGGACTAACAAATTTGAGCATCTGGAGCCTTAAAGAATACAACAATAGAATTTATGCGGGCGATGCCGGTGGTGGAGTCTATATTTCAACTGACAGTGGTGTAACCTGGACTCCGATAGGTTTGGTATCCCCTAATAATATAGTGCAATCAATTGCGGTTATTGATACAAATATATATGCAGGAACCGAAGGCGGAGGGATATTTCTTTCAACAAACGGCGGTGCTAATTGGAATGCGGTTAATAATGGTCTTGATGATCTTAATATTTACAATCTCGCTGTTTTCGGTAATAATGTATTTGCCGGGACAAGGTTTGCAGGTGTCTTTCTTTCAACAGACGAAGGGAACAGTTGGGTTTCAGTAGAGCCGGGAATGGCTCACTCGCCGGTATATTCTCTTATGGTGATTAACAAAGATATGTTCGCCGGGACAAACGGGTACGGCTCTATATGGGTAAGACCCATCTCCGAAATGGTCACGGCGGTGGAAAAAGAATCAAAAGGACAGCCGCAGCAATTCAGGCTTTCGCAAAATTACCCTAATCCATTTAATCCCTCAACAACTATAAGCTTTTCCATTCCTAAATCGAGCTTTGTTACGATAAAAGTCTATAATATTTTAGGGAAGGAAGTACAAACATTAGTAAATGGAAGTAAGCTCAGCGGAAATTATAAAGTTGAATTTGACGGGAGCAAATTTACCAGCGGAATTTACTTTTATAGAATGCAAGCGGGAAACTTTTCAGAGACTAGAAAACTAATCTTATTGAAATAGCGATTTATCTCTTAAATAGGTGAAAGATTAAAGTAGCAAAAAAGAAAATATAATTTATCGGCAAGATATAAAATGAAGCCTGCAGTTATTACTGAAGGCTCAATGCATCCTTACGAAATCGAGGTGATGAAAGAGAAATAGAAAAATTAAAGGTGAAATATTATTTTACTCTTACAGAGTTCGATACGGGATTTGTTGTTTGATTGACCGGGGTGTTACCCCGGTCTGGAAGATGTGACTCTTTCAGAGTCAAAAGAAAAGAAATATAGATTACCACGAACTTGTCTGCTGCAAGCAAGTCGGAAAAATAAATGAATTCACATTTCCACGAAGTGGAAAGATAACCCAGCCTTGGGCAACGCCCAAGGTTAAAGAACAAACGAATGAGAATATTTCTCTGAAAGAGAAAAATAATAAAAGGAATTTATCATGGCGCAATCATTAGCAAAAATTCTGATACATATAGTATTTTCAACGAAGAACCGCTATCCGTTCATTACAGATAAAATTCTGCTAAATGAATTACATGCTTATTTAGGCGGCACATTAAATAAACTTGACAGCCCTGTTATTGTAGTTGGAGGAAGCTTTGACCATGTACATATACTGTGCAAGCTTTCCCGCAAGTACTCAATAGCAAAGGTAGTGGGAGATATAAAGCGAAACTCATCAAAATGGATAAAGACGAAGGGAAGAATGCTATCAAAATTTGAGTGGCAGAATGGATACGGCGCATTTTCAATAGGAAAATCAGAGACGAACCGGATTAAAGCATATATTTTAAATCAGGAAGAGCATCATAAAAAGAAAACTTTTCAGGATGAATTTCGTTTATTCTTAAAATCCTATGGAATTGATTACAATGAAATGTATGTGTGGGATTAAATTATATCACTCTTTCAGAGTTCTATACGAGATTTGTTGTTTGATTAACCGGGGTGTTACCCCGGTCTGGAAAGATTTTACTCTTTCAGAGTCAGAGAACTCATCTCCCGACCTCTTCTCTTAGGAAGACCTGCCTATCGGCAGGTAAAGAAGAGGTGACTAACTGAGAGAACAGACAACATTAAATTATTATCTTGAAAAAATTCCATATGCATAGGCGATTTAAGTAATGTTTATTTTTCCACGAAGTGGAAAGATAAATCAGCCGTGGGCAGCGCCCACGGTAAGTAATCAAATGAGTGAGAATATTTCTCTGAAAGAGAAAAATAATAGAAGGATATTATCTCACTCTTACAGAGTTCGCAACGAAATTTGTTATATAATTAACCGGGGTGTTACCCCGGTCTTGAAGATATGACTCTTTCAGAGTCAGCCATGGATCTTTAACCTGTAGCTAAAGCTGATATACCGGTTAAATTCTATGAAAGAAAGGATAATCTAATAAATGGCAAATAAGGACAAGATATTTTTCGGGGCTTTAATTGGATTTGTTTTCCCTTTTATTTTAGGATTATTATCAACGGTTCTATGGTTTTATATAGATAAAGATGAAAGCAGGGCGTTTATTTACTTGAGTTCCGGGATATTACTCGGTTCAATAATAGATGCTAAGTATTTAAAGAAATGGATCAATAAAAGATATGAACTTGGCTTATGGTTTATTATTTTAGTTTATCTTGTTTACAATATAGGGTTATATGGATTTTTTATGGGCTTCCCGGTATTCAATGTTTTTCTTGGAATGGTTGGCGGGTACTACTTTGGTAAAAGGATATGCTTTAAGAATGTTAAGCCTGAAATGCATCCGGTAATTATTAAGCAGGTATCGTATTTTACATCTGCGGTAATGATAGTGATATGCTTATCATCAGGATATATTGCTATTGCGGATAAAGGAATAGGTGAAAATATAAAAGGAATGCTGGGATTAGACTTTGAAATTTTCCAAGCTATGGTGCTTACGGTAATTATTGCAGGTGGTACCGGGCTTGTTGCATCTCAATATTTTATAACAAGATTAACGATGCAAAGAACAATAAGGTCAAACAATAAAATAAGCTGACTATGCGTTTAAGCCGCCGGTTCAGGCGGGGCGCCGTGTTAGCAGTAATAAAAATAGTTGGCGAGGGAAGAATGAAAAAAATATTTTTAGTCTCAATGCTGCTGGCACTTACAGCCTGGAGTGAACCTAATCCAAAGGTGTATCCGAATATTGAAACACAGCAGTTGTTTGCAGGTTTAAAATGGGGAATGAATTATTCAACTGTCAGGAATATTCTTATGGAAAAATATAAGCTAAGCGATCCCAAAGAAATAGGACTAAACGCTTATGTTAAATCAAAAAAGGCGTATGAATTTACCGGGGGAAAATATAATAATTTCGAGACTCTTGGTCTGGTAGCAATATTTGAGAATGATAATCTTAGTTCCGTAACAATATTGATAGCTAAAAAAGACCCGCAGGAGAACAGGGATATATTTAACAAACTATCGGCAATAAATAATAAAGAGCTGGATATAGACGTTGACAAAATGCCGAGCGAGAATAAATGGTGCTTGAAGAGAGAAGGGAAGATTGTTAGCAGAGTGCTGTTAGCTATGATGCCGGAAAATAGAGGCATTGATGTTCTGTTTTCCAAACCGTAAATCAAAATAATAACAGAGATAAAGGGACATAGTAAATTATCCTATTACCCGGATATTTTATAAAACATCCTGCTGAATATAATAGCTCATCTTAAGAAGATTGAGTTCATTAAACTGGTTAGCAAGAAGCTGCATTCCTATCGGCAAGCCTTTCGAGCTCTTAGCTGCCGGTATGTTGATGCCGGGAATGCCGGCTAAGTTTGCTGAGGTAGTGTAAATATCGCTTAAATACATCTCCAGGGGATCGGTTGTTTTCTCTCCGATCTTGAAAGCTGTGGTTGGCGAGGTAGGGGTAAGAATAATATCAACATTCTTAAATGCCTCATCAAAGTCCTGCTTGATAATTCTTCTTACCTTCTGTGCCTTGCGGTAATAAGCATCGTAATATCCTGCCGACAGAACATAAGTTCCCAGCATGATGCGCCTTTTTACCTCGGAGCCGAAACCTTCAGAACGGGAGGACTTGTACATATCAAGCAGGGAAGAACTATCCTGAGACCTGAAGCCGTACCGGGCGCCGTCGTACCTTGCCAGGTTTGACGATGCTTCTGCAGTAGTTAAAATATAGTACGCGGCAATTGTGTACTCGTTGTGCGGCAGATTGATTTCGACAATCTCAAAGCCCTGCTTCTTCAACTTATCAAAAATATTTTCTATCGAAGCTTTGATCTCAGAGTCCAGACCTTCGCCGAAATATTCTTTGGCGTAGCCGAGCCTTAGCTTTTTCCCGTCAAGGCTTAAATTGTTAAGAGAGGGAACGGTTTGTTTGCGTGAGGTTGAATCATTGGCGTCCCAGCCTGATATTACTTCAATAACGGCGGCGGCATCTTCAGTGCAATTTGCAAAAGGTCCTATTGAATCGAAAGAAGAAGCAAAGGCTGTTAAGCCGTAACGTGAAACTCTTCCGTAAGTAGGCTTTAAACCGTAAACGCCGCAGAAGCAAGCAGGCTGCCTGATAGAACCGCCTGTATCGGTCCCTAAGGCGGCATCGCAAAGGTGTGCAGCGACTGCTGCGGCAGAGCCTCCGCT
>JBJKRP010000122.1:0-6528 GCA_046704565.1 Ignavibacteriaceae bacterium | reverse complement strand
TATCTGCACCGTGAGATGGAACTGTAAAGCTGTAAGCGATCTCCAGTTGTACCTTGCTTCCTTTAGGCTCCATAGGGTGTGGAAGCTTAACCTGCATACGTGTATCTGTTACAAGATAATCTGCAGAGGAAGTATTGCCGTCTTGAATAAGCTTAACGGATTTAAGCCGGTATCCGTTTGTGTAGCTCTGCCCGCCGAATCTATAGCCGTTAACCGGGGTAGTCTTTGCGCCCCGCGAGTCCTTCTTGAAAATATTCTGGTCTAACTGGAGCCACAGGTAATTCAATTTATCCGGGCTGTTATTCGTATAAGTAATTAGAACGTCGCCCGTAATTTCTTTATCTGCTGTATCAAGGGAAGCATGTATTACATAATCGGCTTCGTTGGTCCAGTAAGCGGGACCCGGCGCTCCGCTCCCGCTTCTATATACCGTGCCGGGCGAGCTTAAAAAATTAGGATCGAAAGTCTGGTTAGAATTATAGCTGCTCTTTTCCTGCGAATAAGATAGCGAGAAGCATTGAAGGATTAAAAATGCGAAGATGAAAATTTTTAGTTTCATATCAGATCCTATGAATTGTCTTAACAAAAAAATTATCAATAACCGGAATGCTGAAATAAAGCAGTAACGGGCGGTCAAGAGGGGCAGCCCGTTATTCCGTAAAATAGAAAATAATCCGCAGCAGTGTCAGCGGTAGATCAAAAAAACTATTCATTACCTGTACCGGACATCCAAATATTATTATCCAGTTTAACATCAGGCAGCGCTTTATCGGGATCAATTATTACCGAGCGAATAATACTTGTGGAATTATATTTGAAAGTCCATTCTCCCGAACGCAGCCAAATTTCCACCGGCAGGTTGACCCGACCTGTATTCCCGTTCGATTCATTTATCTGAACGACGGCAGGCATTACCATCATATTGTTGTTCGAGATAGTTATCAAAGAGCCCTTTGACGGGTCGCCGTCAATATATTTCACACTCCGTACTGCCTGATCCAGGGTCCATTTTTTAACAAACCATTCCTTCCAGAACCAATTTAAATCCTCTCCAGAGGCGTCATTCATAGTTCTAAAGAAATCTGCAGGAGAAGGATGCTTATATGCCCAGCGCCTAATGTAGGTTTGAAATGCAAAATCAAATCTCTTATGACCGAGCACCAGGTTTCTAAGCATAACCAACCCCAATGCGGTTTTATAGTATTCCAAAGTATGTGTATATCGACCGGGTATATTATCGGCATAGGTCATTATCGGCTGGCTAGCGGGGTTTGTAAGGTAGCCGACAATTTCCCTTGCGGGGTCGCCGCCTTTGGGAGCGTATTCGCCGTCGCGCTTAGGGTAGTACTCGCCGTTATTAAAATCCTTAAAGCTAAGGACATCGATAAAAGTATTAAAGCCCTCGTCCATCCACGCGTTTTCCCGTTCATCGGAGCCGACAATCATCGGGAACCAGTTATGTCCTATTTCATGGTTGGTCACCATCCATAAATTTTTTCCTTTTGCTTTCCAGTAGCAAAAGACTATACCGGGATATTCCATTCCTCCGACCGGTCCTCCTACGTTTACAGCGTTAGGATAAGGATATTCGAACCAATGCTTAGAAAAAATCTCAACGCTTCGCTTTAGATACTCGGTTGACCGTCCCCAGGCGCTGTCACCAGAACTCTCTACAGGGTAAACAGACATAGCCAAAGATTTTTTTCCGCTTGGGAGATCGATTCTTGCAGCATCCCATATAAATGCCTTTGAAGCCGCCCAGGATACATCGCGAGTATTTTCCATTTTGAAATGCCAGGTTACCCTTCCGCTGTGAACGGGTCTTGTCGAAGTTTTTGCAACTTCGTTAGGCTTAATTATAAATACGGTCTTATCGCTTTGATGTGCAAGCTTAAGTCTATCAATTTCTGTCTTAGTAAGAGTCTGCTGCGGATTAACGAGTTCGCCGGAACCTGCTACTATCATGTACCAGGGGACGTTTACGGTATAATCAAAGTTTCCGTATTCACAATAAAACTCTCCAGCGCCGAGGAAGGGCAGGGAATTCCAGCCGATCAGATCATCATAAACTTCCATTCTCGGATACCATTGAGCAACATCGAAGAGCTTGCCGTTCTCCGTATTCATCCAGCCGGAGCGTCCTAAATTTTCCGGGGGAACCGTGAAGGAATATTTTATATCGATAATAAGCTTTCCTCCTTTGGGCTTGAGCTCTTCAGGCAGTCTTATCTGCATTCTTGTATCGGTGATCAGATAATCCGGTTTAAAGCTTCTGCCGTTCAATTTAATATCTACGGAATATATTTTATCACCTCCGTTGAATCCTTTCTTTGAAGATAAATCCGGGGGAGAGGTAAGTGCGCTTCTGGAGCTGTCGCTAAATCTATTCTGATCGAGTTGGAGCCAAACGTAATGAAGGGCATTAGGGCTATTGTTTGTGTAAGTGATGCTTACGCTGCCCTCAATAGAGTTAGTTTGGTCATTCAAGCTTGCTTCAATAACATAGTCGGCTCTGTTCTGCCAGTAACCAGGACCGGGTTTGCCGCTTCCGTCCCGGTAATATGTTCCGGGATGACTGTCAAAACCCGGGTCAAAAACTTTATCCGGGTTATACATTGAAGCTTGCTGTGAGAAAGACAGCTTTGAAAAAACGGTAAGAGCAAGGAGGAAAGAGAAGGCAAAGTATATAGTTTTCATACCAGAAATAAAATATTTATGAATTTTTAGGATGCAATCTATAAATTAAAATTATAAGAAGCACAGGAAGGTTTTAAATAGAATTCTCAAATCACATTTCTTTTAAGGCTTGGCAAAGCTTAAGCGGCAAAAATGATTCCTATTAATCTAAAATCTATTGGGAAAAGGGTATGTTATAAACAGCGCTATGATTAAGGTCAGTACATACGTATACGCAGAAAGAAACGGCAACCGGAAGATTCTAAAGAACCGGAACAATTTTTTTATCTGACATGATTGTAAGGCAGCACCCGCAGTGCTTCGGAAAGTCCCCTAAAGTCACATAGTCTTCTTTCTAATCCTATAAATGAAATATGAAACTCCTACTAAAAGTAAAAAAACGACAACTGCCGTTCCTAAAAAAGGAAGCAGTAATTTAGAAATATCCATTATACTTTCTATTTTTGGTAAATATCCGTAACGTTAAATCTTGACTTATTCTTGACCCGGTAAACAATATATGAGATACCGACAACCAGGAATATAAAGCTGAAGACAATGGTAACCGAGCTAATCAAAAGTTCAGACAATGACATAAGAATACCTTTCATTCCAAATATCGTAAGCAATACTAATATAACTTTAGAAAGGGGCTGCGTAAATAAATTCCAGACAAGTGTTTATTACGTTCGCCGAATACACCTAATCTATCGATGAAGTGCAGTCTAAAGTAAATGTGCGGCTTCCTGAAGAGCTTAATACGGATACCGTCGCGTCTTTGAAATACTTGCTGATCCGGCTTTTTGAAAATTGGAGGGATACCTGACTTCATGAATTACTTCCTTCAATGATGCGGCAGTTACCGGCTTATGCAATACCGAATGCCCGGCTTCCGGCTTTTTGGCTTCAATAGTACTGAGGCTGGAATGATCGACTAAAAATATTACCGGGGCGCTGCATTTGTAGGATATAATCTTTGCAGCTTCAACGCCGTCCAGCGAGCCGCTTAATAATATATCCATTAGAATTATGTCGGGCTTATCCAGTACCGACCGGGTTATAGCCTCAAGCCCGGTACTTACCAGCGAGACTACATCAAAGCCAAGCTCTTCCACCTTTTGCTTAATTCCCATTGCCATTATAAAGTCGTCTTCTGCAATAAGGAACTTTAATTTGCCGTTCTCCACAGTACCTCCTTAAATTAATTTAGATTAAATCACTTAAGAAATTTGTAGACAAATCGCCATAGAAATGATTATTTCATTTTGTTCGGAAAAAATTGAAACGTATGAACTAAAGAACCGGAAGAGGATTACTAACAGCGGGTTCGATAGATATATGCTGCTTTATTAATGCCGGATGTTGTACGCTCGCAGGCAACGTAGCAAACAAAATCACGAAAAGCAAATTAAATTTTATTAAGCCGTTCTACTGTGATATTCCCAATTAAATTTTGTGTATAAAGTATCCAATTCCCGGTTCATTAAACAAAGAGGGCTAAAACTGCGAAGACATCTATAGCGATGAGCATAGGGGTAACCTCGTTTTTTTTGCCAACTGCCAGCTTAATAAGCGTCCATGAAAGGAACCCCCAGATTATTCCCTGGGTAATTGAATAAGTGAACGGGATTAATATTAAAGAAATAAACGAAGGCACTGCATCATCGAAATTACTCCAATTAATTTTAAGTACAGGCTTCATCATGAATACGCCGACAATAATAAGCGCCGGGGCTGTTGCTATTCCCGGTACCATAGAAAGCAGCGGAGAGATGAACATGAACGGGAGGAACAGCAGCCCGGATACAACCGCAGTTAAACCGGTCCTGCCGCCTTCTTCAATTCCGGTAGCAGACTCAATATAAGCCGTACCTGCGCTTGATCCGAATAAGCCTGCAACCGTTGTAGCTGCGGCATCGACGATCAAGGATTCCTTTACATTTCTCGGCTCGCCGTCCGGGTCATTTAAATCGGCAGCCTCGGCTACGCCGACGAAAGTCGAGAGGCTGTCGAACATGTCTGTAAATAATACTGCGAACGTAATGGGCAGTATTGCCAATTTTAAAGAGTTTATTAAATCCATTCTAAAGAGCAGGCTGAAATCAGGCTTTTCGAAAAGACCTTTCCATGTTACGAGGGTCGGGACTCCAAAGTTTATTGCCGAAGCATCGCCGTAAAATCTGCCGACCGGGACAGCTAAAAGAGTTGTAAATATAATCCCGATTATAAGCGCGCCTTTTACCTTCCTTATAACAAGAAGCGAGGTAACTATCAGCCCGATTGCAAATGTTATTGTAACCGGATCTATCTTTCCGAGCTTAACTAAAGTTGCGGGGTCGGCAACAACGAAATGAGCATTGACAAATCCAATCAATGCGATGAACAATCCAATACCCGCAGACACGGCATACCTGATTTGTTTCGGGATGGCTTTTACTATATAAGTCCTTACATTAAAGACAGAGAGGAGCAGGAAAACAATTCCCGCCCAAAAGACAGAGCCTAAGGCGACCTCCCATTTTACGCCCATCCCGATCACAACAGAAAAAGTGAAGAAAGCATTGAGTCCCATACCCGGTGCAACGAGGATGGGATTTTTCGCATAGAGTCCCATCATTATAGTGCTGAATGCAGATACCAGTATAGTAGCAGTAAGCACTCCGCTGAATGGCATCCCGGTTTTACTTATCATTTCCGGATTGACGACAATGATATACATTGCGGCAAGAAAGGTTGTAATACCGGCGAGCAATTCCGTTTTTACATTGGTATTGTTTTCCTCAAGGCTGAAGTATTTTGTCAACATTGGTCAAATTTCTTTACAATATTCACAAGCATTAAAAAACCAGATAAAAATTAAGCAAAGAGCATAGAGCAAAGGGCAAAGGGCAAAGGGCAAAGGGCAAAGAGCATAGCGTCGCTTTAAAATCATTATTTTATTTTGCCAATACGCTGCAGTTATTGGATTAATATTTATATTTCAGCCATTTAATTACCTCAGACCACTTAGGCTTTTTACCTGTTCTTAATATTCCAACCCTATATATCTTACCTGCAACAGGAAAGATTGCCAGGAAGGTTAAAATGTTTACAACAGTTGCGGCGGCAAGCTGCCAGAGCTGAGCGCCGACAAGCGTAAGCCTCATCGGCATTACGATAATTGACGCAAACGGGAAGTATGATGCTATAACCGCAACCGGTCTATTTGGGTTGCTTATCATTGACATTGCAATTAAGAAAGGAATAAGTATAAGCATCAGCACGGGCATACCTCCGGAGGCTGCATCCTGTGCGTTATCAAATATGGCACCCAGCATTGCATACAAGCCGATGAATGTGAGAAGTCCGATAAAGAAATTTATTAACGTATAAATAATTACAACGCTGCTAATGCTGAAGAGAAATTCCTTGGGAAGGACAAAGACAGTTGTAGACATAATTAAGATTACAGGCGAAAGCCAGATAGCCATCTGTATAACCCCGGTAATCGAAGCGCCTAAAATCTTGCCCGTCATTAATTCAGTCGGGCTTACGGAGGAAAGTATTACCTCCACAATCTTGCTTCCTTTCTCCTCGATTACGGACTGCATTGTCATCTGTCCCAGCATTATTGTACCTATATAAAGAAGAAAAGTAAGCAGGTACGCCATAATCAAATTGCCGTATCCTTCTTTTTCAATGCCGCCTTCTTTAGTAACCTTGAACCCGGTAAAGTCAACTCCGGTTCTTAAGAAGTTCATGTCGTCGTTTGATAAAGTACGGTTGGCAAAGTAAGTATCGGTAAGAGCTTTGTTAATGGGGGAGCTAAAATCCTGAAACAAGTTCATGTTCTGCGAACTCTTAGAGTAATAT
>JBJKRP010000121.1:0-4023 GCA_046704565.1 Ignavibacteriaceae bacterium | reverse complement strand
TAAAGGTAGATGGGAATACTGCTGTTGCCAATGTTGATATTTCCGATGCGCGCCTGAAACAAACCGGTTTTATAACCCTTATAAAAGATAACGGCGCTTGGAAGGTTGCAAGCCAGGTTACCACCCTGCAGATGAATAATTAGAATAGAAATAAACCTCTTATAAACGGTATGCGGTAAGATTAAAATCCGCATACCTTTTTTTGTTTACCCAAAACAATTCTTGCTCAACTTTCCATAAAATTCATTCCCCAAAAGTATTTTAGGATACAAAATAAAAAAATCAATTTAGTATATTCAAGGTCATCAATTCATACATGATGCGGAAAAACCAATTATAAAAAATCCAGGAGGGTTAAATGAATCATACTTCTATGGGTCATATAATTTGGATAGCTATTTGGGCGGGGATAATAGGAACGGCAGGCATGGAAGTTCTGCTGCAAAGCATTACAAAATCCGGTATGGCAAATGCAGACATGGCACGAGCCGTAGGGAGCCTGTTTACAAAGAAGCTTGAAAACTCATACCGTATCGGAATTTTGCTTCAAACCATTTCGGGGATAATCTTTGCTTTTTTATACGCAATAATAATAGTTTATTTTAATGTGCACGGCTTTTTAATGAGCACCGGAGCCGGTACAGTGATAGGATTTATACATGGTGCGGTGGTAGGATTTATATTAGTTGCCGCCGTTGCCGAAAGCCACCCGCTGCCGGAATTCCGCGAAGCCGGCTTTTCCGTAGCGGTAGCTCACTGGATTGGGCATCTTATTTACGGCTTACTCGTCGGCGCAGTTATCGGTTTAATTGGGTACTGATTTCAAAATTACAAGATTTCAAAAATTTCCGCTTATTAACTTATATTTATTAGTCAGGGCAGTAATCTTGTAATTTTGAAATTTTATAATTACATAATTAATTACCAGACAACCTGACCGATTACCTTATCAAGTGCATACTTGCTCAATACATTTTTATAGATAACCTGAAGATATAAAAGTCGTGCTTCTGCAAGTGTAGTCTCGGAATCAATCAAATCGAGGTTCGTAATTACTCCGTCACGGTATTGGAGCTCGGCACGCGATAATGCATCTTCAGCCTGTTTAACCTGCAGCTTCGTTCTATTAAGCTTCTCATAATTTGTTTTCCAGTCCGAATAAGCACTTAGAACTTCAGCCTTTATTTTTCTTTCTATGCTTAAAATTTCCTGAGTGCTTTCTTTTAAGTTTGCTTCAGCTTCTTCAACCTTAGCGTCGGTTCTGTAACCGTTAAAGATTGGAATGTTTGCGGAGACTGCAGCAACCCAGTTTCCGCGCAAAACATCAAGGTCAGGGAAGAATCCGTTTTTAAGACCGTAAGATGCGTCGAGTGATATTGTCGGTCTGTCTCCTAATGCGGAAACCTGCTTTGTAAGTCTTGCACTATTCTCGGCGTCTTGAGCAAGCTTTATTTCCGGTCGCATGGTGTAAGCCTCTGTAACAAGAGAATCTTCATTCTCATAAATATTTTTTGTGGTAAAGTCTCCGGTAAGATTTAAAGGTTGACTGGAAGAAAATCCGAGCAGACTTCTCAAATAAATTTCTTCTTTAGCAAGAGCGTTCTGCAAATCTGTTTTGTCGTTTTCTGCCGAGGCTACTCTCACTTCGGTTGTAAGAACATCAAAGTCCGTTGCGCTTCCGCTGGCAACCTTTTTCTTAGTCACCTCCAGGTGCTGGTTAAGCGTGTTAATCTGGTCGTTCTTTACTTCAATGCTTTTTTCCAAAAATAATATTGAATAGAAAGTCCGAATAGCGGCGTAAGCGAGATTGGATTTAACCAGATTTATTTTTTCTTCCGCCGACAGCTTGTAAGATTTTATTAAATTCATAGCGGCATCTCTTCTGCCGAAATCATACAGCAGGTAGCCCGCGCTAACGTGCATATCATAATTGTTCGGGGTATTGAAATCAAAATTACCGAGTCCGGGAAATGCCAGCGATATTACTGGACCAATCCATGCATAAGAAAGATTGCCTTCAACAGTCGGATAGTAGCTGCTGTTCTGCTCGTTTATTCTCGCGTTTACAGCATTAACCTGTTCAACAGCCTGGCTAATTAACGGCTGGTTAGTCAGCGTCAATTTTATTGCCTGCTGAAGCGTTAATGAATCGCTTGCAGTTTGTTGCGGAAAACTTTTACCAAAAAATAATATGCTTAAGATAATTGTAGCTGATAAAATTCTATATTTCATATTTACTCCGGTTAAATGGAATTACTCCATTGATTGAACCTTTTCTGATTTTTGTCTTTTGTGATATTTAAGAAAGAATAAGGGAACAAAAATAAACAATGTAATAGCCGCACCGGCAAAAAAGTCATCAGTTATTCCCTGAACGAATGCCTGTCCGGAAATGTTCATTGCGATTAATGCCTTTGCTCTTAAGATTGCCTCGCTTGCGGTACCTCCTACTGCATGCTGCGCAAAATATGATAGACCGTGTACAACATCTTTAAATGTTGCGGAATTCTGATTGACTGCCTGGCTGTAAAGCTCGGAATGAAAAATTACTCTCCTGGTTAATAACGTGCCGAGTATTGCCACGCCAAAACTTCCTCCGACTTGCCTGATGGTATTAAACAAACCGGTCGCCTGTGCCATCTTTTCTTTTGTTATATCGTTAATTGCAATTGTGCTTAACGGTATGAACATGAAGCCTAATCCAAAGCCTCGAACTATAAGAGGAATAATTATCGAGTTGTACTCAGAAAAAAGCGAAAGGTTTTTGTACATGTACATACTTAGGAAGGTGAGAACTATACCTATAAATATCGGAATTTTAGGATTCAATCTGTCAGCCATCCATCCGGCAATCGGAGACATCAACGCCTGGATAATGCCTACCGGGAAAAAAACCAATCCGGCTTGGAGTGCGGTATACCCGAGTGAGTTTTGCAGAAACAACGGCAGCAGAAATGAATTTCCGAAGAAGGCAAGCCCAAAGATGAACAACATAATATTTGCCATCCCGAAGTTTCGATTCTTCAAAATTCTTAAATCTATAATCGGGTGCTTAACCGTAAATTCCGTAGTAATAAAAATTACGAAGCTGACAAACGAGATAAAGAAGCACGACAAAATAAAAGTAGAAGTCCATCCGCCGGTATTCCATGCAGCGTTTCCATCAGATAATGCAAGCAGCAGAAAAACCAGAAATAGCGTCATGGATATAAATCCAAGTAAATCAAATGACCTGGTATGTTCGGTTTTATATTCCCGTAGAATTATTAGAGAAGCAGCCATTGCAATTATTCCGATAGGAACATTTATATCGAATATAGCATGCCAGCTATATGCATCGATTAAATATCCGCCGAACTTTGGTCCAAGCGAAACCGAGGAAGCTGAGGCAATGCCCCAAAATCCTAAAGCCATGCCTCTTTTTTCCGGAGGGAATTCCCTCGTAACAATTGCCATACCTACGGGCATTATAAAGCCTGCACCCGCACCTTGCAGTACTCTAAATGCTATCAGCATATTTTCGTTGGATGAAAGGCTGCACAGAAGTGAGCCGCTGGTGAATAACAGCAATCCGAGGAAATAAGATTTTTTATATCCAAGGTGATCGGCAATCCATCCTGAAGAGGGAAGGATTACAGCAAAAATCAATAAGTAAGCGGTTAAAACCCATTCTATTTTATCAACGCTTACTCCAAACGCCGCCATCATTTTTGTTAAGCCGACGTTTACTATGGTTGCGTCCAGAACAGCCATAAAGGTTCCAACCATAACGTTAGCTAAGACAAACCACCGGTATGAAGGATGCTCATGCAGGGACGATAATTTAACTTGTTGATTATTTACAGTCATCTTCTTTCCAAATACCTCAATATACCGTCAACTATTCATTAAAATTTTTGTCAAAATAAAATAAGTTTTACTTTCTCTTCTTTATATCGATCTGAATTTCAACCGACATACCTGGCAAAAGCTTTATTGAGGGAGATGGATCCAACTGACCTAAATTATTAACCGGATCGATTG
>JBJKRP010000120.1:0-5454 GCA_046704565.1 Ignavibacteriaceae bacterium | reverse complement strand
TCAACAGTCTGGAAGCTTTGCCGGACATTGCATTACGAAGGACTGCGTGATGCAGGTATTCAAACTCCGCATCGGCTTGAATCAGTAAAGACTGTACGTCGCTGTTATTAAAGTAGCTTTTATTAAGCTGGTGGAATTCCGATTTTAAGCCTTCATAAAAATCAGTGCTGAAGTTGAATATAGTACATTCATCGGGCATCCCGTTAAAATGGGTAACGGTGTGCTCATAGCCCGGCTTGCATAATAATATCCTCCCGTTAAACGAATCCAGAGAGTCATCAAAAACGTTAAAGAGGAAGTTGCCCTTCCTTACATAGCTCATGGTAAAATTCGTTCTGTATTCAAGCGCAGAAGTACCCTTAAGATCGCATCCGCACTTGAAGTCGATTATCCGGAAGAGATCAGTCGAGTAAATTATCTTTGAAACATTGCTCATCAAGATGTCGTGTCTTAAAAGTAAAACAAAACCATAGTGCAAAATTATCGAAATTTAATGCCATCGAAAAGTTATTTTTTTAGTTTATGCGCGCGGCTTTTTGCGACTGCGACGCGTATCATGGGATAAGTTACTTCATCCGGCAAATGCTGCTTTAGGTCTTTCAAGTCCACAAATCCTTTTGCGATCTCGTTCAGGATTAAATTAAACCTGTTCTCATCGTAAAGATGGATAACATTTGCAGACGGCTCATATTCAAGAATTGTTTCAATCTGCATCGAGATAACAGCTTCCGAAAGCTGACGGAGCGAGGCTATATCTGCAAGTGAATACCCTTTGTTCAAAAGATTGTATGTCTCTCTTATATTCTGAGGTATCGTTCTATCTTCCGCAGCCGGCTTAGCTTTTTTCTCATTCTCTTTTATGAACTCGTTTACAATCTCGAGAAGATCGTTCCCCAGCTTATTAAACATTCTGTGATTGAACCCATTAATCGCAAGAAGTTCATGCTTTCCCGAAGGACGCCTGGCGGCTACCTCGCGAAGAATTTCATCCGGGCAGATTAAATAACCTGTCTGCATAAACTTCTTTGCCGCACCGGACCGCGCTTCTTTTAATAGATTAAACAGCTCGATATTGTCTTCATAATTCTCAGGTCTCGATTCACCTTTGGGAAACAGACCATTCTCCTCAAGGAATTGTATCCCAGACTGAGCCAAGAAAAGAGTATTGCCGTCCCTATTCCTTGCTGCATAACCTTCCATCAAAATATTGTGAAGTACTATTTTCAGTTCCTCGATCTCGTAATTTGCACAGCAGCCGTATGTCTCAAATTTCTTGTACTTCTCTGTCCTGCTCGAACCTCTGATTACCGTTAACAACGACTTCTCGGTAAGCGGAAATTTATTTTCGCTAAGAGTCCGTAGAATTATTTCCTTTAAATATTCGTTTGTCGATTCCGGTACGAGCTCTTCCGTTCTGCACCGGTCGCATCTCCCGCATTTATAATCCTCATTGTTCTCTCCGAAATAATTCAGTATGAACTTGAACCGGCAGCCTGCCGAATAAACATAGTCCGTCATTCGCTCAATTTTCCTTTGAAGGAAGATGAAGCTTTTGTTTATCTTTTTATAATCGAGGCGGAGGCGGCTTGAATTGACCCGCGGCGATGTGAGCAGAACGCTGTCTTTGGATAACGGTCTTCCGTATTCTATAATTCCCAGGTTATCGAGATTGATCAGCGTTTCTTCAATGTCATGTTCGTCAAAGCCTAATTGTGCGGCTATCCCGGAAGCGGTTAAAGGAATTTTGCCGGAGAATATCTTACTTCCAAATTCCCTGAGAAAATAAACGATAGTCTCCCTGATGAGATTGTTTGAGTTCCTCTTAACAAATTCCTGCAATCTGTTCTTTTCAAATTTAATTTGAACGAAGGACTTATTCTCAAACTCGGATGCCTGTTTAGCATAGCCGCCGTCTTCAAGAATCTTCAGAGCAGCATATAGCAAGCCTTTGCTTACTTCCCTTTTTGCGTAGGCAGAGATGAAATCCCTGTTAAGCGGGATTTCATTTGCAGGAATATTCCCTTCGGCAACTTTACCGTAGTCGCAAACCGCATCATATATCTTTTGGATTAGTTCCTTATCGGGATGAGAGTTTTCAAGAAAAAAATTCTGGATGTTGATGTCGTAGTCATCGTGTAAAAGATAAATGAAGGAAGCTTTACCGTCCCTGCCTGCGCGACCGATTTCCTGGTAATAGTTTTCAATAGAGCCGGGAGTATTATAATGGATAACAAGCCTTATATCCTTTTTATCTATCCCCATTCCAAACGCATTCGTGGCTGCTATAACCGGCGTCCTGTCGTTCATGAAGTCTTCCTGGATTTTCTTCCGTTCTTCCGGAGCCAAACCTGCATGGTAGTAAGCCGAATTTATCCGGTGGAGATTAAGAAACTCAGCTATCTCTTCGGCGCGTTTCCTGGATGCCGAATAAATAATTGCCGGGGTTCCATGCCTTGAAATAAGCTCAAGACATTTTTCTCTCTTTTTCTTTGTAACGAAGACGTTCAGCTCAAGATTTTCTCTTTCGAATCCGCGGACAAAAATCTCCGGGTCTTTTAAGCCAAGCTGCTCAACTATATCTTTCTCAACTTCCGGTGTAGCCGTTGCCGTAAAAGCCGAAACATGTTTTACGGCAATGTAGTCGACAAACTCTTTAATCTTTCTGTAGCTCGGTCTAAAGCTATGTCCCCACTCGCTGATGCAGTGGGCTTCATCCACGAACAAGTATGACGGCTCCAGAGCTTTAATCTTATCTGCAAAAAGGACGTTCTCCAGTCTTTCCGGTGCAACATAAAGAAGCTTTATAGAGCCGAAGGAAATCTTTTTTATAACTTCTTCCGCCTCGTAAAAGCTCATCTGGCTGTTGATGAATGCGGCAATTGGTCCGTTTCTGTTCAGCGAATCGACCTGGTCCTTCATTAAAGCAATAAGCGGAGAGATGACAATAGAAAAATTGCTTGAAACCAAAGCCGGTATCTGGTAGCAGACTGATTTGCCGGCGCCTGTCGGCAATACAGCAAGAACATTCCCGCCATTTAAAATGCTTTCAATTATTTCCTTCTGGCTCTGACGGAAAGAATCATAACCGAAATATTTCTTTAAAGCTTCTAAAGGGGACATCGAATAATCAGATTAATTTTCTTATCACAAAATACAAAAAAACTCTTAAGGAAGGAGAATTAACTCCAATTGCTTGCCGGATATTCCGTGGAAAAAATATGATTCCGGTAAAAATCTTAAATTGTATTTGACTTTTTTATAATTATTGCATTACATTTATACCAAGAATAATTAGGTAATATATGCTGACTAAGACAAGAGATACAACGAAAAGCAGGAAGAAACCATTAAACAAAAAAGTTGAATACCCACATATATCAAGCAATAAAGATATCTTAAATGGTATTCCTATTATAAACGGTACAAGAGTTTCGGTAAAGACTATAGCCGGATATTACCAAATGGGCATGAGCGTGGATGAAATATTAAATACCGTTGCTCATGTATCCCAGTCTCAAGTTCATTCAGCTTTAGCTTATTATTTTGATCATCAGATTGTTATTGACAAAGAAATTCTTGAAGATAATCAAGCATATTACCTGGGTAAAAATAAATCTTAGCACAAATTGAGAATTAAGCTCCTGATCGATGAGGATGTTCATGTAAATTTAGCCGCTGTACTTCGTAAGCGCGGTTTTAATGCTGTAAATGTCATGGAGCTAAATTTAAGAGGTTATAGTGATAACAAAATTATGCTTGAGTCTGTAAAAAGCGAAAGATGCATTTTTTCCTTTAACGTCAGGGACTTTTCCATTATCCATAAAAATTTTGTAGAGCAAAATAAGAGGCATCCGGGAATCATAGTTTCTAAGCAGCTTAATTTCAGTGATACTCTTAAAAAGCTTTTAAAATTTCTTCAGTCGAATACTTCCGAAATGATGATAAACCGTTTGGAATTTTTATAAGAAAATCGAGGCAGGTTTATCAGTTTCAATTCTTCATTAATTAAAACCGCCTAACAATAAAAATGATCTCTCGACAAATCCGGCTCTTATTGACTTTATTTTAAGTATATTTGGAGACTAAAAATTACGGCAATCATGAATTATGAGCTTAAATGCAATTGAGACTACTAATCTAACTAAAGTTTATTCAAGCTCCTTCGGGAAAAGAAAAGTTGAAGCTTTGACTAATTTAAACCTCGAAGTTCCGGGCGGAACAATCTTCGGCTTGCTGGGACCCAACGGCGCCGGGAAAACGACCCTAATTAAGCTGCTTCTCGGCATAACTTTTCCGACCGGGGGAAATGCGAAGATTCTCGGCGAGAATACAGACAGCTATAATTTTAAAAACAAAATCGGCTACCTGCCGGAGAACCATAAGTATCCGCCGTATTTAAGCGGCGGCGGCGTGCTTCAGTTTTTTGGCAAGCTCAGCGGCTTAGACGGCGCAGGACTTGAGGATAAAATAGATGAAATGCTTCAGCTCGTGCAGCTCTCCAAATGGAAGAAAACAAAAGTGAAAAACTATTCCAAAGGAATGATGCAAAGGCTCGGTCTCGCGCAGGCAATGATGAACGACCCGGAACTGATCTTTCTTGACGAGCCTACAGACGGCGTAGATCCAATCGGAAGAAAAGAAATTAGGGATATCTTAATAGAGTTAAAGAATAAGGGCAAAACCATTTTTCTTAACAGCCATCTCCTCTCTGAAGTTGAGATGATTACAGACAGGGTCGGCATCTTGAATAAAGGCAGGCTTCTTCGTGAGGGAACAGTCAAAGACTTAACGGAGAAAAAAGAAGAATATAAAATCAGCGTTGAGGGCGACGGTATTTATACTCTGCCTCCGGACTTTACGCAAAAAATAAGCCTCCGTAAGATGGACAACGAGTATTATGCGTTCAGGGTAGAGAGCACACAGGAACTGAATAATACACTCGACTTCCTTCGCGACAACGGGATCATAATAAAAGAGATGGTAAAGCAGAAAAATACACTGGAAGATATGTTCATCTCTTTAATAAAAGAAGCTGAAAAGGAGAACGTCCAATGAAGAATATCTGGATAATGACGTGGTTTACCTTGAAAGAAGCAATGGCGAGAAAGGTTTTTATATTTTTCTTTATCATAGCACTGCTTGCCATAATTATTACCGGGTTAGTTTTTACACTATCATCCAACATAAACATTACCGCCGGCGGTATGCATAACATGCCGTTTGATAATCCCGTAACTATGATCGAGATGGCGATAGTTTCTCCGTTGAGCAGCTTATGCCTGCTTCTTGCGATCTTTTCAAGCGCCAGCTTTGTACCGGTAATGCTTGAGAAAGGAAATATAGATTTACTGCTTTCAAAGCCGGTTTCCCGTGATCAGCTTCTTTGGGGAAAATTTTTCGGCGGCATTCTCGTGGTGCTGTTGAACGTAGCATTCCTGGTAATAGGTGTCTGGG
>JBJKRP010000119.1:0-2827 GCA_046704565.1 Ignavibacteriaceae bacterium | reverse complement strand
AGGAAGAAAGCGCCGAGAGTGCGCATGCGCTGCCGCTGCGGATAGAGCATTGCAGTAACCTGACCTTTGCAAATTTATTTCTTTACCGGGTCATTAGGATGATTAGTCCGTTTCCAAATGGTGTAGTGTTAAACGATTCAAAGAACATTCAATTCAATGGCATTCATGTTTACAGCCCCACAAAGTTTTCCTATAATAATACCGTTTATGATCAGTCTTATGATTTCCAGATAAGAGATAGAGAGATTTCACGGTTAGACATTTCCGGTAATCCTCCGCATAGAAATAATGACGCAGATATTTCTTCGGTTGCAGCTCCCGGTGCACAAGTAGAAAAGGCAGCGGGAGGGTTCGAATTTATTGATGGTGCTGCTGTTGACAGTAAAGGCAGCGTTTATTTTGTGGATACCCGTTGGCGAAGCATTTATAAATGGTCGCCGGAAAATAAAAAACTTACTCTTGTCAGAGAGCTGCTGGTTGAGCCAATCGCACTCGTATTCGATAAGGCGGATAACCTCTTAGCAACTACAAGTGAAGGCGGAGTTGTATCATTCAATCCGGATAGTTCCGAAGAAGATATCACTATGCTTAATGCTGTATCCCCTGATTCAGTAAATGCTAAAATTGCGGTTCTGCCTGCACACAGGTGGCGCGACGAACATGATTTCTTAACTGTAACAACGTATACAAAAGATAATCCGCCTGTGACACATTCATCTTATACGGCATATCTATTTTACAGAAGTAAGGAAGCTTTTAATCCATTAAAGGAAGAATTTGTATCGCCGGACGGGACAACTTTTATTCCGCAATGTGAAGATCTGCGGAGGGCATTTTCATTAAGGAAAGCAGTTCCGGGTTATCCATTCTATATGGCGGATGAATTCGATCAAAGAACATTTAGGTTTTCGGTAAATGCCGACGGCTCGCTTTCGGATCCCAAACTATTTGCAGAAAGAGGCGAGCTCGATGCAGCGGTGGATTCGAAAGGAAATGTGTATATACCTGCCGGTAACGTATTCGTATACAATAAAAGCGGAAAGCAGATTGCCGAGATAGAAGTTCCCGAACGTCCGTCGAGCGTCGTCTTTGGAGGTAAAGACAGGAAGATCCTTTTTATCACCGCAGGATCGTCCTTATATAAGATTGACATAAAATTTAGCGGCAGGGTGTTAACAAAATGATATTGATAAATTTTCGATGCTGGAGAAAAATAATGAGATATAAAACAGAGAAAAATATTCTAAGGAGGACTACTCTTTTCTTACTATTAACGGCGTTTATATTTTTGATTAAAAACAATTATGCTCAGTACACTACCGAAGGGCAAAACTTTGTAGATATAAAAACGGGTAAAAAGGTAATCCTTCGCGGCTTTGGATTAGGATGCTGGCTTTTGCCGGAAGGATACATGTGGGGAATAAGAAAGATAGACAGACCACGGCAATTTGAACACGCGATAGATGAGCTAATAGGAAAGAAAGATGCTGAAAAATTTTGGGAGCTTTATCATAAAAATTTTCTTACCGAAAATGATATCGCTGCGATGAAATCATGGGGAGCTAATACTCTTCGTATTCCTTTATTGGCTTCCGTTTTACAGCCGCGCGA
This sequence comes from Ignavibacteriaceae bacterium, assembly GCA_046704565.1. Lineage (GTDB taxonomy): Bacteria > Bacteroidota > Ignavibacteria > Ignavibacteriales > Ignavibacteriaceae > FEN-1297. The sequence goes on along the minus strand of JBJKRP010000119.1, from coordinate 1,216 downwards.
AGGGCAGCCGGATAGTCCGCCGTATTTGTATTCTAAAAAAGGTTTTGGTTTGTTAGACAGCCTTGTAAAGTGGTGCGAGAATTATCAGATCGGAATTATCTGGGATATGCACGGCGCACCCGGCAGCCAGAATGCTGAGAATATTTCCGACAGCGACGGTGAGGCAAGACTCTGGACTGAGAAGGATAAGTACTGGCAAAGGACTATTGATCTCTGGTATAAGATTGCGGATAGATATAAACATAATGACTGCATTACCGGGTATGATCTTCTTAATGAACCGCTTTTAATTCGTTATAAAAATATAGATCCTAAATTGCTTCGTCAGCTTTATGTTAAGCTTACAGATACTATCCGTACTGTTGATAAGCAGGGAATAATTTTTATTGAAGGAGATGATTGGGCGCAGACGTTTAATATATTGGAGCCGATGGATTGGGATCCGCATCTGGCGATGGCGTTTCATTCCTATCCGCCTACATCCGACGCAAAGGGACTTGCCAGATGGGATACGCTGCGCACAAAATATAATATCCCCTTAAGGCACGGTGAAACAGGTGAGCAAGGTCCGCCGTATACTATTAATAAGAAGGCAACAAAATTTCTTGAAAGTGCAAATGTAAGCTGGAGCTGGTGGACGCACAAAAAATTTGATCTGGATACACAGCCGTGGAGTATTGTAAGAACTCCGGGGTTCTTAAAAATTTTGAGCTATTGGAACGGAGAAGGTGCAAAGCCTTCTAAAGTACAAGCCAGGAAATGGTTATTTGAGCAGGCAAGATTGACGAATTCAAAATATTGTCAATTCTATCCCGATATGGTGCGCTCTCTTTTCCCGTTGAATCCGGATGAATATTTAAACTCTTTAAAAGCAGTAAAGCCTGAAATTGTAATTCAACCTGGAAATATGAGGACAGAAGAAGGCGGAGCTGTAGAAACTTTCGTAAAAGCTCGGGGATTCCCGTTGAATTATCAATGGTACAAAAACGGTAAAGAATTACCGGGTCAAAAAGATTACACCTTACGCATAGTCCAACCTTCATTAAAAGATAATGGCAGGTCGTACTTTGTCAAGGTTTCAAATAAAGAAGGGACAACCGAAAGCAGCAAGATAAGCTTAAACGTTACGCCGTTTTCCGGCATATCAATACACAAGGCATCTTCAGGACCAGTTATAGATGGTAGTCTGGATAGTATTTGGGAAAAAGTTCAGCCC
>JBJKRP010000118.1:0-6221 GCA_046704565.1 Ignavibacteriaceae bacterium | reverse complement strand
TCTCCTGACTCCTTCAACGTCCTGCAGGTACCAGAGAGGGAAGGTATCATTGTCCCCGTTAGTAAATAGTATCGCATTCGGCTTGCAGCTCTGCAGCAGGTTATAGGCAAAGTCCCAGGGCAGCCAGCTATGCGAGCGGTCGTGAGTAAAGTAATTTGTTCTGAGCATATTCCCAGGAATAAATAAGATGCTGAAAGCTAAGCACCCGAAGACAGCAGCCTGCTTTAAAGTACGGCTCTTAGCCTTTTCTCTCAGGAATTCGGTCAGTTCCCTTACGCCGACGGCAATCCAGACGGCAAAGACAAAAAATGCCCCCGGATAGAAGTAAAACCTGTCCCTCGGCTGCGGCTGCTGCTGGTTTTGGTAAAAGGCGATAAGATATCCCATAAAGATAAACAGCATAAGCCATGTAGTGCCCATCTTCCAGTTCTTCCTAAAGAGGAAATAAAGTCCTACGAGTCCCATGAGGAACGGGATGCCGTAAAGCTGGCTCCAGGTGGAGGGCGCATCCTGATCAGTTGAAGACTTTCCAATGAAGTTCCAGAAAAGATACCTGTTGAACATGTGGTCGATCTGGTATCTCCAGAGGAAATCGAGATCGCTTTTGTAGTTAGTATAAATGCCCTGTTGACGGGGTTCCATAGAAAATCTTCTTTCAAAGATGGGGAAGTCGCCGTACTGCTCGCGGTCCATATAGTACATAAACTTGTGGAAATTATCCGGCCAGTTCTCGTTCATAGGAGGAGTCTGGTTGGAGCGGATAATTATCATTGCGTAGGTTGTAAAGCCAAGTAATGCAAATAAAGCTGCAGTTGCTGCAAGATTAGCAGCGTGCTTTTTATTCTTTGCAGTCCAATAAATTATATAGGCAACAGCTCCGAGAATCAAAAGAAAGATAATAGAATTTGTAACTGCACCGGAGCCGCCGAGAGCAAGGAGGATTTTCGGTACGCCTTTAACGATGCCCGGGTAAGCTAAAAGCAGAATAACTCCGGCGACCATAACCGGGATGTAAAAAGAATCCCGGTGCATGATCTTCTTCCACATAGCTCCCATAAAGATTGCCGACGCAGCAATCATTATCCAGACAAACTTTGAATCGAAAGCTTGGTAATCTGCCTGCGAAGGCGGTGAGGTCTGTGTTTGCCCAGCCCAGAGAGCGATAGCCAGCACCATCAGTATGCCTAAATGGATCAGGAAAATGTAAGCGGTTTTCTTAAAAGTCTCATCATCGGTAACATATTTTTTCATTACTACGAGGAAAACAAAGGTAAAGATAGCGAGCACGCTCATCAGGTGAACGCCGAAGGATAAGCCGATAAGGTAAGCCATCATGATAATGTATTTCTCGCTGCCGGGCTCGTCTGCATGTTCATGCCAGATCATCATTAGCCACACTACCAGCGAAAACAGCAGCGTACTTAAGGCAAAATAATTTGACTCTACGGCATTGAACCAGAAGGTATCGCAGAAGGCAAAAGCAAGCGCACCGGTTGCCGATGAGATAAAGGTCAACAAAGCATCGAAATTACTTTTATAATTTTTTCCTCTGTAAGTCTCAATCAGTTTAATACCGACAAGATACAGGATCAAAATACTAAAGGAGCCGGACAGAACGGAAACCGTGTTTACTCTAAATCCGATATTGTGAGCAAAAGGGATCATGGAGAACAGTCTGCCGATGATAAGCCATAGCGGACCGCCGGGAGGGTGCGGCACCATCAAAGAGTAAGAAGCAGCAGAGATTTCCCCTGGATCCCAGAAGGAGACCGAGGGTTGCACTGTTAAAAATAAAATCACGGTGGATAATAAGAACACAGACGTGCCTATTATTCGTCGAAGTAATTTGGTTGTCATATTCTATCTTTTAGAGAATGTAAATAATTTGTTAATCCCGGTTCAAAATTATTGAATTTACTTGAATTTATCACTATGAAATAGAAACTTATTTTAATAAAATATTCATTCAGAATTATGCCCTTTATTCTTTTAATTTTTTTAGGAAACCTTTCTTACGGAAACGGATTTAATGAAGAACGGAAAGAGATAGCTGATTGCACCTATCATCCCGGCTAAGAATCCGAGAGAAGCTGCAACAGCGCCAACCAGATTAAGCATCTTAATTGAAATAAACATTACTAAAACAGTAGCTGTAAATTCAACAACCGTAGAGAATGTAATCGGCTTTGTATTCTTTGACTCGACGAGAACAGCGGTCTCAAAGCTAAGCAGTACGGCAAGCCCCGGTATTATGATCATCATATCCAGAGGTATGCGGGAAAAGTTTGTCAGGTACATCGATAGACCCGATATGCTGTGAAACCAAACATCAGCGAGAGGCGTTAACGAAATTATTCCTATAAGAATAACAAGTGCGATTCCGAGCCTAACGGCAAAATTACGGAGAGGAACGTAACCTTCCTTATTTTTTCCAATTAAAGCGATACCGACTTCCTGGAACGAAATCCCGACGCTTCTAAAAACAAAGACGAATGAGTTGATAACCGGAAGTACGGCTAATGATTCAATTGCCATGCGACTCTGTCCTATAAAAAATGTCACCATCGGCTGAACGCCGAGAGAGAAAAGAGAAGTTAATGCAAGGGGCAAATAAAACTTGAATATCTGGCTGTAAGTCAGGTCAGCAGTCCCGCCAGCAGAAGCCCCAAAGGTTTTTACTTTCTTAACAACCTTCCATGACATAATCCGGCTTGCAGCAGCCTCGCAGGTAACTCCGGTAGAAAGCGCACCGGCGCCTACCACTGCGCCGTTTGCATGAGTAAAAAAGTGCAGCGCCAATCCCGTAAGCGCCATCGAGCTCAATCTGACTATAGTACCATAAGCGACTCTTCTTGTTAAATTATGCCTGATTAAAATTCCCTGATAAAACCTTCTGTAGCCGATTGCGGCGGGCCACGGGATTAGAAGCAGCATAGCGGTATGCGTCAGGTTTGCAACCCCTGCAGGAAGCTCAACCAGTTTAATTGTTATAAAATAAAATACGGAAGGGACAATGAACAGCAGCATGATACCTGTAACCAGCAGGTTGAGAATATAAGTAAAGTTCCTCAGCCTGGTATATGATTGATTGTCCTTTACCAGCGCGGTTGAAGCCGACATCAGTAATATAACCGGAGCTTCAACAATCATTGCAAATGAAGAAGCAACTCCGAAAGCAGCAAGGTTGAACTCGGGGTTCAGCATCCTCGCAATTATGGCAGAGAGAAACGGACCTTCAGCCGCCATCATCAGCCATGTTGCTGAAAGCGGCATCCAGAATAAAGAAATCTTCTTGAAAGTCAGTTCATCGGAAGTGTGCATCTATCGGTTATATTTTTTAAAATTTATATTTCAAAATTAAGATAAATGATCGTATCCGGCTACAATTAGATTGGAAGTTGTTAAAGGATTAGTTAATTTTTGCCTTCATTAAAACAGGAAAAGTACATTGAAGAAATATTTAGTCTTTTTCGCATTTACATTATTTATTACGACAACGATTATGGCTCAAACAGAAACAACAGGCGGTGATACCGTTACCACTGCTTCAGGATTAAAATATATTGTGCTCGAGAAGGGAACAGGCGAACAGGCAGTACCCGGGAAAGAAGTAGCAGTTAATTATATAGGCAAGCTTGCCAACGGAACCGAGTTTGATAACTCCTATAAAAGAGGAAAGCCGATAAAGTTTGTCCTCGGAGCCGGCAAAGTAATAAAGGGCTGGGATGAAGGCATAGCGCTGATGCATGTCGGTGATAAGTTCCGGCTTATAATTCCGCCGCAGCTTGGATATGGACCTGCCGGCGCAGGCGGAGTAATCCCTCCCAACGCTACTCTTATATTTGATACACAGCTAATGAGCGTAAGCGCGCCAAAGCTTTCCCTTGCAGATACCTTGATGGAAACAATCTTTGAGAAAGGAATTGATTCGGCAGCGGCTCAATATCATGAGCTTTATAAGACTCAGAGAGATAAATACGATTTTGATGAAGATGAGATTAACGGTCTGGCATACAGGTTTATGCGGAACGGGATGTTTAAACCTGCAATCGCATTGTTAAAGCTGAACTCTGAGACTTACCCGAAATCTGCGGATATTTATGAAGCGCTCGGCGATGCTTACTCGTTTGAGAATAACAAGGAACTGTCGATTGAGAACTTTAATAAAGTGCTTCAGTTAGATCCTAAGAATGAACACGCACAACAAATGCTGGAGAAACTGAAAGGCAACTAAATCTTTCAGAATTATTTTGGATAATATGTATGCAGGCTTTTTTAATTGCCGGTTTGTTTGACCGGCATATTCATTTGTGTTCAATCCGGCAATTTTTTTAGATGATAATTTTGTAATCTCCGCCGGAAGGTAGAAATGGGAAAGCCAAGTCCGGTACGTTAACTGATTCTCCTATTTCTTATATTTATGTATGAAACAAAGGAAATAATTTTTTTAAATTCTACTTAAGTTAATCTTGATAAAATGTTATAACCGTGCGGCAATCCTTTATTCATTTCTTAAATTAGAACCGTATCCATTAAAAATTAACTTAACCCATTAATTGAAAGTAAAAATTGGTAACAAAGATATTTAAACGAATCAGCGAAAAACTAAAGAGCATTACAGGTAAAAAAACAAAGCAAAGTGCAGGACCGATAAAAAGAACTGTTCCTAAAGAAGGAACTACAACTCAAAGATCGAAAGATAATAAAGTAAGGAACCAGCCAAAGTCCGGGCAAAAGAAACATGAAGGCGGGAAGGGAAGCCGTCCAGCAAGGGCGGGAAATCAAACGCATGAAAAAAGAGATATGCCGGCTAAGGCAAGCGGCGGCACACACCATACAAGGCGCCGGAACCCAAATCAAAGAACAGTACAGAAGCCGGTCGAGCCTCATCAGGAAAATGTAAAGCAGGCTACAAAAGTAAAAGACAACTGGGAAATCTCTCAGTTCAATGTCCCGGAACAAGAAGGCAAATTACGCTTTCATGATCTAAACCTGCATACCGAAATAATGCATGCAATTGCCGATTTGAATTTTCAATATTGCACCCCGATTCAAAAGGAATTACTGGCAGCATCTCTCAAAGGAGTTGATGCAACCGGAAGAGCACAGACCGGGACGGGAAAGACGGCAGCTTTCTTAATAACTATTCTCGAAAGGTTCCTGTCTAAAGATGCGCCTGCTAAAAAGAACCCGAGAGCACCGCGGGCACTGATTTTAGCTCCTACAAGAGAGCTTGTAATACAGATTGGCAGCGACGCAAAGGCTCTGTCAAAATATACCGGGATTAATATTATCGAAATTTTCGGCGGGATGGATTTTAATAAGCAGAGAAACAAGCTTAGAAGTCTGAATGCGGAAATTGTTGTCGCTACGCCGGGCAGGCTGCTGGACTTTATGAAGAAGAGAGATATCTTCTTGAACGAAATCGAAGTATTGGTAATTGACGAGGCGGACAGAATGCTCGACATGGGATTTATTCCCGACGTCAGAAGAATAATTCACAGCACACCGCAAAAGATTAACCGGCAGACTCTCTTCTTCAGCGCTACATTAAACTCTTTTGTAAAGAGACTTGCGGCTCAATGGACTAAGGATGCGATAAACATTGAAATAGAACCGGAAACGACCGCCGGTGAAAGCATTGAACAGTTCGTTTATATTGTTACCAACAAAGAAAAATTTTCGATACTATATAACTTAATCGTTAAACAGAATCTGTCGCGCGTAATAATTTTTACAAACCGGAAGGATGAGACTAAGCACGTAAAAGATAATCTGGATAAGTTCGGAATTAACAACGAGATCCTTTCCGGGGACGTTGAGCAAAGAAAGAGGTTAAAGACTTTAAATGATTTTAAGTCGGGTAACATCCGAGTCCTTGTTGCTACCGATGTAGCGGGGCGCGGTATTCACATCGAAGCGGTAAGCCATGTAATCAATTATACTCTGCCTGAAGACCCGGAAGATTACGTCCATCGCATAGGACGAACGGGAAGAGCCGGAGCTTCCGGTATCTCAATCAGCTTTGCTTCGGAAGACGATTCATTCAACATCCCCGCCATAGAAAAATTCCTGGGGCACAAATTGAACTGCGTCTATCCACCGGAAGAATTAGTTGAACCGGTAGAGATAAAATAATTATCAAAAAAAATTTTCCCTGTAATTTTACGGTTAATTTTCTAAGAGAATCTTTACCATTTCCTCGTGGACAAGACCATTTG
>JBJKRP010000117.1:0-4993 GCA_046704565.1 Ignavibacteriaceae bacterium | reverse complement strand
ATCTCTTCGCCGGTAGTATCGTCAATCAATGCTGCGGAATTTAGATACGCTTGAGAGTTAGACGGATCAATATTTGCGAACTCCCAGAACATCACATTATCATTCCACCGTCAACGCCAAGTACCTGCCCGGTTATGTAGGAAGATAAATCGGAAGCGAGGAACAGGGCTGCATTGGCAACGTCTTCCGGCTGCCCGATCCTTTTCATTTTTACCGAGTTTAGTCTCTGTTGATAAATTTCCGGCGACAGCGGCTTTATAAAATCAGTATCGATAAATCCCGGCGCTATGGCGTTTACACGTATGTTCATCGGTGCAAGCTCGCGCGCTGCAGAGAGTGTAATACCGATGACGGCAGCCTTACTGCCGCCGTAAACTACCTGCCCCTCATTGCCGACTTTGCCGACAAGAGACGAAATATTTATTATCGAGCCAGACTTGTTTCTCATCATCAGCCTTGCTGCAAGCTGGAGATTATAAATTACTCCCGTGGTATTTGTGCTGAAGGTATTTGTTATATTTTCCTTACGGATCATTCCGACTAAATTATCTTCAAGAGTGCCGGCATTATTAACGAGGATGTCGAGCTTCTTATACTTTTTAAATATCGAGCTGTAGCAGTTCTGTGCGGCATCCCAGTCACCGACATCAAAGAAATATCCGTCGGCATCAACATTAAACTCTTTCTTCAATTCTTCCTGGCGCTGTTCAAGAAGATCTTTACTGTGTACTCCGTTAAGAATTACGACGGCGCCCATCTTCGTAAAAAGCTTTGCCTCTGCCCAGCCCATTCCTCTTGTAGAGCCGGTAATAAAAGCTACTTTACCTTCCAGGTTAAAGCTTGACGTCATATTTTCCAAGAATCTCCTTTGCTTTTAGAAAGCTGCTCATGTCGATAACATCATCCGATGCAAGCATAATGTCGAATTCAGTTTCGATTGATGCAACCAAAGCAAGATGTGCAACCGAATCCCACGATTGATTCCCGTAACTTAGTCCGTCGTTTATATCTTCTTCCGGGATTTCGAGTGCATCCGAAAATGCTTTCTTAAGCTTTACTAAATTATCCATTCACTCTCCGTATGTATAAAAATATTCAAATGTAAATCTAATCAATTTATAAGATAACTCAACCGGTCTCAGGCAGGCAGCAATATTAAATCCGGAACTTGGAGAAGGTCTCCTTATAAAGCTCTATAAGAACTTTAGTGTTAAAGGGGAAAAAGTCATAAATAGCCGGATCATCAATAGTTTTTTCCTCAACTACCTTGTAGCCTACCTTTAAATGTGCGTTATAAGATTTATAATTATCCTTAAATATAATTCCCTGGACTTTTTCAATTGAATCATTTTTTTGACTGTATCTGATTGCATGTTCTTTGATCAGTCTCGTAAAGATACCTTGTCTTCTAAATTCGGGGATTACATAACCGTGTTCGAGTTCTAATGCACCTGGTTCTCTGCTGATAGTTAATCCTTTTATTATCCTGGTATTTTTGGTTACGCTTTTTAACGTACTCTTGTCTAGATAGGGGAAAAGAATAGTTGCTTTAATAATACCGCTTGGAGTACCGTCTGCGGCTTCCAGCCACGAGCCTAATGCGCCGATACATTCCCCGTCTTTTTCAGCTACTAGAAAGCCGGAAAGGAAATAGTCGTAATTAGGTATATCCTGCGAAAGAACCTCTACTAAAATATCCTTGAATTTCTCTTCCGTAAGTGAAAATATTTTACATGAGCTGATTACCTGGGAGCTGCTCTTTTCAGATTCGAAGATCGCTTCAATTATAAAATTGATATCGTCTGTGGTTGCCTGTCTTACGATTAAATTATCGATCATGAATATTTTCCTATTTTTCTTTTACAAGTTTAAGCAACGCCTTGCGGTCTACCTTTCCGTTAGAATTAAGAGGGAAAGCGTCCAGTGAAGAAATTTTTGACGGCTGCATATAAGCGGGAATTTTTGTTTTCAGGTAATCTGCCAACTTATCCGAAAAGCCGTTAAGCTGCTCAACAAAGAGATGGATTTTTGTAAGCCCGGCATCGTTCTGGTAAGCTACCGCAGCGGCATTTGAAGGTGAAACGAACTGTCTTGCATGATGTTCTATTTCTCCCAGTTCAATCCTGTAGCCGTGGATTTTAATCTGGTAGTCTTTTCTTCCGCAGTAAAAAAAATCGCCTTCATTATCCTTAAAGGCTACATCGCCGGTTTTGTAAAACACTCTTTCATTCCCGTCTTCCTTATAAAGGAAGAATGCTGCATTGTTCTTTTCAGGGTTTTTTATATAACCCGGGGTTAATTGAAAGCCGGCTAAGCAAAGCTCGCCTTTTTCTCCGGCTTGCATTTGATGATTATTTTCATCGACCACGATGGCTTCCATGTTTTTCATCGGCTTGCCTATGCAGACTACTCCGTTGAAAATTTTATTTGCCGGTTTTTCTTTTCGCCAATCATAAGTAAGACAGAAGTTAGTTGCTTCGGTAGGTCCGTAAACATTCTGGATAAGCGCGTTAGGGACACAACCCGACCACTCTGAAATTATATCGCCGTACAGCGCCTCGCCGCAGAATAGGGAGTACCGCATTTTCTCAAGCAGGATATCTTTAAAGAATGGTCTCAAGTAATTAAGGACGGAAGGTACCATCAGTGCAAAAGTAATTTCTCTCTCGATTAGGATTTCCAGTATGTTCGCATACCTTATCCCTTCTTCGGGGACCGTATAAATGCAGGCTCCTTTTAAAAGCGGAACCATGTATGACATTGTTGAAAGATCAAAAAGAAGATCGGAGGATTGAAGACACCTGTCGTTTTCATCTATCATATACCCAATCTCCAGGAACGCATCTATAAACGAGTTCATGTTCTTATGCGAGAGCGGCACTGCCTTGGGTATTCCGGTACTGCCGGAAGTAAAAAGGATGTATGCGGTATCTTCCGGGTTTGTTTCCGGTGCAGTTAAACCGGCGGTAGCGGACTGCATATTTTTTGTATTTATAAATTCTATAGCCGGAAATTCTTTGGACATCTTCAAGACGTCCTCATCCATCCGGCTTGTTAAAATAACTTTGATGTCCGCCAGATCGATCATTAGAGAATTTCTATCAACCGGGTTTGAAGGATCAATCGGTACAAAGGCTTTGCCGGCAAACAATGCGGCATAAAATGATGCATATGTTTCGATGTCGTCGAATGAAGTAACCCCGATGGATTTAATCGATGTGCCTGTAAATTTATCTATAGATTTTCTTATTCCCGATATAACACTTGCAAACTGGCTGTACTTATAATAAGCTCCGTTTATACAGAAAGCATTACGCCCGGGAAATTTATCGATGCATTTTAAAAATTCATTCAACATGACTTTGCTTTTTCTTTATCCGTTACTTTATTCTACTTCAAACTTTCTGGAGAATCATATTCTGCCCTATAATCTTTAGCTGCTTCCTGTCGATTTTCCCATTGGCATTAAGCGGGAAGGATGTCATACCCGTAATAGTTGAAGGTACCATATACTCAGGAACTTTTAATCGTAAATAATTTTCGATTTCAGATACATCTCCGTTATAACCTTCAACAAAGAGATGAATCTGCATTGTTCCCAAATTATTTTGATAGCCGACTGCTGCAACGTTTGAGCCATCTACAAACTCTCTTGCAAAATGTTCAATCTCGCCAAGTTCAATCCGGAAGCCCTGAATCTTAACCTGGTTGTCGATTCTTCCGGCATACATAAAGTCGCCATCCGGATCAATGAATGCCAGATCGCCTGTTCTATAAAATGTTTCTTCCTTACCATTGATCGTAAATTTAAAAAATGCCTTTGAGTTTTTCTCGTCATCTTTCCAATAACCCGGGGTTAGCTGTTTTCCTGCCAGGCATAATTCACCTTTTTCATTTACCGGAACAGGATTAAGCTTTTCGTCAACCACTATGGCGTCCATATTATCCATAGCTTTCCCGATGCAAACCCCGTCATTAAAAGTTTTTCTTCTTGATTTCTCTTCTTCCCATGTGTATGCTAAGCAGAATACCGTCGCCTCGGTTGGTCCGTAGGCATTAATTATTTTTGCGTTCGGCGTACATGCTGACCATGCTTCGGCAATGTTATCAAGAAGCGCCTCGCCGCAGAACAGAGAATATTTCATCTTCTCTAATTTTATATCTCCGAAGTACGGCTGTAAATAAGAAAGGACTGAAGGGACCATACAGGCGAACGTAATTTCGTGTTCCTCCATTACCATATAGACATTAGCAAACTTTATTCCTTCTGCGGGAACGGTATAGATGCATGCGCCGAGGCAGAGAGGAACGGTATAACAGACAACAGAAAAATCAAACGTAAGCTCGAACATCTGTAAGAAGCGGTCAGTCTCGTCAACATTGTAACCAAGCTTTAAGAAAGCATCGACAAATGAGTCTAAATTTCCCCGCGTAATTGGAACGCCTTTCGGCACGCCTGTGCTTCCCGAAGTAAATAAAAGATAAGCAATGTCATTTTCGCTGACTTCAGGCGGATTAAGATTAACAGGGGCTGCGGGAAGATTAGATGTGTTTAAAATTTTTACGTTATTGGGCTTTGAAATTTTCAGAACACTATCATCAATGCTGCTGCAAAGGATCGTCTTAATGTTTGCTTGTTTAAGTATGGAAGTGTTCCTCTCGACAGGGTTGCCGGGGTTTATAGGAACGTATCCTACGCCGGCATACAAACATCCGTATAACGAGGAGTAAGTTTCTATGTCGTTGGCTTCACGGACAATTATTCCAACCAGTTTCTCATTGCTGCTGCATTCTTTTTCAAGCAGGGCTCTGATGTTTGAAACCAATTGTGCAAAGTGTAAGTAAGAAAAATTATTCCCGTCTATGTTGAATGCATTCAACCCGGGAAAATTTTCCACTGAATGTTTTATTTTATTAAGCAGCACGGTAATCCTGTTGTTCTCATTAAAATTTTAGCGCATCAAAATCAGCATCGCAAAAATATTCAAGACTT
>JBJKRP010000116.1:0-4321 GCA_046704565.1 Ignavibacteriaceae bacterium | reverse complement strand
CTAACTTTATTTCATCAACATCATCTTTTTTGTCTCAAGAAAATTTTCTGCATGCATTCCATCCGAATTCATAGCTATGCGGCAAAAATAAATTCCGCTTGATAGATCACCGGCATCAAACTTCACTCGATAACTTCCTGCTCTTTTTTCTTCGTTTACTAATGTTGTAATTTCGTTTCCGAGGGCATCATATATTTTTAACGTTACATGGCTTAAGACAGGTACCTGGTAGCTAATAACAGTAGCCGGGTTAAAAGGGTTTGGATAATTTTGATTTAAATTGAATTCTCTTTTACGTATTTCTTTGTTGTCATTAATCCCGGTTGGGTTTAAGCTTAATTCATCAAGAATATTAATTAAATTTCCATTTTCGTCATAGACACGAAGCTGGATCTTTTCTGTGTTGCCAGGAATATTTACTGATTCGGATAAATTGAAATTTTCAAGCGGTGAAACATTATGTTCGGTTCCCTCCCCGATTGTTTGTCCCGATTTATCAAGGAAGACTAACTTTGCTTTACCGGCATAAAACACTCCGTAATTACCGGTAATTAGATTATTATTTAATTTTAAAAATGCATTAACCGCTCCCACAGAATTTACGTTCAGGATAGGACCATTTACTTTTGCTGCAAACCAGTCCTCGGTAAATGAAATCATTCCCCCGGCAGGAATATCTTCGACCGGACCGGTAACTTCAACTTCAACATCTCTTGAATCCATATAAACTGCAACCCTGGCACCGTTATCCGGATACTGCGCGCCTTCAAAAACAGGGAATGCTTTAGCAAACGCAATCCCGTCCAATTGATCAACGTAACAAATCCATCCTTTATCAGGATCGGCAAATAATTTTTGTGAATTGGGTGTAAACTGGCATCCGTAAATTCCCGGGGCTACTTCACCGACCCATCCGGCTGAGGCTTGATCATACTTAACTCCGCTGCTGTCGAAAACACTTTTAGGATTTATTGGAAAGTAAATCCAAAAATCTTTGAAATCATTTTGACCCGGGTGGGTCGCCACGCTTTGTGTATTATCCCATATTCCCCAATTGACAACGGTGCTTCCGGTATTTAAAAGAAATTGTTCCATTTTAACCCGGCTCGAATTTTTATAAATTGTCATTCTCCGTACGTATTGAAGGTTTGGAGCTTTCCACTGTTCTACCGGACTCGTAACTTTGATAGTTGCCGAATCGGGAGTATCAGCCAAAATTTCGTAAGAATATTTTCCGCAGTCTAATGTAGGCGGAGGCGGCCAGCTCCATCTGCCAGGACCATATTGCGGAGACGGCCAGTTTTTAAATCCTCCGAAATTACGGAATGGAGAAGTTGCAGTTGGCGTATATGTTTTTCCGTTTAAACTTGAATCTCTATAGATTGATACATGTCCGCCAAGATTATACTGCATTACTCTTGCGCCAATATCCGGAACAGTTACAGTTGATATTAATCCGTTTTGAACAGCTATTGCATTCCAGCCATTCCAATTAGAATCGATCTTTAATGAAGTACCATAATCTTGAGCCAATATTACCTGTGCAAGGAATAAAAACAGTATGCCTATTTTTTTCATCTCATCTCTTAATTAATAATGGATTGCTTTGAAAGCTTTGTGTTTCAGAAAGAATTGACCGGGTAAGAAGATTAATTAATACAGCCAATTAAACCCCCCGTAAAAATATTTTTATCTCGTTCAAGCTTATTTCCCTTGTTAAGCAGTACTTTTGTCTGAATTAGAATTTCACATTTATGAATTATAAAATGTCGCCTTTAATCAAACTAATACTTATTTAACCAACAAAATAATTTTATGTAGTTTTATTTCTCGATGTTCTCTAAATAGCCTGGAATCCTTTCTCATTCTTCAAGAATATAAGAGGGTTCCAAATCTTATCATTATAAATATTGAACCTGAATCCGGTTAGAAAGTTAATAAAATTTAAGTTTAGTTTTACAATTCTTTCAGTACTAACCGAAAAATATTTTACGGATGAATAAATTTATCGGTACTCCCAGAGCTCTGCCGGAATTATTGATACTGGATTATTTTCGATTTTCCAATTAGTACAAGATCGGGTGGTTTACGATTGCTTTACACTGCCACTTTAAGAGTGTCAAAGTAGAGCAAACTCAGCCTGCTTAAGGTTTAGGTACGCCCAAAATCTTCTGCAGAATCTTAACTAAATCATCCACGTTATTTGGTTCCGGAATAACCCAGCGCGAGCCGAAAATTAGTTTAGGAACGCCGCCGCCGCCGTTCATGCTGGTCTGCCCGTAAAGCCGGATACACATCTGCATATACTTCCCGATCCAGGGATCCGTCCAGGCAGTATCGAACTTTGCCTGACCTACCAATTCTATCGCTTTATCCCTGGCAGCTTTTGGGCTGCGCGGACTCCACCGACTGCCGGGTTCAGACGAGTACATCCAATTGTCAAAGGTAGTAAACGCTTCGTGATTGACTGTCCAGACTGCTAAACCAATTTTAGCTAATTCACAGGAGTTTTTAAATTCATCCTCATCCGGTGGAATGTAAGGGTTGCACTCAGGACTCAATGGTGTTGGAAACAATGCAAACGCTAACTTACCGTCGAAACGGCGTATTGCCTCATTGAGCATTTGATGCAGTTTCTGACAGTGAGGGCATTGATAATCGAAGAGCATTGTAACAATGTTGGGTGCATCCGGCGATCCGACAATCGGTATAGTGTGGTAATCAATGGCTGCTGTGTTAATATGTGACTCTCCGCCTTTATATACCACTTGAGGTGCAAAAGCAACCTGAAAGGCTGCAAGCATACCCGCAAGAACCAAACCGATCAGCAGCTTACCAAATACCGGTAAGAGTCTTTTAATCTGCCATCGGGTAATAGGGGAATTATTTTTTGTCGTTTCGGAATTCGTCGACGGGATGTCTTTTGAACTGTTGTTGAGTTCCAATGATGCCCGCCATACAATAAATGCAGCCAAAAGTAATCCGGTTATGTGTGTAGTCATGCAATAGAGACAGAAGTCTCCAATGACCCATCTCTGAAGAACTATAAACCATATTGCGCTTCCGACTATTGAGCCAGCTAATATCAACATCGCGCCCCATGCCAGACGCCGAATTGGTGCCTCTGTTGAGGGACCAATAAAAAAACCGGCAACCAACAAAGCAAAATATACGCCCAATGCCAAACCACTGATAGGCAGCACTCCTCCTATCGTCGACCATATACTGTTGAGTACCTGTTCGCACGAGCTCCCGCCGCTGCAGCCGACTATTACTCCGCCTTTCAGATAATGCCAGCTAAGAACAGCGCTCAAGACCAACGCCATCGTGTTCAATCCCACCATAACATAACGCCACCATGACCAGGATGGTTGAAGCCGGCTTCTGTCTTTGTAAGTAACCAAAGTTCGATATTCCTTTAGTTGGTAAAAAGAAACTCCGCGGTTTTTCAGTCTGCTGTCGAGCCGCGGAGTATTTTTGAAATCTTAACTATGCCTGATGTGTACCTTACTAAGGTTTTCTAACGTATTGATTAGGTTCACCCGGTGTAGGAACGTTACTGGCTACTTGAGAACTATTCTCATGTGCCTTGCTTAATGGCGAGGCAAGTGTAATACCGCTTCCCGAAACCTCTGCACCCGCATCGTGAGCAAACTTAAGCGGTCCGGCTACTGTGATCGAATCTATTGGTCTATAGTTCGGGTTTCCAAAACGAAAACGCCCGACTTTAATAGAAGCTATAACAGCCTTCTCACCGTTTGTACCGCTGCCTATAGTCACCGTCTGACCGTCGCTAAATCCTTCCACGCCGGAAACAGCAATAACCTTTGAGCCTGCCTCCGCCGCAGTATTTAGTGTAGTAGCTCCTGCTGTTCCGATGGCGGCGATAACTGCAGACTCGCTGTTTGCACCAGAGCCAATTATGATCTTCTGACCAATGCCAAAGTTTGCTACACCGGCAACTTTAATATTGTCCGAACCAACTGCTGATGCCGCAGATTAGGTAGTCGTGTTCTGCAATAGAAAGTCCCGGCAATTACTGTCGGAATCATAACCATCCGGGTATCTGCCGGCACTCTTATCCGGTTGTGCAGTTGAAGAAGCAAGCCACCATCTATAGTTTCTGCTCCTGCCGGGAGAAGAAACGCTGCATCCGCCTTCTCCGGTTCCGGAGGCAGCCTGGTAACCTTCGGCTAACCATGGATCGACCAATCCGCCATAGTTAAGACCGTCGACAACATTACCTGCAGCGTCGCGTAACAAAATACTACCAGCCGAAGCAGATAAAGCAGGTCCGCCGAACCATTGGTTGGGCGACGGA
>JBJKRP010000115.1:0-4453 GCA_046704565.1 Ignavibacteriaceae bacterium | reverse complement strand
TCTTTCAATAGCGCTACTTCAGGTATTTATTCGGGTGTTTTTGTTAAGAAAGGTTTTATAAAAGAATAATTATCCCGCGCTTTTATTTTTAAGATTGAAGTCTCTCTCCTGAATTTTGCATCACTATTTCATATTTTCAGATTGTTCTGCATTCAAAGAATAGGATAAATACAGAACAATCTGAATATTAAAAAAGATTAAAGCTATTTGAAGAGATACAGGTATTCTCCGTAACCGTCTTTCTCCATGTCTTCTTTCGGAATAAAGCGGAGCGAGGCAGAGTTTATACAGTATCTTAAATGAGTCGGTGCAGGTCCGTCGTCAAAGAGATGACCGAGATGCGAATCGCCGATCTTACTCCGCACTTCAATGCGATTCATTCCGAGTGAAGTATCTTTGTCTTTTACCAGGTATCTCGGATCGATCGGTCGTGTAAAGCTGGGCCAGCCGGTTCCGGAATTAAATTTATCGGTGGAGCTGAACAGCGGCTCGCCTGAGACAACATCAACATAAATTCCTTCGCGGTGGTTGTTCCAGTACTTATTGTTGAATGCCGGCTCGGTCTCGCATTGCTGCGTTACTGCATACTGAATCGGTGTCAGCTTCTTTTTTAATTGAGTCTCAGGCTTTTTCATTTCTTTCTCCGAATTCTTTATGTATTGATTAACGTTCTTATCTCCCCAAACCGCCATAATAAAACTGTCTCTGCCGGAAGCCTCGCGGTAAGAATGATATCTTGCGGGGTTCTTCTTATAAAAATGCTGATGATATTCCTCAGCCCGGTAGAAAGATGTAAACGGCTCTATCTTTGTAACTATCGGCTTCTTAAAGATGCCCGATTTGTCCAATCTTTCCTTAGAAGCTTCCGCAACTTCCTTCTCCATTTCATTTGTATAAAAGATTGCCGACTTATACTGGGAGCCACGGTCATAGAATGAGCCGCCGGCATCAGTCGGATCGAACTGCCGCCAGTATACCTCAACAAGCTCGGCGTAGCTTATAATGCTTGGGTCGTAAATAACCTGTACCGCTTCTTGGGCACCTGTAGTCCCGGTGCTGACCTCTTCGTAAGAGGGGTTCTTTACGTGTCCGCCTGCATATCCGGAAACAACATTTTTAACGCCTTGAAGCTTCTCGAACGGTGCGTCCATACACCAGAAGCAGCCTCCGGCAAAGGTTGCCGTGTCCAGTTCGGCACCGGCTGGAATCAGAGAGCCGGGATCTTCGGATGAGATTTCTTTAGAGCTCATATTTGTACATCCTGCTATAAATAAGCTTCCCATGAGGAAAGCTAAGAATGTGAACTTCATTTCCTTTTCCTTTCATACTTACTCTTCAATATTTTTTATTTACTGTTCAAACATATATTTCAAGAATCACGAAAGAATCACGAAAGGATAAAAGAATTTATCATTGCGCCGGCTTACAGGATAATGTTTCGCTATACCAGCATAGACTTATAAGCCGGAAAAGTCAGTATAAAAGAAGTGCCTTTTACAGGCTCGCTTTTAACTTCGGCTTCCACTCCGTGAATGTCTAATATCTTTTTTACAATTGTTAGTCCCAGCCCGGTGCCTAATGAATTTTCAGGCGATATCCGCTTGGTCTGGTAATACCTGTCAAATATATAAGGAATATCTTCTTTGTCAATACCCAAACCGGTATCGGAGACTTCGGCAATGATTCTGTCGCCTGCCGTCCTGACGGAAATATTTATGCAGCCTCCAGCCGGAGTAAATTTAAGTGCGTTATCAATCAGGTTTTGAAATACTTTTTCCATCATACCGATGTCGGCAAAAATAAACGGCGTATTATCTTTTATGTCCAGAGTTAGGCTGATATTATTAGCTGCTGCAATGAGCTGGTTCTTTTGGTGAATATCCTGAAGAAGCTCGGCGAGGGAAAAGGCTACCATGTCGGGTAAAGTTTCCTTTGCCTCAAGCTTCGAAAGCTCGAATAATTCTTCGACAAGCTTTAAGAGTCTTTCAGTGCTGCTCAGTATTGTGTTAAGATACTTTTTCCTTTCTTCGCCGGAAAGACTTTCATCCTTAATTAAAACTGTTTCAACGTAGCCTCTAATGATTGATAAGGGGGTACGGAGATCATGAGAGACGTTTGCAACCAGGTCCCGCCTAAGCCTGTCCATCCTTTTTATCTCATCAATATTAGCGACTATGGTATCAGCCATGTCGTTGAAAGAGTCGGCAAACTCCTGCACCTCACCCTTGCTCTTTAATTTTATTCTCGCCGAAAGATTGCCTTTCTGGAATTCTCTGATTACCCCGGCAATTTTTTTAATATTTCTTATAATAAATCCGATTGCAATAAACCCGATTATTGCCGCAGTTATCAGCGCAATTATCATAGACCGGACACCGAGGCGGAGTATGTAGCTGCCGAATAGAAGCTGCGAGGTGTTCTCGTATTCCTGCCCGCCGAGAATTACATAAATATAACCGCGGAATCTGCCGTGCTCAAAAACCTTCGCTGCCGAAAATGCTTTCTTAACACCGGGACTCTTAGGATCAACCCCAACCAAAAATTTTTCCGATTTAGATTGTATGAACTCATTGATCGGCTCAAGCGGTACACGGTTTATCTTTACCGACCTGTTGGGGGCATAGTAAGCAAGTATATTCCCTTTGGTATCTAAAAGATAAACTTCTATACTCGGGTTTATAACCATAACATTGTGGAAGACGTTTTTAAGAGCATCTATATTTAGAGAATCGCCTTCGAAGAAAGTATTGTCCTGGGCAATGTGGGCGGCGACTCTAAAGTCAAGATGCTGTCTTGTTTCCTGGAAGTACATTTCTGCGGTTTCAACAGAGATATAGATGTAGACCGCTGAAATAATCAGAAGGATAAAAAGGAATACGGCAGATATTTTCCAGAAGAGCGAGTTGAAAAAATTCTTCATCCGCTTCAGTCGTAATTAATTTGATCGTTAAAACGGTAGCCGACGCCCCAAGTAGTTAGAATAAACTTCGGGTTGGAAATATCGCTCTCAATTTTACTGCGCAGCCGGTTGATGTGTGAATTAACGGTATGCTCGTAGCCGCTGTACTGGGTGCCCCAGATAAGGTTCAGCAAATTCTCCCGGGTATAAGTTCTGCCGGGGTGTGAAGCCATCAGGTAAAGCAGATCAAATTCCTTTGGGGTAAGCTCGATGCGGTTGCCGCCCGATAAAACCTTTCTGTTGGTAATGTCGATAGACAGCGTGTCGAATCTTATATTTTTTTGATCATCTTTTTTACCCGAAAGTATATCTACTCTCCTGAATATTGCTTTAACCCGTGCAATAAATTCCCGTATGCTGAAAGGCTTTGTAAGATAATCATCGGCGCCGAATTCCAGTCCCAGCACCTTATCGGTCTCTTCGGATTTTGATGTCAGCATAAGTACCGGTGTTTCAATCTCCTCTTTTCTTATCTGCCTGCAGACTTCAAACCCATCAAGCTTAGGCAGCATAATATCAAGCACAATCAGGTCGAAAGGATTCTTCCCAGCCTCTTTTAAGCCGCTTAAACCATCGTACATCTTAACGACATTGCACTCAAGGTCCTTTAGATGGATTTCAAGCAGACCGGATATATCTCTATCGTCTTCGATTATTAATACTTTTTTCATAAATCCTGGTGAATGTGTGTTCAATATAAAAAGTAATTATAACAAAACTATCACGGCTGCGTCATAGTTTGTTTAGGAGCAATTTGCATAAGATTTTCTTTTTTGGCATTATTGCCTCGTAAAATGATCGACCATAAGAAAGAAGAATGAAAAATAAGTTGAAGACCATAAATATTGTTATTCTTTTAGCTGCAGCGTTTATCTTTGAAGCATGTTCAGGCGGGCTCGAAAACCTGAGCACCGCTAAAGAGGCGGTGGAAAAATATTATAGTTCCGGAAAATACAATGCCGATATTAATGCTGCTGTTGATAGAGCGTTGAATAACTTTGAGGACTTTTCTCCTGCCCCGCATGATGCCGTAGTATTCGACATAGACGAAACTGCATTGACAAATTATAAATTCGATAAAGAATACGATTTTGGCTATAATAATGAGCTATGGGACAGTTGGGTTAAAACCGCCAATGCTCCCGCGATAAAAGGCGTCAAGAAGCTTTATGATTTTTTTGTCTCAAAGAATCTAAAGATAATTTTTCTTACGGGAAGACAACTTTCCCAGTACAACGCCACGTATAAAAATCTTTTATTTGCGGGTTATAATAAGTTTGATACTTTGATTGTTAGAAAGCCGGGAGAATACAATCTAACGGCTCTTGAATTTAAATCGGAGAAGAGAGTCGAGCTTACTAAAAAAGGATATAATATAATTTGCAGCATTGGTGATCAATATTCCGATCTTGACGGAGCTGATCATGGGTATCAAGTTAAAATTCCGAATTATATATACATAATAAAATAAAGTTCCTATGGATACTTCATATT
>JBJKRP010000114.1:0-3785 GCA_046704565.1 Ignavibacteriaceae bacterium | reverse complement strand
TTCGTCAAGAAGTACAACAGAGTATGGTCTTCTTCTTACTGCTTCGGTTAGCTGACCGCCTTCTTCATAGCCGACATATCCGGGAGGTGCACCGATCAATCTTGATACGGAAAACTTTTCCATGTATTCGGACATATCAATTCTAACCATTGCATGTTCATCATCGAAAAGAAAATCCGCAAGTGCTCTGGCAAGTTCAGTTTTACCGACACCCGTAGTCCCTAGAAATATAAAAGAACCCAAAGGACGGTTAACGTCCTGTAGTCCGGTCCTGGATCTTCTGATTGCATTTGCAACTGCATATACGGCATCATCCTGCCCAATAACTCTTTTATGTAATTCATCTTCAAGGCGTAATAGTTTACTGCGTTCGCTTTCCATCATTTTGCTCACCGGAATTCCCGTCCATTTGGAAACTATCTCTGCTATGTCTTCAGAGTCAACTTCTTCCTTAAGCATTTTTTCATCTTTTTGAATTTCGACCAGTTGCTTTGTCTCTTCTTTTAGCTGCTTTTCAAGAGTTACTATCTTTCCGTAACGAAGCTCTGCAACTTTGCCTAAGTCACCCTCGCGTTCATATTTTTCTGCCGCCGCTTTCGCGTTTTCAATTTCACTTTTCATACTGCGAATCTTTTGAATTTTTTCCTTCTCCAGATTCCAGTGCATTTTAAATTTATTTCTCTCCTCATCAAGACTGCTTAATTCTTCCTTAAGCTCATCCAGCCTTTTTGCAGAAGCTTCATCTTTTTCCCGCTTTAATGCTTCGCGTTCAATTTCAAGTTGTTTAATTTTTCGTTCAACACCGTCAAGTTCTTCGGGCATGGAATCAATTTCAATTCTAATTTTAGATGCGGCTTCATCAATCAAGTCTATTGCTTTGTCCGGCAGAAACCTATCCGATATATACCTGTTTGAAAGCTGTGCCGCCGCAACGATTGCACCGTCGGTAATTCTAACCCCGTGATGAACTTCGTAGCGTTCCTTTAGTCCTCTTAAAATTGAAATAGTATCTTCTTCGGTCGGTTCGCTTACAAACACCGGCTGGAATCTTCTTTCCAGCGCCGCATCTTTTTCAATATGCTTTTTATATTCATCCAAAGTAGTTGCGCCTATTGCATGAAGTTCGCCGCGGGCCAACGCCGGTTTTAAAATATTTGCCGCGTCCATAGAACCTTGCACCGAACCGGCGCCGACTAAAGTATGTAGTTCGTCTATAAAAAGAATTACTTCACCATTGGAATCTTGAACTTCTTTAAGCACTGCTTTCATTCTTTCTTCAAACTGTCCGCGGAATTGTGTTCCGGCAATTAATGCGCCCATATCAAGAGCAACAATTCTTTTCGTCTTCAAGTTTTCAGGAACATCTCCGGCAATAATCCGGTGAGCAATACCTTCCGCAATTGCTGTTTTGCCGACACCGGGTTCACCGATTAACACAGGATTATTTTTAGTCCTTCTGGAAAGAACCTGGAGTACTCTCCTAATTTCTTCATCGCGTCCGATTACCGGATCCAGTTTGCCGGCGCGCGCAAGTTCATTTAAATCCCTGCCGTATTTTTCAAGTGCCTGGTATGTGTCTTCGGGATTTTGAGAAGTTACTCTTTGGGTACCGCGGACCTCTTTTAATGCAGTTAAAATTTCGTCGTGTGAAATTCCGTTCTCTTTTAAAATGCGGCCTGCTTGTCCTTCATCTTTGGATAAAGCTAGAAGCAAATGTTCGGTAGAAACATATTCGTCTTTAAGATTGCGTGCCTCGTTGGCGGAATTATCAAAAAGTGCCGCGGTTTGATTCGCCATCTGCTGGCTTCCAATTCCGGCGCCGCTGATTTTCGGCAAGCTTTCAAGAAGCTCATTCACTTTTAAACGAAGCCTACCGACATTGCCGCCGGTTTTCTGAATTATAGTATCCGCAATGTTGCCTTTTTCCTGAACCAGCGCTGCAAGTACATGTCCGGGTTCTATAATTTGATTATTATAGCTTTGCGCAATCTCAATTGCCGTTTGAACTATTTCCTGTGCCTTTACAGTAAATTTATTAAAATTAAATGCCATGATTTATTCCTTTTTCCAAACATATTTTCAAGTATATTATTGATAATAAAATTCTTAATATTTAGTTATAATAAAAATATGATGATACATGAATAAGATAACTGACAAATACGAAATCATAATTTATTGGGACGATATCGATAAAATATTCATCGCTGAAATTCCTGAATTACCAGGTTGTATCGCGCATGGAAGAACATAAGAAGCCGCACTAAAAAATGTTAAGGATGCGAAAGAACTTTTGGATAAAAACCGTTAAGGAATTCAGCGAGCCGGTACCAGAGCCGAAAAACGGAAGCTAATTTATGCTTAGTTTATATTTTTTTGATAATCTAAAAATATTCTCGCATTAGTATTCGTAGAATTCCTTCTTTTCTAACATTGGGTAATGCTTTTTATTTAATGTCCATAACTTCATTTTCCCATAAACAGCAGAAGCAGCAATAAGCGCATCAGCTATCTTTAAATTATGACTTTTAGAAAATTTATTGAGAAATCTTCCAGCAGTCTTTCCCATTTCTTCATTTATTTCAATGATGTGCATCGAAGAAAACATATTTCTGATTGTTTCTTCTTCCTTAGTTTTGGCTCCTGCATATATCTCTGCTAAAACAACTGGTGTAATATATAAGTTGTCGCGTAATGCTAAGGAAGTCACTTCATCGATAATTTCCGGCATTCCTCTTAAATACCAAATAAGAATATCACTATCAGTCATAACCGGTTCATTCGCCATATAATTCCTTTAGCCGGTTATCATTTCTCAAATTTCTGATATATTCTTCGACATCAAAATCCCTGTCTTTCCAAATTCCGGCTGCTGCTTTAACAGCGTCTATTTTCTTTTCCTTCAAAAATTTTTCTCTAAGAGTATCGCGTATTAAACTAGATATATTCTTTTTCCTTAAATGACTCTCTTTCTTTAATTCCTGTATGATGTCTTCGTCTAAATATATTTGCGTTCGTTTCATTATTTACTCCTATTTTGATGTATAAAGATACACCGCCTTAACCATACTTTCAATTTAATTTCTTTATCTCCGTATACCACTCACTCGATTGTTCAAGCATTTGATTAAGCCTGCTTACAAGTTTATGCGGGTCTGTTAAGCTTCCGTCTATAAGCAAAGCGGACTCGAATAATTCTTCAACTACATTATTTATATAATCGTCATGTGAATCGGCTTTAAAGACTTTTAATAAGTTCCTAATAAGTTTATGACTTTTATTTACTTCAAATACTTTCTTGGGAACTTCCATATCCTTGTTCGTCATTCTCAAAATCTTTTGCATCGAAGACGACATTGTATCATCTGGATTAACCAGTACCGCCGGACTGCCGGACAAACGTTTTGATTCTTTTACATCTGTTACTCTTTCGCCTAAGATTTCTTTCATCTTTGCCAATAAACTGTCAAAATGTTTTTCATCATCTTTACTGAGCGCTTCCGGTTTTTCAATTTTCTCTTCTTCACCTTTAAACTTATCAAGATTTTTTAAGTCAACATTATCTACTGATTTTAAATCGTAATCTTTATATTTTCTAATTGAACTTAGTACAAACTCATCCAAAGGATCATATAGATAAAATACTTCTAGTCCTTTGTTCTTAAATATTTCAAGATGCGGGTCCTGCTCAATTGCTTCACGGCTGTTTCCGAATGCGTAGTAAATTTCTTTTTGTCCGTCTTTGAATCTTGAAATATATTCTTCCAGAGATGTTAACCCATCAG
>JBJKRP010000113.1:0-16600 GCA_046704565.1 Ignavibacteriaceae bacterium | reverse complement strand
TTAGGATAATTGAGTTAAGCTCATCAATTGCGCCCTGGTATTTTCCGTCAATCATCAATGCCTTTACTTTTTTGATGCCGTTATCTTCGACGGTCTGGCAGAAAGCGCCGGCAGCTAATGATGCAGTCATTAGTAATACTAAAATATATTGCCGCTTCATAAAAATATTTTTTCTTCTTAATAAATAGATGCTTTAGAGGGTGGAAAGTTTGTTGTGAAGGAAAAAAAGTTTTGAAAGCTGAGGCTGTCCAAACCGTAGGGGTGACCAAAAAGTAAATTATCGCGTGGCTGAGCTTGTCGAAGCCAATGATTTGCTTCCAAAAGGGCATCTCGACAGGCTCGATGCCCGGCTTAACTAACTTTTTGGTCACCCCCACGTGGATTTAAATTCAAATAAATGGAATCAAATTTTTAATAATTTTTACCTTAAGTCAGCATCATCTCCATATGCAGCTAAAGCTTCTATAATCTCCTTTACTTTACCAATTCTATGCTAATTCGTAAGGGTATAATGCTATCATCTGTCGGAATTATGCTCGCACATTTTTATATTATGCTGATTGGATAATGACGGAAGCTCACTACTGAAAGTGAGCTTCCGTGAGATTTTTTCAATAATAGAAATGAAATTGAAGAAGTGCCGAGTCATTCTTTGGAGCCGTTTGTCCCGGCGGCACAGCTTGAAATTGGAATCTATACTCGGGAATCAGTTCAATGAAGCTGAACGGGTAAAAGCTGAAGCCTGCAACCAGCCTTGAAACTTCATCGTAGCTTGCCGAAGTATTCGGATCGAATCTATCGTACCGGAGTACCGCTTCCAATCCTTTAAACAAAACATAAGAGGCTTCAACCATTTGCGCGCTGGAAGTAGTGCCGGTTAAAATATAATCCTTAGCTATATCGTACTCACCGATTAAGGTGAATTGCCCTACTCCAAAGCCTAAGAACCCGCCATACATATTTACTTTGTGTTCCGATGGAACCTGTGTGTAAATAAGAGGACCTTTGAAATTAGTATAGGAAGCTCCAACCATTACCGCAACCTTATTGGCAATTACAGGTGTAAAGTGAATGCTTGCCGTATAAGTCGGATCGGTTCCAAAGCTCAACGGCACCGGGCTTCCGGCACTTACAGTAAACAAGCCGCAATCGGAAATATTCCAACCGACTTCTGCGCCTGTAATATTATAGCGCGGGTCGTAAATCAGTCCCTGCCGGGTATTGGTCGCAAACAGATATCCCAGGTCGCCGCCGCGCGTGTATGCAGTGTGGTCATCAATTAAGACTCCAAAGTCGGGGACAAAAGTTCCAGCTTTAATATAGCTGTGGTTGGGCAGTATATGGGCTATTGCAAAGCCTTCCCAGTTTGCATTAACAAAATCGTAATCAGCAACAACGTCAATGCTGTCCATAATCTTTGCATTCAGATACATTGAGCCCTGCATTTTCTGAAAGGTAGTAGAGTTAAATGCCTGGGAATAGATGTACTGAGTCCGGTAATCAAAACCGAACTGTATGTTTTTACCTATATAATCGTCCATTAATAAATTTTTGTCGCTTTCATGCGGCGAATAAATCGGAAGGACCCGCAAGCCGTAATGCCAGCCGCCTCGGTTGCGCATCGCGCCGCCGGTCGGATTCACATGGCAGTCTGCGCATGAAGCGCCCATTCGTAAAGCAAACCTTGGAAGCGCAAAGCTTTCACTAACGAAAAACAGGATAAGAAAAGTGATGGAAAGAAACTTAAATAATCTCATGTAAATTCCTAAAATGATTTTATAATTTTGAATTGAAACCAAATAGAAGGAACCGAATCTAAATTAACAGTTTCAATGTTTATTTGCCGTAAGTGCCTGTGTTGTGAAACAATTACGCAGCTCAAGGTTGTCTGCATCAAATAAATAAATTCATTGATAAATAGTCTGTTCTTCTTTACCTTTGAGCCTGATTTTTAATAAAAGTATGAAAAAAGTTTTAATTTTAGGTTCCACCGGTTCAATAGGAATTAACACTCTAAACGTTATCAGGAACTTTCCGGATGAGTTTGAAATTACAGCTCTGACAATAAACACAAAGATTGAATTGCTGGAACCCCAGATTTACGAATTCAATCCGGAAGCTGTTGTTGTAAAAGATGAAAAGCGAGGTCTGGAGCTTGAAGGAAGAATAAACGGCAAATGCCGTGTGCTGATTGGCGAACAGGGATTGATCGATGCTGCTGCAAATCTTGATTATGATATTTTTGTAGGTGCGATGGTAGGCTTCTGCGGGTTAGCGCCTGTTCTCGAGGCAATTAAGCGGGGCAAGATAATTGCGCTTGCGAATAAAGAGACGCTTGTTGTAGCCGGAGAGCTTGTAACCGGCTTGTGCCAAAAGTATAATGCAAGACTGCTGCCGATAGATTCCGAGCACAGCGCAATCTTTCAATGCCTCGAAGGTGAAGAAAGAAACAAAATTGAAAAAATAATTTTAACTGCCTCTGGCGGACCTTTTCTGAATAAGAGTAAAGAGGCGCTTGACGGCGTTACTGTTAATGAAGCTCTGCATCATCCGAACTGGAAGATGGGCGCCAAAATAACAATCGATTCCGCCTCGATGATGAATAAAGGCTTGGAAATAATTGAAGCCCGGTGGCTTTTCGGAGTTGAGAAGGAAAGAATTGACGTCCTTATTCACCCGCAGTCGATTATTCACTCGATGGTACAGTTTGTCGACGGTTCGATTAAGGCACAGCTCGGCTTGCCGGATATGAGGCTGCCGATTCAATATGCTCTTACTTATCCCGGAAGACTCCGGAATAAGAATCCGAGACCGGACCTGGCTGAGATTGGAAACCTGACTTTCTTTTCGCCCGATATGGAAAAGTTTGAATGTTTGAAACTTGCTTACAACGCACTCGATGCGGGAGGAACTGCGCCCTGCATTTTAAATGCGGCAAACGAAATTGCTGTTGACAAATTTTTAAAAGGCTTAATTAAGTTCTCTAATATTCCGAAGTTGATTTATAAGGCACTCGAGAAAATTGAGAACCATAAAGCGCCTGATGTTCAGACCATTTTTGAATGCGATAGAGAAACGAGAGAATTTGTTTTGAAACTAAGTTAGTATTTAATATTGGAGAAACCCGTTTAATGGATTATATAATTTATTTTGCAATTACTATCGGAATTTTAGTTCTTATTCATGAGTTTGGGCATTACGCCGCTGCAAAGCTGTGTGGAATGAGAGCGGAAGTCTTTGCCGTCGGATTCGGGAAAAGACTTTTCGGCTGGAACAGGATCACGGGTTTTACGTTTGGGAATTTGCCCGAAGATTTCAATGGTCAGGGAAATACCGATTACAGACTGAGCCTTCTACCTTTAGGCGGCTATGTTAAAATTTCAGGCATGGTTGACGAAAGCTTCGATACGGACTTTGCAGATAAAGAACCGCAGCCCTATGAATTCCGTGCGAGACCTACATGGCAAAAGATCATCGTAATTTCCGCCGGCGTATTTATGAACTTCTTACTTACGTTTTTAGTTTTCTGGGGAATGAATTTCTTTCACGGAAGGGAATTTACCAAAACCACTACAATCGGGTACGTTGAGCCTAACAGTACCGCCGATTCTTTAGGTTTCCAGACTAACGATAAGATTATTTCCATTAACGGCAGGAAAGTAAACAACTGGGAAGAAGTAAGGGCAGACATTCTGCTCGGCGCATTAAGCCCTAATCTTAAGGTTCAGGTTCAAAATCAAAATAACGAAAAAATAATTTTAATTCCGCGCAGCAAAGTGCCTTCGGGAGACAAGATCGATTCATTCCTGCTGCCTGCCGGTGTTAAGCCTCTAATAAGCGAAGTACTTAAAGACTCGCCGGCAAGTAAAGCCGGTATTAAGGAAGGAGATATTCTCCTTTCACTTAACAACATTCCTTTGTACAATAGCAAACAAGCTACGGAAATTATTAAGAGTCATAAAGGAGTAGCAATTCCTCTTGAAGTATTAAGGGACAAGGATACTGTGAACCTGGCGGTTACTCCCGGTTTGAACGGCATGATTGGCGTAGGGCTTGGAGACGCATTTACAGGCTCGGTTGTTTATGAGACTTACGGATTCTTCGAGTCCTTTGCATACGGCTGGAAAGATATTGTAAGAATAACCAAGATGACAATCGGTATGGCTGGCGAAGTTATTCAGGGCAAAATTGCCTTTGGAAAAGCTTTTGGCGGTCCTATTAAAATTGCACAGTTCGCTGTTAAGTCTGCAGACAATGGCATTATAAGTTTCCTCTATTTTCTTGCCTTGTTAAGCTTAAGCCTTGCGTTGATAAATATATTCCCATTCCCGGTTCTGGACGGCGGTCATCTTGTTATGATTATTATTGAAGGAATATTCCGGAGGGAAATTCCCATTAAGGTTAAGATTGCAATTCAGAATGCCGGCTTCGTAATTCTTCTTCTGCTAATGGCGTTCATAATTTATAACGACATTATAAGTCTGTAAGCATAGTGAATTAATATAGGGCAAAGTGCGTCTGCCGCTTTGCCTTATCTCTCCTTTATAATCTTCGGATTTCCGTTTATCATCTATAATTACCATTGGAAAAATTTTTCTCACCGTACTGTATTATAAGCCTTAAGTTTGAACCAACGAAAAGACTATAAGTCTTAACGGTTAGCAAAATATTCCGCATTTACCCGATTGAAACGAGCCGGTGCGGGATTATCTCTCTCTCTCAACTTCGATTCCTCCTTTTCGGCAAAGGAGGAATTGAAGTTTTTAAAGGTTTGCGACGATAAATAATTTTAAGATGACGATTTTCTTTTAGACGAGATACGATTATATTTAATGAAGGCGAATTATTTTCATATTAACAATGGCGATATTTCCAGTTACTCAGATTCCACAGATCAAATTGAGCAATTAAGCCGGATGAATAGAAAAAAAGCTTATTGGATAAGTCAGATTTCCGGCTGGTCGATCTTTGCAATTGTAAACATAATTGTAAGTGCATCGTTCGATTATTTTTCCTGGGAAAATACGATTGAGCTTCTCTACCTTTGCTTTTGCGGCGTTTTAATTACTCATGTCTTTAGAAACATCGTAAAAAAAAACGGATGGCTCAGTCTTCAGCTAAAAAGAATTATTCCGCGTGTATTAATTGCAAGCGTTATAATGGGAGTAATTCTATCCTTTCTATTTTACATAATAAGCATAGGCGTCGGCACTTTTCAGTTAAATCATTTTAGAGCTGCGTTTGTACTGGCAGATCTTTTCCGGCTCAGCACTACTGTTCTGCTTTGGGCTTTGATATATTTTGCTGTCCACTATTTTGAAAACTACAGACAGGTACAGATCGAATCGCTGATCTGGGAAGCAGCGGTTAAGGACTTTGAGCTGAAGACGCTGAAGTCCCAGCTTAACCCGCATTTCATGTTTAATGCACTTAACAGCATTCGTGCGCTTATCGGCGTCGATCCTAAAAGTGCTCAGACTGCCGTTACCAAGCTTTCAAGTATTTTAAGATATTCTTTAACTATGGAAAGAATAGAGACTGTTCCGCTTGAAAAGGAAATGCAGACCGTATGCGATTACCTGGAGCTTGAGACAATAAGGTTTGAGGAAAGATTAAAATATAAAATTGATATTGATCCGAAATCTTTTAAGATAGAAATTCCGCCGATGATGATTCAGACGCTTGTCGAGAACGGTTTGAAGCACGGCATTTCTAAGCGCACCGAAGGCGGAGAGATTACAATTAAATCCGAAGTGCAGGATTCGCAGCTTACCATCAAGATTAAAAACAACGGACAGATAAGCGACGAGGCTCTTCAAAAATCCAAAGGGTTCGGGATAAGCAATACAAAGCACCGGCTGCATCTTCTTTACGGCGAAAAGGCATCCTTTTCAATTATCAATAAGACAGAAAATGAAGTTTTAGCAGAAATAGTAATTCCTATAGGAGGTATAAAAAATGAAAGCTTTAATAGTTGACGACGAAAGGCTTGCGCGGGTGGAGCTGCGGAGGCTCTTGTCTCCATACAAAGAAATAAATGTAGTCGGCGAAGCTGTAAACGTCGAAGACGCCCTGAACAAAATTACCGAGCTGAGCCCGGAGATAATTTTTCTTGATATACAAATGCCCGGCAAAAACGGCTTCCAGCTTTTAGAGGAATTAGACAGCGTGCCTACCGTAATCTTTACCACGGCTTATGATGAGTACGCTCTCAAGGCTTTCGAATATAACGCTATGGATTATCTGCTTAAGCCGATAGAGCCGAAACGCCTTGAAGATACGATTAAGAAAATCATCGAAAGGAACAGGAAAGATTCTTTTAGAGAGACGGAGTCACCCGTGTTGAAAGAGAACGATCAGGTGTTTGTAAAAGACGGCGAGCGCTGCTGGTTTGTTAAGCTGATTAATGTACGCTTGTTCGAGTCTGAAGGAAATTATGTGCGGCTTTATTTTGATGATAACAAGCCGCTTATCCTGCGTACGTTGAATTATCTTGACGAGCGTCTCGACGGCAAAACTTTTTTCAGAGCAAACAGGAAGCATATCATTAATCTAAAGTGGATAGAAAACATAGAACCCTGGCTTAACGGAGGATTGCTTGTAAAGCTGAAAGGCGGAAACAAGATTGAAGTATCACGCAGACAGGCGATAAAGTTTAAAGAGAAGCTTAGCTTATAATTAAAGCCCGAGCCTTTTATCCTTTTAATTGAACAGTTCCCACGCAACACCGAACCTGATATTCCTTGGCGGCATAGGATAAAACGGGATAATGTAGTATTTATTGTCTGTCAGATTTTCCCATGTGAAGTAAACGTACGCTACTTTTTGGATTTCACCAACGGCAGTGAAATCTATTTTGTAAACGGGGCTTAGCTCTCCCAAAGGTGAGTTCCGCTGACCGGTATAATAAAAGACAAACCCGGTCTTCAGATCAAGATTTTTCTCGAAGAGAATGCTTTTATAATAAAGCCCGCCGGTGAAATTCAATTTCGGCAGGTAATAAGTTAGCTCCGATGAATTGGGAGTAGTATAGATTGAAGTATTAGTTTCCAGAAAAATTTTCCAGCAAGAATAGTCTAAACGCGCTCCGAAGCCCGTCAAATCAGGATTATATGATGTATTATAATATGATAGACCGGCAGGTACTATTAGATGTGAATCTTTCTTTCTGAATAATTTTATATCTGCAAAAAAATTATTAAAGGTTGTAGTGAAGCCTGCTTCCCAATTCTGCGAATAGGAATACACGCTGCTTGTTTTGAAGTTTGAATAGCCTAAATAAAATTTGAGCCTTTCCGACGGTTTGTAAGTCATGTCTGCGCCGATGCCGCTGTACGTTCCGTTAGCCTGCGGGAAGTAATTACTGCCGGACTGGTTTGTTATCTTATAAAAAACGGAAGGGATGAAGGTGCTGTCGAACAGGTAAGCAGACGCGGCAGCAGATAAAGAGGCGTTCCTGTAGCTAACCGGATAGTAACTGAAAGTTGTATCTGTCAGTGAGTAATATTTAAGATTACCGGATTCAAAATTCCCGTTGATGTTGAAATCAAAAATGCTCTTTTTAAAATCCTGGCGGAGAGAGGCGCCAAAGACTTTATTCCTATCAACAGTCTTGTAGAAAGTAGTATCGGCAGACTGGTTCAGTTCGGTGTAATCAAAATTATAATAGATATTCAAATCGGTAAATGAATCATTCCAGAATTTGCCAAGCAAACGGAGGCTGAAGAGATGGCTCTTATAACTCTGGTTTCTAAACGGGAAGTTTACCGGCGCCCCTAACTGATCATAAAGAAGGGAATTTATATCGGTAGTTAAGCTTGCTATGCTGTCAACGTTTATTCCGCCGTTCAGTCCTACTAACGACTTGGTGAACGAATATGTCCCGATCAGATTTATATTATCCGACAAGAAATATTTCAAACCTGCGGTTGCCTGCCAGATGCTGTACGAGGTATTGGTAAAAGTGCTGTCGATCTTCCGGTTGGTAACATCAAAAGTAAAGTTGAATTTCTTGAAGGCTAATTCATTAAAAATAACATCGAGCATGGCTTCGCCTGATGGTCCCTGGTAAAATCTTATTCTTGAATATGGCTTCGGCGAAATAAAATCTCTTGTAAGAAAATTTACCGAAACAGGATTGTTTATCGTTCCATATAAAAATCCTCTCGGTAAAGGGATTACTTCTATTGAATCTATAAGCTCGGATTGAAGATTGTTCAGATCAAAAATATTTTGTAGGCGGTTATTGCGGAGAATTCCGTTTTCAAAATAGCTTATGCCGTTGTAGCCTGTACCGTACAGGAAAGTTTCATTGGGCTGACCGATGGAGCCGTAGTCGGCGATAAAATTGAAGTTGAAATTTCTTAGGAAATCGCCGGTGTAGCGGTAATCCATAAAGTTCATAGTGCTTCTGCTTATAAAAAAGCTTTGGGAATAGAACGGTTCCTGATAAATTGGAATTAGGGTATCAGATTTTGCAGTCTTGAGTCTCAGCGAATCAGGGACCGAAAGTGAGTCATTTCGAACTGTAGTTATAGTATCGGGAGGCGGCTTGACAGGCATTACCCCGGCTGAATCAACCGGCTGGGAAAAAGCCGTAACGGTGAATGCTAAAAGTAGTCCTGCCAGGAACTTCATCGAGTTAATCAATTGAGAACTTGTTTTTTTTCTGCATGCCTTAAAATAATTAATTCGATATCAAGCTACAAAATAAGCATCCCGGGTTAAACGTTTTTATATGCGCCGAATATCTAACAAAACTTTATATGAACTTCCGGCATTTTAGACTGCAATAATTTTAAGCTTACTCTTCCCCTTCCAAATTTTCATCCTCTTCTTTATTCCTCCCCTTGCTGATAATAAGAATTATTACCAACGAAAGTAAAAAGATGAACCAGTACTTTGCAAATAGCTGGACAAGCGCGGTAAAAAAGTTCCCGGGTCTCATCGAGCCTACGTTGGTAGAATAGATTATTCCCAGCAAAATAAAAATAAGCGAGATGAACATTATTGCCTTGTCGCTTGTGTTATCCAAGAACAGCATGAATGAGCTTATACCGAGGATCAGCAGCGCGGAGGGAAATATTATTGAAGCAGTTGACGTAACGTCAAAATTATCTACCAGGAAAAACTCTATCCCTATCAGGAAAATTGCAGAACCAAGGAACAGCGCGAGCTTTTTGTCGCTTCCCATCGAAAGGTAAACCTGGCTTATACCGTAAAAAATAAAAGTGTAAGCCAGTATCTCCAGTACGCTGAAGTCGACTATGCCGAGAAGCTTTGCCGCGTAGGCAATAAGGAGAAAGCTTAAGGCATAAGATAGTATCGAATGTTTATTGGTCAAATAATTTTCCTATAGAATCCTCTGTCCCATTATAGAAGCTATAACATCAGTAGCAAATATTGCACTTTTATTTTGGTTATCCAAAATGGGATTAACCTCCGTAACCTCGAGCGAAGAAATGCAGCCGCAGTCGGCGATGGATTCCATTAAGAGGTGAGTCTCCCGGTAGCTTAATCCGCCGGGGACAGGCGTTCCTACGCCGGGCGCAACGGAAGGGTCCACAGAATCCAGATCAAAGCTGACATGGATGTGGTCTACATTTTCTTTAAACTGTTTAAGCACCCTGGAAATTACCCTGTGGATGGCAAGCTTATCAATGTCTGCCATTGTGTATACGCTTGGTTTAAGTTTTTTTATGTTTACCTTTTCGGGACCATCAATGCTTCTAACACCTATAAGCGCCGTATTTTCCGGTAATACCTTGGGCGAAAAGCCGCAAACATGTGTAAGCCTTTCATTTCCCAGTCCCAATGAGGCTGAGAGCGGCATACCATGAATGTTACCGGACGGCGTCGTCTCTTCGGTATTCATATCGGCATGAGCATCAATCCATATAACGCCAAGCTTCAGGTTCCTTTTTCTGCAGAAAGAAGAAATGCCTGCGATGCTTCCGATTGCCATCGAATGATCTCCGCCGATGCAAAGCGGGAACTGCCCTTTCTCAAGTACCTTTTCCACTTTGGCGGCAAGGCTGTTAGCCGTCCTTACAATTTCGTTTAGATATTTTAATTTGTGGTTTGTAATCTTCTGTCTTTCCATTATGCGGATAAATAGGTCGCCGCTGTCAATAACTTTATAGCCAAGGCGTTCAAGCTTTTCGCGGAGACCCGCAATCCGCAGCGCCGAAGGACCCATATCAACGCCTCTTCTATCTGCGCCAAGATCCATCGGGAATCCGATGATGTTTACTACTTTTGAATTTAATTGTGGCATCTTTTCGCTAAAATATTTTGAATTCTTTATTAGCTGTGAAATTACTTACCGCTAAATTATTCAATTGTCAAATTGCTCTAACGATATAACAATTAAGCAATTTAACAATTAAACGATGCGGTAATTTAGGAACTTTGACAGGAATAAGCTAATGACCGCCATCTCTTAATGGCTTACAAAATAAGCTTTTTAATGTTTATATTTTATTTACTAAAAAAAGTTTTTCTTATGATTCTATAAAACTGGTTAGAAACGTAGATGTTTGGCTATTCTAAGGAACCGGTGATAAGTGTCGGCATAATGAGTGAAAAAGCTATTGACTTTGAGCTTCATGGAGATTTTAAGGTTACCGGTCAAACTAAAAATTTCAGCGGGCGTTATTCTGCCGAGGTCCGCGATGACAAAATTGTCTGTAAGCAGGATGGAAATAATATTGAATTTACCGGCGAGGTTACCTTTAAGCCGCAGGATTTTGAAACCGAGTCTTTCCTTCTTAAGGATGTTACCATTGGAGTTAAGTTCCACTGGGAGAAAAAAGAAAAGGAAAGGTTTACCGGCTCGTTGAAGCTTCTTAGAGATAGCGGTAAGGTTACCGTTATTAACCTTATCCCGGTTGAGAGCTATCTTGTAAGTGTAATTTCATCCGAGATGAGCGCTAAAAGCCCGCTGCAGCTTTTAAAAACTCATGCGGTAATTTCCCGCAGCTGGGTTCTTGCACAGCTTGAGAAATCTAAATCAATTAAAAAAGGAAAGGCGAAATACCAAACGGTAATCTCCGGGGAAGAAGAGCATATCAAATGGTATGACCGTGAAGACCACAAGCTGTTTGACGTATGCGCAGACGACCATTGCCAGCGCTACCAGGGAGTTACAAGAGTTTTTACAGACTCGGCATGGCAGGCTGTTAAACAAACAAGCGGAATTGTACTGGTTAGCGAGGATCAGATTTGCGATACCCGGTATTCGAAATCTTGCGGAGGCATTACAGAATCCTTTGAGAATGTTTGGGACCCCGTTAAATTCACATATCTGTCTTCTGTAATTGATTATAAGTTCGAGCTTGAAAATTATGATCTTGACTTTTCCTATGAAGCCAATGCCGAAAGGTGGATTAAAAGCTGTCCCCAATCCTTCTGCAATACCAAAGACCGGAAAGTTCTTTCGCATATACTTGTTGATTTTGACCAGGCGACAAAAGATTTTTTTAGATGGAAGGTTGAATATTCCCAGGAACAGATTTCACAGATCATAAAATCTAAAAGTGGAATTGATTTCGGCGATATAATAGACCTTGTGCCGGTTCAGCGCGGCTTCTCCTCAAGATTGATTAAGCTGAAGATAATAGGCACTAAGAAAACACTCGTTGTGGGAAAGGAGCTCGAGATAAGAAAGATATTATCCGAGACGCATCTTTACAGCAGCGCATTTATTGTTGAAAAAGCCGATATTCAGAACGGGCTGCCGCAAAAGTTTATTTTGACGGGCGCAGGGTGGGGGCACGGCGTGGGGCTTTGCCAGATCGGTGCCGCCGTAATGGCTTCCAAAGGCTACCAGTTCGACGAAATCCTTCTTCATTATTTTAAAGATACCGACTTGAAAAAGATATACTGAATGAAATGAAAATACTATACTCCTGCCTTTCTAAAAGCTGGGGCGGAATGGAAATGTTTACGCTTACTGCGGTAAAGCAGCTTAATAAAAAAAATATTCAAGCCGGGCTTGTCTGTATAAATGAATCACGGATCCATGTCGAAGCAATCAACCGCGGTATTATTACCTACCCGTTGAAAGCATCCGGCTATGTGCATCCGTTAAGTACTTTAAAGCTGGCAAGCATAATAAGACGCGGCGGCTATAATATCATCCACACACAGGCATCGAAAGACCTCTGGCTTATTGTTCCCGCTCTTAAAATATTGAGGAGTAGTGTTCCTCTCATCTTAACAAAGCAGGTTGGCTCCGGCATCGTTAAAAAGGATTTATTTCACAGGATGATTTACAACCGCGTAACATTTGCTTTGGCGATAAGCAGCGTCATCAAAAAAAATTTGTTGGAAACCTGTCCACTTGATGCCGGCAGGGTTTTGCTTCTCCACAACGGGATTGATTCCGCAAAGTTTGATCCTGAAAAAACTGATAAAGAAAAGGTTAGAAAAGAATTCCGCATCAAGGAAGACGAGGTTGTTATAGGGATGCTTGCAAGGTTCAGTCCCGGCAAGGGACATGAAGAATTTCTATATGCCGCCCGTGAGCTTAACTTAAAATATAATAATTTAAGATTTCTCATAGTCGGCGAGGCAAGCCGCGGCGAGAATGCTTATGAAGAAACGATTAAGAAGTCGGCTAAAGACTACGGGCTGAATAATATTATCTTTACCGGATACCGGAGCGATACGCCGGAGGTATTGGCAGCAATGGATATTTTTGTATTCCCGTCTCACGGCGAGGCTTTTGGAATTGCACTTACAGAGGCTATGGCAATGTGCAAGCCTTCCGTCTGCTCTAATTCAGACGGAGTACTCGATATTACCGTTGATAATGAAACCGGGCTGCTGTTCGAGAACAAAGATGCTAACGATCTTGCAGTTAAAATCTCCCGTCTTATTGATTCACCGGAGATGAGGTTAAGTTTCGGGAATGCGGCGAGAGAACGCGCGGTTAAAAATTTTGATCTGGAGTTTCTTACACGGCAGGTAATTGATATCTATAAGAGAACAGAACTGCAGAAGAATTGATTTGAGATAACATAATGTCAAAGAAGATTTCCGCTTTCATTCCGGGTATGCCTGAAGCCCGGCTTCAAGGATTAATTGAAGAATTAAACAACAGCAGTCTTGTCGAAAAAGTTTTTATTCTTTCAAGAGAAGGTGCGGCGGATAAATACGGCGGATGCGAAACGGCAGCCGTAGATTCTTTAACAGGTAGCAGAACAATTAAGCGTATCGCTGATCTGACCAAGACGGATTTTATCCTTCTGATTACAAAAGATACTTTAATCTTTCCGGGTCAAAATTTTCTTGAAAGATTCTTGTCGGTTGCCGAAGATACCGGAGCAGGTATTGTTTACTCAGATTACCTGGAGGTTAAGAACGACGGGAGAATTAATCATCCTTTAATTGATTACCAATTGGGCAGCGTCCGGGATGATTTTGAATTCGGTCCCCTGCTGTTTATCAGGAAAGATGCTCTTAATGAACTACCTGAAAGAGACTCATCCGGTTATTCCTTCGCCGGGCTTTATGACTTGCGGCTTAGGATTTCGGAAAAGTATAAAATTATCCGTATCCCGGAATTCCTTTATTCTGCAGCCACGGTGGAAAATAAAAACTCCGGCAGCACCCAGTTTGAGTATGTAGATCCGAAGAACCGCGAGGTGCAGATCGAAATGGAAAAGGCATTCACAGAATATTTGAAACGGACCGGTGCATACCTTCCGCCTGTTTTTAAATCCGTCAATTTAGAGGAAGGAAGTTTTGAAAATGAAGCTTCCGTAATTATTCCCGTAAAGAATAGAGTTAAGACAATCGGCGATGCTGTCCATTCGGCATTAAGTCAAAAAACCGGTTCCAGCTTTAACGTAATAGTAATTGATAATCATTCATCGGACGGCACTACCGAATTGCTGCGATCAATTGCCGCAAAAGAAAAACGGCTAATGCATTTAATCCCGGAGAGAGAAGACCTCGGTATAGGCGGATGCTGGAATGAAGCGGTAAATCATGAAAGCTGCGGAAGGTTCGCCGTACAATTAGACAGCGATGATCTTTATCTTAATGAAAATACTCTGCAGAAGATAATCGATGTGTTTGGAAAAGAAAAGTGTGCGATTGTAATCGGAAGCTACAGGCTGACGGACTTCAATTTAAATGAAATTCCTCCGGGAATTGTAGACCATAGAGAGTGGACCGAAGAGAACGGCAGGAATAATGCCTTAAGGATAAACGGGCTCGGTGCGCCGCGTGCGTTCTTTGTCCCGCTTCTCAGGAAAATTAAAATTCCCAACGTAAGTTACGGGGAAGATTATGCAGTGGGTTTAGCAGTATCGAGGCGCTTCAAGATAGGAAGGATTTTTGAGCCCATCTATCTGTGCCGCCGCTGGGAAGGCAATTCGGATGCCTCCTTATCAATTGAAAAGCAGAATGCAAATAATCTTTATAAAGACAGGCTGCGAACGATTGAAATACTTGCAAGACAAAATCTGATAAAAAGAGTATAATAATTTTGTCCTTAAATTTCAGACGCATCAAGAAATGACCATTGGAAGATGACGAATGAATAATCAGAAACTGATAGAGAAGATTTGGTTCGCGGATGAAATCAGCCGGTTTACGCAAGCCGACGATTATGCTACCGCTGCAAGGCTTCTGCTCGAAAGGCAGAAGCAAGATTGGCGGCGGCTTTATCAAGGCTATAAATCTTTGGATTCGGTACAGACAAAGAGCTTTGATTTTGAAGGCTTCAGCATAAAAGCCCAATATAACCCGATGCGTATCCTATCCACGTCTGCAAAGGTTGATGAAACTTCTGTTAAGCAGCGCGAATGCTTTTTGTGCACCGGGAACCTGCCCGCCGGTCAGAAAGGAATTTTATACGGAGATGAATATTTAATACTGGGTAACCCATACCCGATCTTTCCCGGACATTTCACAATAATCAACATCAACCACTTCCCGCAAAGGATTAAGGAAGTATTTTACCTTATGCTTTCCCTTAGCAGAAGCATGCACAGGTACTATACCGTATTTTATAATGGTCCGCGATGCGGCGCTTCCGTTCCCAACCATCTTCACTTCCAGGCGGGCAGTAAATTAGTCATGTCTGTTGAGAATGAATTTGATTCTCTTAAGAAGAATTACGGCGAGCAGCTTTACAAAGATTTTGATTTTTCTATTCATGCTATAGATGACGGGATGAGAAGAATTATTTCGTTTGAAGGGAATGATGAAGACATCCTGATTCATTCCTTCCATAGTTTCTATGAAATCTTAACTACACTTGACAACACCGCGCCCGGGTTAGTTAATATTAAGAACGGCGATGAGCCTATGATGAATATCTTATCTTCTTACGAGCCCGGCAAAGGCTGGCGGATAATAATTTTCCTGCGCGGCAGTCATCGTCCCTCCAGGTACTTTGCTCAGGACGAAAGCCAAATGTTGATAAGCCCTGCTGCCGTTGATCTCGGCGGTGTATGCATCCTGCCTGTTGAAAAAGATTTTGAGAGAATTACCAAAGGAGACCTGGTTGAGGTCTTTCGTGAAGTTTCTATCGGTAAAAGAATATTTTGAGTTCGTAAAGTCTAAGCTGCTTGAAATCTTTGCCCGCTAATCTGATTAAAGATAATCGATATTCGATGATAGCCGAAGATAAAGATGCTGTCCCGAACATCCGGCATCAAGACTTGAACGGCAGCTTATTCCTTACTCATCAAGTCGCCGAGGAAAACCATATTCTTTGAACTGGAATTAGAAATAATAATTTTGATAATAGCCGTAAGCGGTACAGCAAGCAGCATCCCGATAATTCCCCAGATGTATCCCCAAATCAATACGGCAAGAAGGATAAGCAGCGGGTTTAAGTTTAATCTTTTGCCTATCAGGTTCGGCTCAAGCAGGTTAAAGAAGAGCGTCTGGATAGCAATCAGAATTAGAGCAATTAAGACTGCATAAGTTAAAGACCCGAATTGCAGCACAGCCATAGTTACCGGCAGTATAAGCGCAACCGCAGAGCCTATTGTCGGGATGAAATTGAAAAGGAAGGTAAACAAGCCCCAGATAATCGGGAAGTCAACTCCGAGTATGGACATGAAAATCCAAACAACTATTCCTGCAGAAAGGTTTAATGCAATCTTCAGAATTATGTAGCGCTGTATCTGTTCTGTAATAGCCTTAAAAGTATTTGCGAGCTTCTCTTCTTTCTCATGCTTTTCAATGTTCATCTGGTCGCCCATCCACTGGTCAAAGTCCGGGTTGGGTACCGATGACGCCGTCTTATATTTCCTTTTCATCTCTTTCAACTGCGGCTTTACTCTTTTATAAACAAAGCGGTTCTTGATTGCATTGTAGGTGGTATTGTGCCCGGTAACTATAAAGATGTAAAAGAAAAGAATGAAGAGGACGTTACCGATAATAGAAAACGTAGATGAAAAGATTCCGCCGGCAAGTCCCTGGTAATCTATTCTTGAAATAATGTGCTGGATTGAAAAGTATCTGAAAAACGGCGCCCTGACGTGCAGCGATGCGGCGATACCCGTAACAAACTTATTGAGCTTGGTAAAATATTCCGGAGCCTGCTCTCCAAACTTCATGAATGATCCGATTATAA
>JBJKRP010000112.1:0-7849 GCA_046704565.1 Ignavibacteriaceae bacterium | reverse complement strand
GTCTGCAAATATCTTAGGGCTGGGAAACGCCGCGACCCCGTTCGGCTTAAAGGCAATGGAAGAACTTGACACGCTCAACCCAAACAAGGGTACAGCTACAAATGCAATGTGCACTTTTCTTGCCATTTACACTGCAGGAATGACTTTGATTCCGGCAACAGCAATTGCAATCCGTGCGGCAGCGGGAAGCAGCGAGCCGGCGATTATTATCGGCACTTCTCTTTTTGGCTCCTTCTGTGCGACAGTCGCCGGAATTATTGCGGCTAAGACGCTGGAGAAGTTTCCGGTAGGCAAGGGAAAATTGGGAGACTGGTTTAAAAAGAACGTAAAAGGATTTTCTATTTTCGCCGCTATTGTAGTTTTTATTTTACTGCTGGCATTTTCAGGTGCGGGCAGGATAATCGGTTCGTCACTCGGTTCTATCAATCCCGCGTTCTTCAAAGACGTAATTCAGATTTTTTCTACGATTGCAATTCCGCTTTTAATCGTCACGTTCATCGGGTACGGGGCGATAAAGAAAGTAAAAGTTTACGAGAAGTTTGTGGAAGGCGCCAAGGAAGGCTTTAACATTGCCGTTAGAATTATTCCCTATCTTGTTGCCATGCTTGTTGCAATTGGAATTTTCAGAGCTGGCGGTGCGATGGATTGGCTGGTTTATCTTCTTCATCCGGTTACAAATTTAATAGGCATGCCGGCAGAGGCAATACCAATGGCTTTAATGCGACCGCTTTCCGGGAGCGGCTCGCTTGGCGTTATGGCGGAAATTATGTCCGTGCACGGTCCCGACTCTTTCATCGGAATTCTTGTCTCCACTTTGTACGGCAGTTCCGAGACAACCTTTTATGTATTAGCGGTTTATTTTGGCGCCGTTAATATCAGAAATGTACGCCACTCACTTGCCGCTGGCTTAATAGCTGATTTAGCTGGTATACTCGGAGCTGTATTTATTGTAAGAATGCTGTTTGGTTTATAGTTAGTTAAAATGAAAAAATCTTCTCCTAAAGTTTTTATAACCAGGCGTATCCCTTCTGCCGCCATCCGGCTTTTAAAAGATAAAGGCTGCGAGGTTTTGGTTTACAAAAAGGATTCCGCTATTCCAAAAGAAATTCTTCTGAGAAATATAAAAGAAGCCGATGCCGTAATTTCTCTTTTAACGGAGAAGTTTGACAAAGGCGTAATTGATGAAATGCTCAATTGCAAAGTGATTGCCAATTACGCAGTAGGCTATAACAACATCGATGTCGAATATGCAAGGTCTAAGAATATCATCGTTACCAATACGCCGGATGTTCTAACTGATTCTACTGCAGATATTACTATGGCATTGGTCCTGGCTTGTGCAAGAAGGATTGTCGAGGCTGAAAAATTTCTGAAAGACGGCAAGTACAAAGGTTGGAAGCCCGATCTTCTTTTAGGAACGGAATTGAAAAATAAGTTGTTTGGGATTTTAGGTGCAGGAAGAATAGGAACTGCTGCTGCGCTGCGTGCAAAGGCATTTGGTATGAATATAATCTATTCTTCGAGAAGAAAGAATAAAAATCTTGAAGAAGTAATTAGTGCCAAAAAGGTTTCCCTTAATACTCTGCTCAAAACCTCCGACTTCCTCTCCATCCATCTCCCGTTGACAAAAGAAACTTTCCATCTGCTTAATAAAGAAAGATTACTTATGCTGAAGCGGTCGGCAATCTTGATCAACACTTCCAGAGGAGAAATAATTGACGAGAAAGAATTAATTAAGCTGTTAAGGCAAAGAAAAATTTTATGCGCCGGACTGGATGTATTTGAAAATGAGCCTGCAATAAATCCGGCGCTGCTTAAACTGGATAATGTAATTGTGCTTCCCCATGTCGGCAGTGCAACTGTGGAAGCAAGAACAAACATGGCATTGCTGGCGGCGAGGAATGTTATCTCGGTTTTGAAAGGAAAGGGTGCGGTTACTCCGGTTTAAGACTGGCTTAGGGATTTG
Source organism: Ignavibacteriaceae bacterium (assembly GCA_046704565.1). Lineage (GTDB taxonomy): Bacteria > Bacteroidota > Ignavibacteria > Ignavibacteriales > Ignavibacteriaceae > FEN-1297. The sequence goes on along the minus strand of JBJKRP010000112.1, from coordinate 5,883 downwards.
TCAAACTTTTAATTTTTTGATCGTGCTATCGTAATATCCGTTCAAACAGTTGAAAGTTTAAAACATAATAAGTAGCTTTAATCGGGTAAAAAAATTGAATATAAACATATGCGAATAGGGATACCTAAAGAAAACATATTTGAAGAGAAGCGCGTTGCGCTTGCGCCTGCCGGAGTGGATGCGCTGATAAGGGCAGGTCATACGGTTTACTTTCAAAGCGGAGCCGGCGAAGGCAGCAATCTTAGCGATGAGGATTATGCACAGACCGGCGCTACGATTGTCTACAGCAAAGAAGAGGTTTACCACCGCTCGGAACTTGTTGCCAAAGTTTCTCCTCTATCCGACGGCGAGACGGAGCTGCTTCAGGAAAATCAAATAATATTTTCTTTCCTTCATCTTGCTGTCAGCACGAAGTCTGTTATTGAAAAACTGCTTCAGAAGAATGTGACTGCAATTGGATATGAGCTTATTGAAAATGAGACCGGGCTGCCGGTGCTTCATTCGATGAGCGAGATTGCAGGTCAGCTTTCCATACAGATTGCGGAAAGGTATCTTGAAAGCTATACGAAGGGCGGTAGAGGAATTCTGCTTGGAGGTATTACCGGAGTTGCGCCGGCTGCAGTTGTTATTCTCGGTGCAGGCGTTGTAGGAACAACCGCTGCCAGAGCCGCTTTGGGACGCGGAGCGCAGGTGATCGTTATTGATAAGGATCTTAACCGCCTGAGAAAATTGGAGTTGACTTTCAGACAGAAGGTGACTACGGTAATGGCAAACCCGTACACTATTTCCCGAGGCGTAAAGTTTGCGGACGTTCTTATAGGCGCAGTTTTAATTAAAGGAGAAAAGACTCCGCACCTGGTTTCGGAAGAAATGGTAATGAAGATGAAAAAAGGTGCAGTTCTTATCGACGTATCGATCGATCAAGGCGGATGCATTGAGACGAGCCGCATCACTACTCTCTCCGATCCGATTTATGTTATGCATGATGTATTACATTACTGCGTACCAAACATGCCGGCGCTTGTTTCAAAGACTGCAAGCTACGGGCTAAACAACGCTTCGCTCGGCTATATAATGTGTATTGCCGAAAACGGTCTTGCAAATGCCCTGCTGGGAGATAACGGACTTTCAAAAGGAGTCTGCACTTATCAAGGCTGCTGCTCCAACGAAGCAATAGCAAGTGTCTTTAATCTTGAATACAGAAAGCTGAGAATATTCTCAAAGAATTAATTTTAGAACAGAATTCCAAAACTCCAAAAGAGTAAAAGATAAACTGGAGCTATATGGTTGCAACAGAAGAAACAAAATTTAAGAACACGGTCCCGTTTAACGTACTGCAGTCGTACAATCAAAAAATTGTAACTGCCGATGAGGCTGTGAAAGTAATTAAGTCCGGCGATAAGATCCTTGCGCATTCAAATTGCGCTTTCCCAACAGCTTTAATCAATGCACTGGTAAAGAGAAAGGATGAGCTGAAAGATATACAAATAATACATGCGCTTGCGGTCGGGAATGTTTCGTACATGCAGCCGGGGATGGACGGACACTTTAGGCACAATGCATTCTTTATAGGAAACAACAGCCGTGAGGCAGTACGCGAAGGCAGAGCCGACTTTACCCCCATATTTCTATATGAGACTCCCTTGCTGTTTGCTAAAGGTTACATCGACCTTGATGCAGCCTTAATACACGTTTCTCCACCCGATGAGCATGGATTCTGCAGCTTCGGCGTTGAAGTCGGTTTGACAAAGACCGGTGCTGAAAAAGCCAGGATTGTAATTGCACAGGTAAATAAAAACATGCCGAGGTCGCTTGGCGACAGCTTCATACACATCAACAAAATAAATTACATCGTTGAGACAGATGAGGAAATTGCAGAGCTTCCCCAAGGCGGAAGGGAAGTCTGTCCCGAGGTTATGGAAATAAATAAAAAGATTGCTTACAATATTTCACAGCTTATTGAGGACGGCTCAACTCTTCAGTTAGGAATAGGCGCCATCCCAGATTTTGTTCTGAAATATCTTGCGGACCGTAAAGCTCTCGGCATCCACTCGGAAATGTTCTCAGACGGAATTATTGAGCTTGTTGAAAAAGGCGTCATTACTAATGAGATGAAGACGCTGCATCCGGGTAAAATTGTTGCCGGCTTCGTTCTCGGGACAAAAAAGCTTTACAATTTTATCGATAACAATCCTATGATTGAATTCCACAGGCAGGAATATGTTAATGATCCGTTCGTGATTGCAAAGAATTATAAAATGGCGGCAATCAACTCGGCGATAGAAATAGATATTACCGGGCAGGTCTGTTCGGATTCAATAGGACAAAAATTTTACAGCGGCTTCGGAGGACAGCTTGATTTCATACGCGGTGCAAGCAGGTCGCAGGGCGGTAAACCTATTATTGCTCTTCCTTCTACAACAAAGGATTCAAAGATATCACGGATAGTTCCATACCTGAAACCGGGTGCCGGCGTAATAACAACCAGGGGCGATGTACATTATGTTGTTACCGAGTACGGAACGGTTCAACTTTTCGGCAAGTCTATCCGTGAAAGAGTAAATGCGCTTATCAATATTGCTCATCCGGAATTCCGCGATAAGCTTAGGGAATATGCCAAAGAAAACAAGTATATCTGATAAAATTTGAACCTTCACAAGGGAAGATAACTTCTATCAACTTCCGTTTGGTTTTATTCTTTTACATTTAAGGACAGTTGGTAGGATTTCATTCAAGGACGAAAGCTGTCGCGGAAAATAATTTGGTCTAATTTAATTTGTAAGTTTTTAAAAGATTATGGTTGCGGTAATAGGAGACATTCACGGTTGTTTTTACACACTTAGCGAGCTTGTAAATAAAATCAGGTATAAATACCCGCGGATAAAAATATACAGCGTCGGCGATCTGGTTGATAGAGGAAATTTCAGCCAGGATGTGTTAGACTATGTCAATGAGCAGGGAATAAAATTTACTCCGGGCAATCATGATTATATGTTCTATTATTTTATCCACAGCCCGGCAAGCGAGTTAGGCGAGGCGTGGGTCTATAACGGTTATGAAAAAACTCTGGATTCATACAACAACCAGTTCAGCAAGATTGAAGAGCATCTGGATGTAATAATGCATTCGCCGGTTATTATTGATTTGCCGGATTGCTTTATCTCCCATGCAGGTATTTCAAAACACTATGAGCCAAAGCTGCCTAAGAACTTTCTCGGGAATATAAACAAGCTGGAAACGCTCCTGAAAAGGGATATTGAAAAGACACACGGTATATTATGGACCAGAGGCGAGCTAATGAATATAGGGAAATTGCAGGTTGTAGGGCACACCCGCCGCGAAGAAGTTATGCTCGACATGTACAGCAATGTAGTCTACATAGATACTTCAGCGTACAGCGGCAACAAGTTAAGCGCTGTTATAATTGAGAACAGTACTCTGCTCGAAGTTTTGTCCGTTGAGACTAAAATGAAGGATATCGAATAGTCCACTCATGCCTAATTAAAGCCGGAATTAAAACGCTTGTCCCGGGTTCCAGTTAAAAAAGTTTGCCGCTAAATAACCATTACATTTTTGCTATTTGTCTTAGAACGAAGAATTCCAAACAGAAAGCAATAATTAGAAAGATAATTGTTATGATGATTCGCTTTATCCTTCCTCTTTTTCTTATCTCGTCCATATTCCTGTAACTGCCGTCGCTTCTCCTTTTATAATCTCCTGTTTGAATTGACCACTGCTCTTCCTGAAGCTTATCTCCCACGAATTTTCCTTTAGATAAAATTAAATAGTAACCTTTACCATCACCAAAATTATACCAACCTAAATTATTCAATAAGACTAATATTTCGTATAATTTTTTAATGAAGTCTGAATTAAAGTAAGTAAAATTTACCGCCGGTTGAAAAATTTACCCGCATATGCTAAAAAAATATTTCAAAGAAATATTATTGTCTTTTTGCAAGTGCAAAAGTATGAAAAATCGGCAATAAGTAAAATAGATGCTAAGCTTTCTTGCTGTTTGTTCAAGACTGAAGATGAGTTTATATTATAGCCCAAAAAAATTAAAGCAATGCCTGTTTCTAAATTCTTAGCATTTGACTTCGGAGCCGAAAGCGGAAGAGCTATTGCCGGTATCCTTAAAGAAGGAAGGATTACTCTTGAAGAGGTTCACCGCTTTCCAAACAAGCAGATCAATATAAATGACCATATTCACTGGGATATTTTTTATCTCTTCGATGAAATAAGGATGGGGCTTCATTTAGCTGCAAAAGCCGGACATTCGGATATAGAATCAATCGGTGTCGATACATGGGGAGTTGATTTCGGATTTGTAAATAAGAATAAAGAGATAGCTGGCTACCCGTTTGCATACCGGGACTCAAGAACAAACGGGATTATGGGAAAGGTGTTTGAAAAGATTCCGGCTCGTGAAATTTACCGGCGGACCGGGACGCAGATAATGCAGATAAACTCTCTTTACCAGTTGTACAGCGCGAAGCTTTCGGGAGATAAAAATTTAACCGAAGGGAATAAGTTATTGTTTATGCCCGATCTCTTTAACTTTTTCCTAACCGGCGAAATGAGATCGGAGTACACGATAGCGTCAACTTCACAGTTGTTAAATATCAATACAAGAATATTTGATGATGAAATTTTCAGGAGCCTAAATCTTCCAAAGGAAATTACGGTGCCTTTAATACAGCCTGGAAATATTGTAGGAAAATTAAGAGAAGAGATTGCCGATAGTTCGGGTATTAGAAATGCGGACGTAATCGCAGTCGGCTGCCACGACACGCAGAGTGCAATTGCGGCAATACCGGCAGCAGAGAACGACTGGGCATATATAAGTTCAGGCACTTGGTCATTGGTCGGGGTTGAGCTGCCGGAGCCGATCATCTCCGATGAAGCAATGAAGAAGAATTTTACAAATGAAGGCGGTGTATATGATACAATTACTTTTCACAGCAATGTAATGGGTTTGTGGCTGCTGCAGGAATTAAGGAAAGGCTTCGAGAAAAAAGGCGGGAAGATTGATTACGATAAGTTGATGAATATTGCAAACGAAGCTGAAGAATTTAGATCGATAATTAATCCGGACGATGCTGCTTTCCTTAACCCTGAGGAAATGTCGGCGGCTATCAGGGGATTCTGCTTTAGGACCAAACAACCCAGCCCGGAAAGTAAAGGAGAGCATGTTAGGTGCGTCCTTGAGAGCCTTGCATTGAAATACAGAAAAGTGATTAAGCAAATCGAAAGAATGACCGGGAAAAGAATTGAGAAAATCCAAATTGTCGGCGGAGGCTCGCGGAATAATCTATTAAATCAGTTTACTGCAGACGCATGCGGAGTGCCGGTTGCGGCGGGTCCCGTTGAAGCAACAGCGCTTGGCAATATTTTAGTTCAAGCTGTTGCCAGGGGAAAGATTGAATCCATCGGGAGGGGGAGAGAGATAATTGCAGACTCGTTTCCTGTAAGATTGTTTTTACCAGAAGACAACGCCAAATGGGATAAAGCATATCAAAAATTCAACTTCGGCTAAAAGGTACCGTAGAGAAAATAGTCGGAAGTATTACACCTGACCTGGCTATAGAAATGGAAGTCGATCCTATTCGTGTCGAACTTCCTGTTGAAGAGTAAGATCGGGAAATTCTTTCCGACTTTAAAATATTTTTGAATGTTTTTATCGGCAGTAGTTGCCGAAATCTTTTGCTCGCCCCCTCTAACCTGTATGCGGTATCGTTTCCTTAGAATGTCGAAGAGGGACTTATTCTCAAAGTCTATTGATGTAAACGAAGGCAGGTTAATATTGGGAATGATTGTTATATCATAGAATACGGGTTGCTTGTTAACCATCCTGAGCCGTTCGAAATAAATGCAGCCGGC
>JBJKRP010000111.1:0-10154 GCA_046704565.1 Ignavibacteriaceae bacterium | reverse complement strand
GAAGTTTGTAAAATCTTCGGGATCTCCCATTTTAATTTTGCCGACTTCATCAACATACTTTTTCTTAAAATCATTCCAGATGGATTGCGGGACATACATTCTTGATGCAGCAGAGCATTTCTGACCTTGATATTCAAAGGCGCCTCTTATAGCCGCAACAGCAAGCGCATCAACATCGGCAGTGCTATGTGCAAATATAAAATCCTTACCGCCTGTCTCGCCTACAATGCGCGGATAATATTTTGCCTTATTAATATTTTCACCGACTGTCTTCCACATTCCCTGGAAGACCGCAGTAGAGCCGGTAAAATGAATTCCTGCTAAATCCGGACTCGCAAGAACCGGGTCACCTACTTCTGCGCCTGAGCCGGGAATAAAATTAATTACTCCAGCCGGCAATCCCGCCGCTTCCCAAAGTTTCATTAATTGATAGGCTGAATAAACAGCACTCGACGCCGGTTTCCACAAAGCAACATTGCCGACAATTACGGGAGCCGTCGGCAGGTTCCCTGCTATCGAAGTAAAATTGAATGGAGTAACCGCAAAAATAAATCCCTCGAGCGGACGGTATTCCTCTCTATTCCACATCCCTTTCGATGAATATGGCTGCTCGCCCATCAATTGAGTCAAATAATAGCAATTAAATCTGTAGAAATCTATAAGCTCGCAAGCGGAATCAATTTCAGCCTGGTAAACCGTTTTAGATTGTCCGAGCATTGTTGCTGCATTTAAGGTAGCACGCCAGGAACCGGAAAGAAGTTCCGCAGCTTTTAAAAAGACGGACACGCGGTGTTCCCACGGCATTTCAGCCCACGTCTTGCGCGCTTCAAGTGCAGCTTCTACAGCCAGATTAACTTCTTTTGCGGAAGCTTTATGATAAACTCCAAGCTTCCTGGAATGGTCATGCGGCGCTGTAATCACCGCTGTCTTCCCTGTTCTGACTTCCTTACCGCCTATGATTAACGGAATTTCAATTTCTTTTGATTGAAGATCTTTTAACTTTTTCTTTAACGCCTCTTTTTCAGGCGTCCCCGGAGCGTATGAAAACACCGGTTCATTAATAGGTAACGGTACCTTAAAATATGCATTAGACATAAATAATCTCTCCGATTTTGAATCTATTCGATAAAATTTAATTAGGCAAAATTACAAAAAACCGGCTAAAGATGATTGACAAAGACTAAGATTCCCGGATAAACTATATTTATCTAAAATGAATTTCTCCAATTGAAGCAATTAGGTTTGACATAGGACACTTAAAACCTTTATTAATTATAAGATAAAAATATTATTTTAAAAAAAATTACTTGAAAAAATTATGGAACTCATTATCTGGGACGACAGCCTTTCTGTTGGCGTTAAAGCCATGGATGCTCAACATAAAAAATTGATAAAAATAATAAACGATTTAAATGAGAACATCTTGCATGACTATGACGGCGTTGCATTTGAAAAAATTTTAGATGAACTGGTAAATTATATCGATTATCATTTTAAGTGCGAGGAAGATTTGTTTGTAGAAAACGGGTTTGAAAAATCTGAATCACACATTAAGATGCATAAATATTTTACCAACCAGGTGCTACAGTATAAATATTTATACGATAGCGGAAAAAAACCGGAGGCAACAGAATTAATGAAATTATTAAGATACTGGCTTATTGAACATATAATAAAAACCGATAAAACCTACGGCAAATTCTTAAACGAAAAAGGTATATTTTAATGCTATTGCAAACTGCAGCAGCTTTCCACAACTAACACAAATTAAAACAGCATTATACATTAAATAAAAAATGCATTATATCTCCGTCCTGAACGACATATTCCTTTCCCTCAACACGAAGAACTCCTGCCGCTCTGCAGGCTGACTCCGAACCCTGTCTCACGTAATCTTCATAGCCTATAACCTCGGCACGGATAAATCCCTTTTCAAAATCTGTATGAATTACACCCGCAGCTTGCGGAGCTTTCCAGCCACTGTGTATTGTCCATGCGCGTACTTCCTTTGGACCTGCGGTAAAATAGCTGCTCAATCCCAGAGTATGAAAGCCTGTATGAATTATTTTTTCAAGCCCGCCTTCCTTAATTCCGTAAGATTCAAGAAACTCTTCTCTTTCCTTTTCCTCTAACCCGACAAGCTCTTCTTCGACTTTAGCGGAGATTTTTACAACGTCGGCTTCTTTAGATTCTCCATATTTCTTGACCTCTTTAACATATTCGTTATCTTCCGATAATCCATTCTCATCAACATTTGCGCAGTTAATAATTTTTTTCGAAGTCATCAGCCTAAGCTCATTAAAAAGCACCTGTAGCGTTTCCTTATCTTTTTCAGGAAAAGAAAAAGCAGCATTTCCTTCATTCATAAATTTTAAAAGAGCTTCGGCATCATCGAGGATAAGCTTGTCAGCTTTATCTCCTTTAGCCGCTTTCTGCAGGCGTTCTATTTTTCTTTCAAGAGTCTGGACGTCTGCTAATATCAGCTCGGTCTCTATAACTTCAATATCGCGAAGCGGATTGACGCTTCCATCCACATGAACAACGTCGCCGTTATCAAAACAGCGGACAACCTCGAGTATTGCATCTGTCTCTCTTATATTTGAAAGGAACTGATTGCCTAATCCTTCACCTTTGCTAGCGCCTTTAACCAATCCGGCAATGTCGACAAAATCCACGGTAGAGTTAACAAGTCTTGCAGGATTGACGAGTTTTGCAAGCTTATTTATTCTATCGTCCGGCACAGGTACAATTGCTTTGTTTGGTTCGATTGTACAGAACGGATAGTTCGCCGCCTCCGCATTTTGAGCCTTTGTAAGCGCATTAAATAAAGTTGATTTCCCAACGTTCGGCAGTCCGACAATTCCGATGCTTAATCCCATCTAATTTCTAATCCTGATTATAATTTCAAAAAAATGTTTGCAAATATAAGGATTATACCGGAAGTTTAGAGCGGCAAAGATACGACTAACTTTCCATCTACAGGTAAGAATATTTATCCGAATAATAAAGCATTTGTTCTGTAAAATCATCCGGATACTCCACCCGAACATCCGCTATTTTTCCATTTTCAATAACAGGCTTCAGCACCGGATTGATAAATCCTTTGTATGGCGGAATATCCAGCTTGTCGTATCTTTCTTTTACTTCCTTGTGAAGTTCCAATTCAATTTTAACGCCGTAAGCTTCAACGAGATCCTTAGCAGCTTCAAAGTCTCCGGTAGAAGTAATTCGCTGGACTTCTTTCAGCAGTTCGCCGAAGAAAGCTCTTAGCTTTCGATAATCATTAATAACAAAATAAGTTTTCCCGTTTCTAATTTTTCTTTCAATTACATTTTGATCTTTGCCGTGATTGTATACCCACCTGGATATTAATTGCCGGTTGCGCATATGAGACTCCTCAAGGATGTCGCCGATCTCAATACGTGCAAGCTGAACAAGCATTCCATTCCTGATATATTTATCATAACCTGCTTTTGCAGCCTCAATATCCGGCAGCACACCGATCTCGACTAACTTTTCATCCTGCAGATAGTAGAGAGCTACAAGGTCGGCGCGTGTCTCCTCTATTGTTGAAGCGTAGTTCTTCAATGTCTGCTGCGGAGCCCCTACGCCGGGCATTACCTGCCCGGAGCCATGCCCTATAACTTCATGCAAGTCGGTATGAAGTACATCCGCTATTGCAGAATATTTCTTTGCCAACTCGACTTCATCTTCGGTAAATGAAAATTCCCGGAGCAGTTCCAGCGACTCAGCCATCTTATAAGCATAAACAATGTTCTCAAGATTAACAGACTTCGAACCGTACTTTTCCCTTATCCAGGTCGCGTTCGGCAAGTTAATTCCAATCGGCGTCGATGGCGAAGAGTCGCCGGATTCAACAACAACTGTAATTGCCTTGGCGGTTATACCGGTTACATTTTCCTTTTTGAATTTGGGATCAATTGGAGAATGATCCTCAAACCACTGCGCCTTGTCGCTGATAGCTTTGATTCTCTTTGTTGCCTCAATATCTTTTATTGAAACAATTCCCTCGAAGGAGCCGCGGTAGCCAAGAGGGTCACCGTATACCTCTATAAATCCGTTCACCGTGTCGACCCTGGATTCACTATCCTGCAGCCACAAGATATTATATTCATCAAAAAGTTTTAGATCACCTGTCTTATAAAATTCAGCCAGCTTTTTCAAAGTCTGTTTTTGAATTTCATTTTCCGCGGCATCCGAAGCCTTCTTAAGCCAGTATAACATTTTTTCGATGGCGGGGGAATACATGCCGCCTGCTTTCCAGACTTCTTCTTTTATCTTTCCATTTTCTTTTACCAGCTTTGAATTAAGCCCGTATGAAACCGGCGCAGGATCTTCCTTGTCAATTATCTCCTCGTAATATTCTTCGACCTCCTTCTGAGTTAATCCTTCGTAAAAATTTGCTGCGGAGCCTTTAATTACGTCGGTCTGCGTGTCCAGGCAAACACGCTGAACTGCTATGCCGGGATCGAAAATCAAAGGGATTATTTCTTCTATCAACTGTTTAAGGGTCCCGTTTACCGGGAAATATTTTTCATCAGAATCTCCAACAAGCTCTTTAAAATATTCGGAAGAAAAACCAGGTCGAATTTTTTTTGTCGAGTAGTGGTGATGGATGCCGTTGGAAAACCAGACCCGCTTGGTATAAGTCATGAACTTTTTGAAGTCGTCGGACTCCCTGTTTCCCTTGTATGACTTCACAATCGCTTCCAGCGTTTTCCTTATCTTTAAATTGTACATATAATGCTGATCGTAAAGGATATCTCTGCCGCATAAAGCAGCTTCATAAAGGTAGTAAGCAAGTTCTTTCTCTTTTAAATTGAGCTCTTCAAAACCAGGAACCCTGTAGCGAAGAATTTCAATGTCGGCAAATTTCTCTGATTGGTACTTAAAAGTATCTAATTCATTTTTCATTTCTATTTCATCTTCTTATGTAATTGCTAGATTGTTTAATTGTTAAATCGTTCTTTTGCTCGCTGCTTTCAGCAATTAGATTATCTATAAAATATTTCTCACTTTAAAATCTTCTACCAGCTTCTCATATCCCGTAAACTGAACCGCATGCCAGCCCGCATTTATAGCGCCTTCCGCGTACCCGGCAATGTCATCTATAAAGAAGTGTTCGGAAGGACGCTTCATCGTATAGGCTTCTACTGATTTATAAATTTTCTGTTCAGGCTTAACCGCATTTACTTTATGAGATAGAACCTGCTTGTCAAAATACTTTAAAAAGTCAAAATCCTTCCACCCGTAATTTTCGTGAATTGAATTTGTGTTGGAAAGAAGGACAAGCGTGTATTTCTTTTTTAGTGCAGGAAGAAGAGCAGCCACTCTTTCGTTTAATGTAAAAATATTCGAATAGTCGCTGCAGAATTTTTCCCTGTCCACTTTGTGTTCCAGTATGTCCAGCATTCGATTTATGAATTCATCTTCGCTCATATCACCGCGTTCAAATGTACGGTGAACATCATAGTTATTACGGTAACTCTCAAGAAACCTGTCTCCCAGTCCGGAACTTACTTTGTTAAATCTTTCGATAACCGGGCTATAATTAAACGTAAGCAAGACGTTCCCGAGATCAAATACTATAACCGAATATTTTCTGTCTGACATTATGTTCCTAAAAATCTATTAAAGCGCATCGAGCGTTTTCTTGTTGTTTAATTCTTATTAAATAGACTGTCGCCTAATCCGCTGTTAACCCTTATCGATTCAACCTTAAATTCGATTTGCTGTCTTCCGAGTTCTTGTTTGATATCAAATGGATATTTCATGCCGTCGACATCATGATAATCCGAATAATAAGTCTTCTGCACAAAGGTTCCTTGAGTAACAACGACGTCTTTCGTCTCTTCAACTTTCAGCCATGTCTTCTTATCAAAACTTTGAATCCATTTTGAGCCTGAAGGAAGAACCACGGCGACCTGATAAGTTTCATTCCCATTTACAACAGACGTTCCCTGCAGTTGCAGCTTGATTCCAAGCGAATCGAGGTTAGTCAAAAAATGAAGCATCGATTCATACTTTAATTTCTCAAGCTCGCTTCCCTTAACATCGAAAGATTTTCCGGCAACCACCATCGCGCCTTTTACTCCGTTGAAATATACATTCTGCTTAAAAGTTCCCTGGTCAATAACCTGTCTCATCATATCGGGTGCCTTCTGATATATAGTGATTGTAAGGGACTTACCGTTTACTATACTTCTCATAACAGTTATCCTGTCGATTACCTTTTCCAGATTAGCCTTACCGCCAATTGCCTCAAGATAGTTCCCGATAATTTCTTGTGCCGTAAGCCCGCCCTGTGCAGATGAAGATGTATCTGCTTCATAAGTAACTTTCCCGAGGCTGTCATGCGGGTCGGATATAATCCTTAATCCTGCCAGTGCAAAACCGGAATAAGTTAAAACCGATAATAATAATGTCGCAGTTAAAAATATTTTCATTTAAATAGCCGGATGAAAATTATTTCATAAAATGAAATGCAATATTACTAATAATGCAGGTTTAATTAAATGAATTTTCCCGTTAATTTTGTGCGCTAATCTGAAATTGAAGCCTTTCACGTAATTTTCCCACCTTTAAAAATTTCTTCTTCGATTACAGATAATTATTAACTAATTTTGCACCATCGATAATTTGGATTAGCGGGAGAGCGGGATGAAAACTGTTTTGTATTTTCTCTTAAGTGCTTTCATTACGAAAACAGCTTTAGCACAAAAGTATTTCGTAAAAGGGAACGTAAAGAATAAAAGTACCGGGGCGGCATTAAGCTATACGAATATCAGGGTAGTAAACTCAACCTTCGGAACATCTGCAAATGAAAACGGCGAGTATGAGCTGAGATTGGAATCAGGCAGCTACAAGCTAATTGCTTCATGCATCGGTTTTATCTCGGATACCGTTTCTATCAGCCTAAATAAAAACCTTTACGGGGTAAATTTTGAGATGAGCGAAACTAATATAAATCTTCCGGCAATAACCGTCTTACCTGGTGAGAATCCTGCAATCCCAATTATTAAGAAGGCAATAGAAAGGAAGAAGGAACGCGATAATAATCTTCTCAGCTATGAATATGATGCATACACCAAGGGAATATTACTTTCCCAACAGGATGTATCGAGCACCGGTAGAAATGTTAGTATAGGTTTGGGCAGCGATACATCGGCGCTTAAGATTACAGGTATTATTGAAAATGAGAGCAAAGGCTTTTTTAAAAAACCTGACCTGAAGAAAGAAGAAATAATCGCCCGGAAGCAAAGCGCAAATTTTCCCTCTTCAATAAATGTATTTACGGGGGGAAGAGTAATGCAAAACTTTTACGATAACAAGATAAACTTTTTTGGGGAAGATTTACCGGGTCCGCTTGCAGACGATGCCTTGAGTTATTATTATTTTTCATTAGGTAAAACACTTGCAATTGATAACAAGCCGGTCTACCAGATTCATGTTGAGCCCGACGACCCTCATGATCCCGGTTTTACCGGAAACATTTTCATAACCGACAGCACTTTTGACCTAATAAAAGTAGAACTCGGGCTTAACCGCGCTGCCAATACAGGCGGATTATATGACAGCATAAAAGTTTTTCAGCAATTCTCGGAATTTAGTGATTCAATCTACATGCCGGTCGACTACAGAGTCTTTGCCGCTATAAATTACCTGAGCCTTGTAAAATTCGGCTTTGAGCTAAACACCATACTTTACGACTATGAAATTAATCCTGTTATCAATAACGATGTTTTTTCTAAAGCCATTATAACCGTGCTTCCCGGCGCCGATAAAAAAGATTCTACTTACTGGAAGGATGCCGTTACAATTCCAAATACTTTAAATGAAATCTCTGCATACAAAAGGATCGACAGCCTCGAGAGCGTTCCGCGCAGCATCTGGAGCAATTTTAATATCCTCTCCACAAGGATGGACCTTTCGGATAACTTCTCAATAAGCGCAACTCTTGGCATGTACCATTTTAATAGGGTGGAAGGTCATACGCTTGACTTCGGACTTAATCTGCACGACGCAGCAGATAAGCGGCTGAATTCTTCTATACAGTTAGATTACGGATTTTCAGATAAAAGATTTAAAACCGATTTTAATGCATCTTATCTCTTTGGAGATTACAGGACTTATAAAATATCGCTCGAAGCATTCAATAAATTAAACATACTTTTCGGAAGTCCCGACGGCTATAATCAGCTTACATCAACACTTCTAGCGTTGCTTTCAAAATATGAATTTAATAATTATTATTATTCACGGGGGTTCAATCTTGAAGCTTCGGGAGATATTTTTCCGGTACTTAGCTTAAGTCTGGGTTTTGAAAACCATACCGACAAGAATGCATTCAACAACAGTAACTTTTCTTTTTTCTATAAGGACAGGACTTATTCTTTGAACCCTCCTATTTACGAAACAAAAATCAACTCGATCACTGCCGGTTTTAATTTTGATTTCAGGGATTACATAGAAGACGGATTTTTTAGAAGACGTGTTACTTTAGGAAAGCCTTATGCTACTTTCGGCGGAAAAGTAATTTATTCAAATGAAGAACTTCTAAAGAGCAACCTTAATTTTACTACTTACGAGTTTAACAGCCAGGGCTCCATCAACACATTCGGAACAGCACAGCTTTATTTTCGAATCTTCGGTATGTACACAAACGGTTCTCTCCCTTACCAGATGCTCTATACGATTCCCGGTAATATAGATTTAACAGCAAGATTTTTTACTTTCAGAACATTGAATTTAAATGAAATACTTGGGGACAGGGTGTTTACCGTAAATCTTGAACATGTATTTGGAAGTGAGCTTTTTAGGCTTATCCCTATTCCATTCATTCAAGACGCTGATCTGCAGCTTGGTGGATTTCTAAACATAGCTTATTCGGATGCCGGTATAAAGACAAATTCAATTTCTCCTTATCCGCTAAAGACATTCAGGCACCCGTTTTATGAAGCCGGCTTCTGGCTCGGACAGGCACTGCTTCCGCTTCAATTAGATTTTGCCTGGCGCCTGAATTACCGCGGCGAGAATAATTTCAGAATCGGAATCAATACTTTCGTCTACTAAAAGTGTATAAGACGAACGAAGCAAGACAGACTAATTAAGGCTATGCGAATAGAGCATAGCGCAAAGAACTTGGTGAGACACTATGCGCTATGCCCTTAGCGCTTTGCGTTTAAAGATTTACCTTCCTAAAAAATCCAGCAGTGCGTGGATGAACGTTAGCGGATGCGGCGGGCAGCCGGGTACAAATAAATCTACCGGAATCTCTTCAAAAAATTTTCTATTAATTTGATTTGAACCTGCAAACAATCCTCCACTGATTGCACAGGCGCCGACAGCGATAACAATCTTAGGCTCGCTGATGCTTTCGTATGCATCTCTTAATGCCGGAGCCATGTTTGAAGAGATTGGACCAGTAATTACAACACCGTCTGCGTGTCTCGGCGAAGCGACGAAATCAATTCCGAATCTTCCCATATCAAAGTTAACGTTTGAAGCTGCATTTAATTCAAGCTCGCAGCCGTTGCAGCCGCCGGCAGAAACCTGCCGCAGCTTAAGCGAGCGTCCGAACAGCTTGTGAATTTCTTTCTTCGCTTCGATAGCTTCATTATCAAACTCATCAAAAGTTTTTTCCGAAGTGATAACCAGTGATTCTCTTTTTGAACTTCCAAGCCGGTATTGATTTGTAAATTTTATTGCGCCGTCTGAAATCTTTTCGCATTCACCGCAGAAGATGCATTTGCCCAAATCAATTCTCAGCGGATTTATATCAATCGCTTCGGTTGGGCAAACTTCTTTACAATCTGCACCGCCGTCCAGACTTTTAGTTTCATCGATTATCGGAAATCCGCGGAAAGTTTCCATCACTTCTGCTTTGCGGATATCCGGTATCGCCTGCCTTCCGTGTCTTATTCTTAATTTAAGTAAATCAAACATCTCAATTCATCAGTTGAATTCTACAAATCAAATCCGCTGTAAGAAAGATTAAAGCTCTTGTTGCAAAGCGGGAAATCCGAAATGCCGTTGTTCCGAACTGCCAGCGCGACTGCAATCCAGTTGTTGAACGACGGGTCTTTAATCTTATATCTTTTCAATTGTCCTTCCGCATCTGTAATTGCAGCATG
>JBJKRP010000110.1:0-9617 GCA_046704565.1 Ignavibacteriaceae bacterium | reverse complement strand
TTCATGGATTGATATCTTAAAAGACAAGCTGCAAGCGCGGAGAAAACCTGTTGGTTAAGAACGAATTTTTACCTAATTATTCCAAAAAGTTTTTACCGGATACTTCTTAAAAAGAAGATCTTTTGTTATAATCACGAGATTCTTTGAAATTGCCTGAGCTATTATTATTCTGTCAAACGGATCCCGATGATGCATTTCAAGATTAAGAAGTATCTTTAAATCCGGGAAATCAATAGGCAAAATTTTAACGTCATTGTTTTTCAAAAAATCTTCTACAATATCAAATCCCCCATTTATTTCTAATCTATCGAGTGATAGCTTGATTATAATTTCCCAAATACTTGCAATGCTTACAAACCTATTATTATCTAAATTATTAATTATTTGGACGGAGGGATCCGATAGTTTTTTGTCACCTGAAATGAACCAGAGAAAAGCATGTGTATCTAAAAGTAAATTCATTACATATAATCTTTAAAATCCTCTAACTCTTCGTCAAAGTTAGGTTTCATATTTACTGAGCCCTTGGCATAGCCGAAGACTATCTTTTTCTTTTCTTTTTCACCGATTTTATCTTCTTTTGATTTTAGAAAATCAACAAAATCTATCACTTCCTTTTTTAATTCATTGGGAAGAGAAACTATATTTGTATATAGCTGGATATCGGACATAGTAAAACTCAAAATTATCAAATAGTAAATAAATGTATTTGGCTTGAGGGAAAGATAAATAAACAATTTTCTTGACGCAACACAAATGTTTAAACATTCTTCAGCTTTTCTACTCCTTCTTTGCTGTATCTCTTTAGAAGGAACTCTTTCATATCCTGAAGAGGGAAAAGCGTTTTGTCGAAGAAATAGTCTATTCCTATCCCGTCCAGCAGGGCTCCTAAAAACCGGAGCTCCATAAGCGGATTCTTAAATCCCAGGCTCTTGAATACCTCTTCCATCTTTGTAAAATATTTTTCGTAGAATTTCGCGGTCAGTCTTTTACCTTCTTCCAGAATTCCCGGCTGAAGGATGAATGATGCGTAAAGCATCCACAGTTCTTCGTTCTCTTCGTAATATTTAAATGTGAATTCTATAATCAGTCTCAGCTTCTCGTAAGGATCCTCAACAGAGTCCATTACATCCACGAAATTTTCTGCCTCGCGAAAAAGTTCTCCAAGTATCGCTTCCATTATTTTCTGCTTGCTTTCAAAATAGTTGTAAGCCAGACCTTTAGAAATTCCGGCAGCTTTTGCAATGTCGTTGATGGAAGTTCCATGGAAGCCCTTTCCGGCAAAAAGCCTGAGCGCGGAAGTAAGTATGTTCTCCCTCGTCTTGCTTCTTATCTCTTCAAATTGTTCTTTTGTCCGGGGCATTTATCTGAAAATCATATTTTGATTAAATGTTCAGTCATAAAATATCTGTAAATTCTAACTAAATCAAGCATATTTGAGACAGGACAAAACATTTAAAAAAGATTATAGAGCCTATTGATTTATTTCCCAATTGTCTTTAAGTTTTGACTGAACGTTTAGTCAATTATAAAACAGCATATTTAATTATGAAATATTTCTTGACAATTGTATCGGTCATCCTGCTTTTTAGCGGCGCTTTGCACTCACAGACAGCGGAAGAAATTGTAACCAAAGCAGAGAATGACGTAAAAGGCAAATCTTCTTACGGAACAATTGAGATGGTGATTAAAACGCCTGATTATACGCGCACATTGAAAATGGAATCTTGGTGGGTGGGCAATGAGAAAGCTTTGATAGTTACTAAAGCTCCGGCAAAGGAAGAAGGAAATAAGACGCTGAAGATCGGCGATGAAATTTGGACTTATCTGCGCAATACGGAAACTACAATTAAGATTCCGCCTTCGATGATGCTGCAGTCTTGGAACGGTTCCGATTTTACAAATGATGATTTAGTCAGAGAATCCAATTTAGTTAAGGATTACGTTTTAACAATTTTAGATACTGAAAAGATAGATAACGAAAAATGCTGGAAGGTTCAGTTGATCCCCAAACCGGATGCGCCGGTGGTATGGGGAAAAATTTATTACTGGGTAAGAATGTCAAATTATCTTCCGGCGCTGCTTCAATATTATGATGAAAAAGGAAATTTGGTAAGGTATATGACTTACACGGATATAAAAAATTTTCACGGCAGGATAATGCCGTCGAAGTGGACGATGTACAACGTGGCAAAGAAAGGACACTCGACAACTATAATTGTTGACGACATGCATTTCGACGTTAAGATTCCGGATAAGATTTTTTCATACCAGGAACTGGAGCGGGGAAATTAAAATATGCTATTGAAGCTTGCCTGGCGGAATATATGGAGAAATAAGCGGCGCTCGCTGATAACTCTTGCGGCGGTTGTCTTTGCTGCAGTAATGGCGGTTGGAATGCGGGGCATCCAGCTTGGTACCTACGCGCTGAATATCAAAGCAGTTGTTGAGCTGTTCTCCGGCTACCTGCAAATCCAGAATAAAAATTATCTTGACAACCCTTCCTTAACGTCAAGCTTTGTTGTTGACAAAGACATTAAAGATGCTTTGAATTCGACTGCTGGGGTAACGGGATTTGCACCGAGAATATATGCCGATGGGCTGATTAGCTGGAAGGATAACTCACGCGGTGCCGCAATTTTCGGGATAGAACCCGGCAGGGAAAAAGAGGTAACAACCTTTAGCAAAAATATTAATCTCGGAAGATTCTTTACGACCGATTCTTCAAATGAAATTGTTGTGGGTTATCAATTGCTGAAAAATCTTGATGCAAATATCGGCGATACGATAGTAATACTTGCGCAAGGATATGACGGCACGCTCGGCAACCAGAAATTTAAAATTGTCGGTACCGTAAAGTTCGGCGTTCAGGAAGTTGAATCTTCATTGATACTCATGGGATTGAAGTCCGCACAGTCTTTGCTTGCAATGGGCGGAAGGGTAAACGTAATCGCAATTAGAGCTGACAATCTGAACCATCTTCCTGAAATTACAAAATCTCTATCGGACAAAATTAAGAATTCCGGTTTGAAAGTTCTTTCCTGGCAAAAAGTAAACCCCGAGCTAGAACAGTCAATTCAATTAGATAATGTCAGCGGTATTTTGTATCTCGGTATATTAATTATAATTGTCGCTTTCGGAATTCTGAATACGGTTTTGATGTCGGTTATTGAAAGGTTCCGGGAGTTCGGTGTAGTGCTTGCCATCGGCATGCCGCAGATAAATCTTACTTACCTTGTTTACATTGAGACAATGATTATTACTACCATCGGCTTGTTGATAGGAAACGCTCTCGGATGTGCGGTTAATTATTATTTTATAATTCATCCGATCGTCTTTGGCGGCGACATGAAAAAACTCTATGAAATTTATCATTGGCTGCCTCAGTTAAATTCAACACTTCAGCCATCGATTTTTATCAGCGTTTCAATATCTATTTTGATTATATCGCTGCTGTCATGCATTTATCCGGCATACAAGGTTTATAAGCTTGAACCGCTAAAAGGAATAAGACACACTTAAAAGCAGATAAATATATGGATCATGGAGTAAAATATGTTGTTTAGGCTTGCATGGCGGAATATCTGGCGGAATAAAAGACGGTCGTTTATCGTACTCGCTTCAGTTATGGTCGGTCTAATCGCAATTGTTCTGTCGGATGGATTATCAAACGGCATGATGCGCCAAATGCTGTTTAACCAGGTCAACCTCGACATTTCTCATATTCAGATACATAAAGCCGGATTTAACAGCAATAAAATCGTAAAGAACTATGTACCGGATTATAAACATGTTGAATCCGTTCTAAATAAAGATCAGGAAGTGGAAGCTTACAGCAAACGCGTATACGCAACCGGTATTATAAGCAGTGCAAATAATTCTTCCGGAGTTATTATTTACGGAATAAATCCCGCTGCGGAAGCAAAAGTCTCGGTTATAAAAAGCTCAATTATTAATGGACGATATCTTGGAAACGGCAGAAGAGAAATTATAATAGGAAAGAAGCTTGCGGAAAAGCTTGGCGTTGAAGTAGGCGATAAGATTGTTGCAATGGCAAATACGATAAAAGGTGATATTGGCTCGGATGCTTTCAGAATTGTCGGAATCTTTAGAACATCAAGCTCCGAGTTTGACAAAATGACGGTTTACGTTAATGCCGGAGCCGAACAAGAAATGCTTGGCATCGGCGACAATTACCATGAATTTGCGGTGATTACCAAAGACTATAATAAAGTAACTTCCGTTAAAAAAAGTTTGGAAGAACAGCTCGGCAGCGGTTATGAGGTTTATACTTACCGGAATATGCTTCCAATGCTGATATACCAGATGGAGCTTTATAAAGAATCCATGATGATTCTGAATGTCATTATCGGTCTTGCTCTTATTTTCGGAATTATAAACACAATGTTGATGTCGGTATTTGAAAGGATTAGGGAGTTTGGTGTGCTGATGGCAATAGGTATGAAGAACAGCCGGCTATATCTAATGATAGTATTTGAAGCTTTCATACTCGGAGTTATCGGAACATTTGCAGGTTTAATTTGCGGATTACTGCTTGATATTCCGCTCGCTCATTCAGGGATAAATCTAAGCATATTTTCTGCAGGATTGGAATCTTTCGGGATCGGTGCAATAATTTATCCTGTGCTTTCGATAGGTAATCTTATCAACTCTATTTTGTTTATGCCGCTGGTAGCCGTGGTCGGTGCTCTTTATCCGGCTTATAAGGCTATTAAGCTTGAGCCGATTTATGCAATCAACTATGTCTAAAATAAAATAATTTTTTTTATAAAATTGAATTAGATAAATAATATGGAAATTGTAAAAGCAGAAAACTTAGTAAAGATTTATCAGGACAACGGCGTCCCGGTTAATGCACTGCGTGGAGTGAACCTCTCTGTTTCAAAAGGCGAGTACATTGTTATTGCCGGTCCTTCCGGTTCCGGTAAAACTACGCTTCTTAATTTACTCGGCGCACTGGACAAGCCTACCGAAGGAAAGATCTATTTTGAAGGTGAAGATATTACTACTAAAGAAAAGAAAATGCTTTCCAAAATCAGGCTGCATAAGCTGGGTTTTATTTTCCAGGCATACAATTTAATCCCGGTATTGACGGCGATTGAAAATATTGAATTCAGCATGATGCTGCTTGGAATTCCCGACAATACCAGGAAAGAAAAGGCGCTTGCATTAATGGACGAGCTTGGAATAAAAGAGCTGGCTGACAAGCGTCCGAACGAAATGAGCGGCGGACAGCAGCAGCGCGTTGCCGTTGCGCGTGCTATTGTAAATAATCCTTCGCTGGTTCTTGCGGATGAGCCTACGGCAAATCTTGACTCCGTTACAGCCGGTCATCTACTTGATTTAATGGGACAGATGAACTCCGAAAAAAATATCACATTTATTTTTTCTTCACATGACAAGCAGGTTATCGGCAGGGCAAAGAGATTAATTATTCTGAAAGACGGAATGATTGAAAATATTTAGAGAACAAAAATCAGTTATAGGTCCCTAAAATCAATTGAATGATTAAACAATCCTGCAGTTCTTCAAATAAATTTTATCAATGAAAAGGACAATACTTTTAATAATTATCTTTTTAATCCCTGCAGCTTATTCAATTGCACAGGTGCGATATTCATTTACGGGATATGTTGTTGACCTTCCGGTTTATTCAATGACAAATAAAGATCTGGCAAATCTATTCTCTATAGATCCGAATCAATTTATGAACCTGACCAGGTTAAGGCTGAGACCGGAAATTTATCTTTGGCAAGATGCCCGAATGAATATTGAATACGAAGCCGATGTCCTTTATTCAAAAGAAAGCTCGTTTTTATTTTTTAGCCAGTCCAACACTAACCGGCAGATTATTAATTTGAAATGGAAATTGTTTAATAAGAACAATATAAATGTGACGCATTATATTGACCGGCTTTATTTAAGACAGGGATTCGGCTGGGGAAACTTGATAATCGGCAGGCAGCGAATAGCCTGGGGTGTTGGAAGAGTCTGGAGCCCTACTGATTTGTTTAATCCGATTAACCCGGCAAACTTCGGCAAGATTGAAAAGGATGGCGTTGACGCAGCATCTTTAACCTATTATTTGGGAAACTTTTCAGATCTGAACGTTGTTTACAATCCGCGGGAAAAGCTTTCGGAAAGTAATGCCGGCTTTAGATTAAGGACTAACTTCGGCGGATATGATTTTGCTTTGGTCGGCGGGTACTTCGATCAAAGGATTATTGCCGGGGGAGATTTTGCCGGAAGTATTTTCGGCGCCGGGCTCCGCGGCGAAGGGATTATTTCTATGGATAAAAATAATCTTAATAATAATTATTTAAGATTGGTTTTCGGGATGGACAACCAGTTCACTTCAAAGCTATATGCGTTGATTGAGTATCAATTTAACGGCGAAGGCAGCGCCGACAAAAATAAATATAATCTGTTAGGTCTTTACAACGGCAGCATAATAAACCTAAGCCAAAATTATGTTGTATTAAGCGGAAGCTTTCAGCTAACTCCTCTGCTAACATTAACCGCGGCAGATAATGCAAATTTGAATGACGGCAGCGGGTATATACTGTTTTCAGGCAATTACTCATTAAGCGATAACGGTACGCTTACTCTGGGGATTTTCCAATCTTACGGAAATACATTTACTGAATATTGGTATTATCCGAAAGCTTATTACCTGCAGGGGCAGTTCTTCTTTTAAAGACTTATCTGTGTATAAATAACTTCGCTTTGTGCAGAATAATGGACATTGCAATGCCGGTTTATGTTAAATAAGAATTAAAAATCAATGTTTTTAATGGCATAATGCTTGTAAAAGTTTCAACAAGAATAGTTGAGGTATGAAATGAGACGCATAATAATTCTTTTAATGGTTTTAATACTGGGGACAGCTTTTTCATCCGGCTTTGCCCAGGATTACGGAGATAATTACAATAACGGTAATTATTATAACGATAACGGCGGGAATGTTTCCGGAGTATTTTATAATTCCTTGTCGCCCTATGGAACCTGGATTCAGTTGGATAACGGGTTGACCGTTTGGCGCCCTTTGAATATGCGTTACGGCTGGGCGCCGTATAGGAACGGTCGGTGGGTATGGACGGACGACGGCTGGTACTGGGATTCTTACGAGCCTTTCGGGTACATAGTTTATCATTACGGAAGATGGTATAACGATGATTACTACGGATGGATCTGGATACCCGATAATCAATGGGCTCCCGCATGGGTTCAATGGAGGTATGATAACGATTATATCGGCTGGGCGCCGCTGCCGCCTTACGCCTCCTTTTCAATCGGTTTCGGAATTAACTTCTCGTTCAATTATGTAACGCCGTTTTCCTGCTGGCACTTTATCAGTTACAGATACTTCTGCGATACCGATCCTTATGACCATTATGTCCCGGACCGCGTAAAATACAGGATATATTCCAATACAAGGTTCAGGACCAACTACGGCTACTCGGATGGTCGTGTAATTAACCGCGGCGTAAACGTTGATTTCATAAGACAGCGTAGCGGAGGAAGAATTGTTGAAAGCAGGATCGAAAGAGTTGACAGCCCGCGTAATATTTCGGCTGAAAGAGGAAGAAATACTGGTATTGTAAGAGCATTCATTCCTCAGCGAAGTGAATTGGCACGGACTGCGGGAAGAGACGCCAACATCCGGAGAGGTTCCAGATCATCTACTCTTGATGCATCAAGGATAGACCTGTTCAGAAGTCCGGCGGGCAGAAACAAAGTTCCGGCACAGCCAGATTTGCGTCCGCAGGATAGAAGTAATAATCCGTGGCAGCTTCGCGGCAGACCAGAAGGCAGAACGATAAATTCAGGGCAGCCGGATGTTAGAGCAGAAAATAGAAATAATAACCCGTGGCAGCCTAACAATGCCAGACCTGAAAACAGGAGCCAGAGTCCGCGTCAATATAATAGACCGGAAAACAGCGGCTCTAACCCGTGGAATGCAAGAAGCTATTCGCCTCAGCCCCGGAATGCAAGACCGGAAATGAGACAACAAGCTCCTGCAAGACAGGCACCTCAAATAAGAAGAGAAAACAATAATCAGAATAGAGGAGGCGGACAGAGAGCAGAAAGAGGCAGAGGCAGATAAAATTATTTCTCTCTCCCAAAGGAAGCGGCATTTGTATAGCTACTGTGCCGCTTTCACTTTTTAAAGAAGCGCGAAATTGTGCCGGCAATAAATTTAATTTGGTCTTTAGTTAAGTCGGGGTAGCTTGGCAGATTTATTCCATGCCAGCCTAAATATTCTGCCACCGGGAGCTTATGAAACTTTTGAGAGAACATAGGCA
Organism: Ignavibacteriaceae bacterium; assembly: GCA_046704565.1. Classification (GTDB taxonomy): domain Bacteria; phylum Bacteroidota; class Ignavibacteria; order Ignavibacteriales; family Ignavibacteriaceae; genus FEN-1297. The sequence continues at coordinate 1,290 of JBJKRP010000110.1, read as the reverse complement.
TTGTGTGAACAGGGAAGAATGTAGGACGCGTTTCAATCCCTTCGGAATTCATAAACTCTCTCAGCTCTTCTCTTATTTTAGGGGATTCAACAAGTATTGAATACATCCAGTATGTATGCAAGACCTTCCCGTCTTCACCGTGATGCTTTACGGGCAGGTCTTTTAAGGCTTCATTATACCATTGAGCAACCTGTAATTTCTTGGCGATTTTTTCTTCTGCCTTCTCAAGCTGCGCTAAGCCGATTGCCGCGCATATGTTTGTAATCCTGTAGTTGAATCCGATTGTATCGTGCCAGTACTCTCTGTACTTTGCAAGACCGTGCATCTTCAAATGATAGGCTCTGTCGTAAAGAGTCTCATCGTTTGTTACAACCATACCGCCTTCGCCGGTGGTGATTGTTTTGTTTCCGTAAAAGCTGAATGTAGCCAGGTCTCCGAAAGTACCTGTATGTTTGCCGTTGTAGGTTGATCCGAAAGCTTCAGCACAGTCTTCGATCAGGAACAGATCATGTTGCTTAGAAATTTTAACAAGCTCGTCCATTTCGCACGGGTGACCGTAAAGATGAACAGCCATTATTGCTTTTGTCCTGGGAGAGATTTTTCTTTCAACGTCTTTCGGATCGATCTGCCATGTATCTACGAGCGAATCAACGAATACCGGCGCAGCGCCTGTTATTGAAATGGCGCTCACTGATGCGATGTAGGTAAAGGACGGGACTATTACTTCATCCCCGGGACCGATCCCAAGCGTCACTAATGCAAGATGCAGTGCGACAGTTCCGTTGCTTACTGCGGTTGCGTGCTCAACACCGACAAACTTCCTGAAACCGTCTTCAAACTTCGCAATGAATTCTCCTCTCGATGAAATCCAGTTCGTATCAAGACATTCGTTAACATATTTCTTTTCGTTTCCGTCAAGCGATGGCTGGTAAATTGGAATTTTAAATGCCACGGGACTAAGCCTTTGATAATTTTATAAAAATATTATGGAAATTTAATTAAATAGTTTGAAATATAAAGAGGCATGAGTGCATAAAAGCATGGAGAGTGAAATCGTTCAGGCAGACCGGCATCATGCAGTTATTCATCCATTCGCAATCATGCCTGTCTTCCATCTGCGTACTCTTTTGTCAGCTTCAGAATTTTATCCAGGTCGATCATCTGTATGCATTCCAGGTTATATGGACAGGCTTTCTTCCAGCAGGGAGAGCAAAATAATCCTTCGGGAATTAATTTCTCTCCGCGGTCATAGAGCTCTATTTCAGCAGCGCAGGAAAGACCGAACCAGGC
>JBJKRP010000109.1:0-4688 GCA_046704565.1 Ignavibacteriaceae bacterium | reverse complement strand
AATTCCGTACAAAAATTTAATCTGCTGGATATAGAGGATATATTCAGCAGCCGCATAAAAGAGTTCCAAAAGCTGATGCGGTATAAAATACGGGAGATTCTTCTTGTTTCAAGCTTGTACGATTACTACCTGTTTGAAGAAGACGGCAGGCTTTACGAGCTGCTCCGCGAAGAATACCAGGTGTTGAACCTAAGCCAGGCGCCGGAGATAACACATGTTGCCACCGGTGCCGAAGCTTTTGAATTAGCCGTCTCTGAAAATTATTACGACTTGATTATTACCACCCTTCACATAGAGGACATGCACCCGGTAAAGTTTGCGCAGATGATAAGGAGAGCCGGCATAACCGTTCCCATCATACTTCTTGCATATGACAATAAGGAACGAAAAGAGTTGGTAGCAAACTATGATACTTCCATTTTCGACAGGATTTTTATTTGGCAGGGGGATTTTCGCTTAATCATCGGTATTGTAAAATATGTAGAAGATAGAATAAATGTTGACAACGATACCGCCGCAGTCGGCGTGCAGGTAGTTATCCTTGTTGAAGACAACGTTAAATTTTACTCAACCTATCTTCCGCTTATTTACACTGAGATATTTAAACAGTCACAGCGTCTTATTTCCGAAGGCGTAAACATAACGCATAGGTTTCTGCGGATGAGAGCGCGTCCGAAAATTCTTCTCTGTACAACTTATGAAGAAGCATGGGAATACTACACAAAGTATGAAGATTATATCCTCGGAATTATCACCGACAGCAATTTCAGGCACTACGGCATAAGAGATCCCGAAGCAGGGATTAAGTTTTCAAAAGCAGTTAAAACGCGGCATGAAGACATTCCTATCCTCCTGCAGTCAAGCAATCCGGAATATGAGGCAAAGGCGTATGAAGCCGGCGCATCATTCCTTCTTAAAGGCTCGCCGAAGCTTCTTCACGAGCTGAGAGATTTCATGATTAATAATTTCGGATTCGGAGATTTTATTTTTCAGACTCGCGACGGCAAGGTAGTTGGCAGGGCTGCAAACATGAAGACGCTGGAAGAGCAGCTGAAAATAGTGCCCGACGAAAGTATACTTTACCACGCCGAAAGGAATCATTTTTCGAAATGGCTAAAAGCACGAACCGAGTTCTGGGTAGCTCACAGGCTGCGTCCGAGAAAGGTGTCCGAATTTAAATCGGTCTCTCACCTAAGAAACGATTTAATAGATTCGATTGGAATTTACCAGGAACTAAGGCTGAGTGGAATATTAACCGACTTTGACAGGGAAACCTTCGATCCTAAAAACAGCTTTGCAAGAATCGGCGGCGGTTCGCTGGGCGGTAAGGCAAGAGGACTCGGTTTTGTTAACACTCTAATCAATAACGATAAGATCCGGTATAAGTTTGAAGGAATAGAAATCTCGGTCCCATCCGCAGTAGTAATTGCAACGGATGTTTTTGATCAATTCCTTGAAGAGAATCATCTTGATGTATTTGCCCTCAGCAGCTTTTCGGATACAGAGATTACAAAAAAGTTCACCGAGGCTACCGTGTTCCCAAAAGAGGTGAGAAGCAAGCTTCTTGATTTTCTGGATACAATCCACGAGCCTCTTGCCGTTCGTTCTTCAAGCATGCTTGAGGATTCGCAGTTCCAGCCCTTTGCAGGCGTTTATCAAACGTTCATGATTCCGAATAACGATCCCGATATAAACATCAGGCTCGATGAGCTTCTCCATTGCATTAAAGGCGTTTATGCTTCTACTTATTACAAAAAAGCACAAGACTACATGAAGGCAACCTCATATCGTCTTGAAGAAGAGAAGATGGCTGTAATCGTTCAGAAGCTTGTGGGCTCGCAGCATTCAGATAGATTCTACCCGGATTTTGCAGGTGTAGCAAAGTCGTATAACTTTTATCCGGTACCGCCGCAGAAATCGAATGATGGGATTGCGATGGCAGCGCTCGGGCTTGGCAAGCAGGTTGTTGACGGCGGCAACGCAGTAAGGTTTTGTCCTAAGTATCCGCGGCATCTGCTTCAGTTTTATTCTGCAAAAGAAACAATACGTAATGCCCAGCAGGATTTTTATGCTCTCGATATAAAAGGTCATTTAGATCAGGATCTTTCTCATCCTCCGGACCAACTTGTAAAAAGATTTGATCTTGTAAAAGCAGAGGAGGATCAAACTCTATATTACGTCGGCTCAACTTACTCGGTAGATAACGATGCGGTTTACGACGGAGTAGGCAGGCAGGGGAAGCGTATAGTAACCTTCTCTCCAATTCTTAAACATAAGGTATTCCCGCTTGCAGAGATATTGGAAATGCTTTTGGATTTAGGAACCTTCGGCATGGGGGTTCCGGTAGAGATAGAATATGCAGTAAATTTAAATTCGCAAAACGGGCATATGAAAGACTTTGCAATGCTTCAGATGCGACCCTTAGTGATAAGCCAGGAAGTTGAAGAACTGGATGTTGATAATTACCGGCACAATGAATTGCTTTGCTCAAGCACCCAGGTGCTGGGCAACGGTGAAGTTAAAGATATAATCGACATTGTAGTTGTAGATATAGAGAAGTTTGATAGATCAAAAAGTCTTGAGGCAGCCAGCGAGGTAAGCTTTATAAACTCAAAACTTCTTGATGAGAAGAAACCGTACATTTTGATAGGTGTAGGTCGCTGGGGAAGCCTCGATCGCTGGCTGGGCATTCCGGTAACGTGGGATCAGATTTCCGGTGCAAGTGTAATTGTGGAATCGGGATTTAAAGACCTTGATGTAACGCCCTCGCAAGGCTCCCATTTCTTTCAGAATATCACATCTTTTAAAGTCGGATATTTCACAGTCAGTTCTTCCAATGATTCGGGTTTTATTGATTGGGAATGGCTATCTGCTCAAAAACCGGTTGAAGAGATGAAATTTACCAGGCATATCCGGAGTGATGGTCCAATTACTGTAAGGATAAATGGAAGGAAAAATAAGGGAATTATTTTGAAGCCGCCTTTTACGGGCAAAGAATAATCCATTCTTTTTTATATCATCCTCATAAAAGAAAAGAAGTCAGAGGTCAAGTATCAGACAGAGTTCCAAGCACATAACCATGACATCTTATAATAATTCCGGTTTATCCGGCTTACGCTTCACCAGACATACGGAAAAAATATATTCTTCTGTTCTTAATAATTTTCATTTAAGTTGAGATTACTCTTAGGCGATTGCACCGGGATTATCCGAATAAAAAAATAGCCCTCCTTCAAAAAGTTTATTTTAATGGAGGGCAAAGAGTATTTAGAGATATTCGGAGGATAGACTAAAATTTCAATTTTTAACTTCGATAATAAGAACATAAAAATTGGAGTCCTTATGGAAGTAAAGGGAACAGCGGTAGCTTCAATTCCAAAATTCATTGAAGAGAGGTTTGGAATAGACGGCTTAAACAATTGGCTTAACTCAATTAGTCCTAACGCAAAAGAAGTATACGGCAAAAATATTCTTGCCAGCAAATGGTACCCGTTAAATGAATTTTTTGTTGAACCAACGCGCCAGATATGCAGGCTGTTTTACGCGGGCAACAATAAAGGGGCATGGGAAGCCGGCAGATACAGCGCCAGCTATGGACTAACAGGCATTCTAAAAATATTCGTCAGAATGGGAACCCCTTCATTTATCATCAGCAGGGCAACTTCCATACTGCCGAGCTATTACCAGCCGAGCGAATTAAAAGTAGTTGAAACCAGCAGTTCAGGCTGCACTTTGCAGATTACAAAATTTCCTGAGATATCCGATATAGTCGAGAACCGCATCGGAGGCTGGATAGAACGCGCGCTTGAAATTCAAGGCTGCAAATTAGTTTCCGTCAGAATTACAAAGTCCGCTTCAATAAATGCAGGCATCTGCGAATATTCAATAAAATGGAAATAAAAAGAGCCGTATATACAACGGCTCAAATTACTAACCCGATAACCTTAGCAAAATACTTTTTTCTTTTCTAAGCTTTCGTTATCAACGGATTAAAATATTGTTCAATTTAGTTACCCGGGAATTATCTGGTTACGCTTGTAAAAAGCTTTGGCATTTTACTAAGTGTACCCGGCATGTTGAGTAACTTAATCTTTACCACATTTTGAATCGAAGCCGGGAGCAGTGATCTAACAGAGTTTACATCCGGACAATTGGCGGTCATATAAACCGTATTGCTGAAAGATGAATTATGACCATGCTCGAATGGGCACTGGCTGCACGCATCCTGATGAATCATTTGCAGCCTGCCGTTTGACGACTGCATTAATTCATAAGGGCATACACCGGCAGAGCTTGGAATCATAATAAGGTATGTATGCATCGCTCCGGCTTTTTGAACCTGCTTATGCTGCGGCTGGTTCAGAAATGTTAGTCCTAAAAATAGAATAGGAAAAACAGACATAAAAGCAATTCCCTTTACAGATAAAAGCGTCCTCTTCATATTGGTATCCTTCGGTTTGTTGGTGAAATTAATTTATCCGCAAGAATAATTTCATCTTCAAAGTAACTTCTTTTCATTTTATAATCAAGAAGAAAATAAAGTCCTCATAATCCAAATCACCGTTGAAGTTTTTTTGACTGTTCTGATGCATGCTGCAAAATATCCGGTCGGAATTATATAAGAAAGAAACAACTGTCTTAAAATTATATTTTAATCACATTGCCTGCTGCTTACAATTTACTCAGAC
>JBJKRP010000108.1:0-20038 GCA_046704565.1 Ignavibacteriaceae bacterium | reverse complement strand
GAATAAACGGCTCACGCATTACCTCGTTACTAAAATCGGAATAAAACATAACCGGCGATGCCGTAAAAGCCGCATTATTTTTTTGAACATCTATATTGAAATAATATTTGTTGCCGTTGTCGAACGGCGTAGTTCCGGTAAATGTAAGGTTATAGTTCAAGACGCTCTTACTGGTTCCCTTTGGAAGGTCTATTTCCTTCGAACTGCTTAGTACGCTCGATGTCAGAACTCCGAATAAAAATAACGCAAAGCCGATATGTGAAAGATGTCCGCCTAAAGTTAATATCCCGCTTCTAAAAACTCTGACTATCTTTTGAACGTTAACGACTACGGTAAATAAAATTGAAAAGGTGAAAAGGATAAATAGAACATTACCCGCCAGCGGATGCATACCCGGCAAAGCCAAAACTGCCACGCTTAGTATAAGCGAGGCTATTAATGGGAAGCGCAAACTTCTAACAAAATATTCTCCGTTTGTTTCTCTCCACCTTAAGAAAAGACTAAGTCCGATCAGAAGACACATTATAATTGCAAGCGGAAGGTTCATCTTGCTGTAAAAGCTTGTTTGAACAGACTCTCCGAGTATCGGCGCGGAAGTTCCAACAAAGACTACCGAGGCAGAAGCTACAATAAAAAGTGAGCCGTAAAGTAATCCCGTTTCTCGTGATAGAAATTTTTCTTTATCCGTTTCAGTCTGCGATAGACTTTTTCGCCGGTAATAAACAGCACCCAAGCCTGCTATCGTAAATACTGCTATAAATAAGATAAGGAAGACGTAAACTGCAGCGCCCGGATCCTCGAATGAATGAACCGAAGCCTTGGAAAGGATGCCGCTTCTTGTTAAAAAGGTACTGTATATAACAAGCAGGAACATTAGAATTGCAAGGACAAGATTCGTCTTTGCAAATCTTCCTGCTATGTTTGAATGCAATTTATTACTACCATCCTGGTTGTGGTTTGGATTTTGGCTATGCTTTTGGATCAGCATAGTATGAATAAGTGCTACGCTGATGAGCCACGGAATAAGGCTCGCATTTTCAACCGGGTCCCAGCCCCAAAAGCCGCCCCAGCCGAGTACGCCGTAAGCCCAGTAGCCGCCTATCATCAGTCCGAGCCCTAAAACCAGTGATGCAGCGATTGTCCACGGCAAAGCTAACTTAATCCAGCGGTCGTATCTATTTTTAATTAATGCGGAAAGAGCGAAGGTAAAAGGCACAATTGAAAGTGCAAAGCCAAGGAACAAAATAGGCGGATGAACTTCCATCCAGATATTTTGTAAGAGCGGGTTAAGACCCTTTCCCTTAACTAAAAAGTCCGAAAACGCTATACCGTTCGCCTTTAGAGCATCAATTAAGCTTTGGCTCATCTGTACAAAAGTTTGGTGCGAGCCGGAATCAGAAAAAATAAAATTCTGAAGAAAAGGCAGAGTTAAGAAAGACTGGTTAATGTTCTTGGCGTCAATGTAATTTGTATCCGACCAGATATAATTAAACGGGCTCTTAAAGAAAGGAGTAACCATTGCAATCAGAAAAACAAGCGCAAAAGAATAGACCATCATGAACGTCGGTTCCAAATCTTCTTTTTTTGAAGTATAATTTTGAAGAACTATACCGACAACGACCGCAAGCAGAAGCCACAGCATAAAGCTGCCTTCCTGCCCGGCGTAGAATGTTGAAACCAAAAGCCCGGTAGATAAGCCGGAACTGGTGTAGTCATATACATATTTGTACTGATACTGGTGCGTCATAATGATGTACAGAAAGAAAAGGCTTGCCGCAATTATAAGCGCAGACATCGAATGGTAACCATACCTTGCAATCGCGAGCGCTTTTTTATTTCCCTTAACCGCCTGGTAATATTTAATTACGCTGAAGACTGCTGCTATTAAAGCTAAGACTATAAATATGTTTCCTATCATTTTATTTCTTTTAATATTTTTTGTTGATAATTAATTTCATTCAAAATTTGACAAGTTTGGAGCTATACACCTCGCCGGGTTTTACATTATACTTTGAAGCAAATTTCGGTTTAAGAACGCCGTATTTTTTTGCCACTGCAATTACTATCTCAGCAGGCTTTTTGTTCTCTTGAAGATTTTCTCTTATGAACTGCCTTTCTTCCTGAGCAATATCGCATTTACATACTTCCAGGGATGTAGCAGCGCATTCCTTTGTAAGACAAGAACAAATAAACTTCGAAGAAATTTCCGTAACCGCGGCTTCTATTGCCGGGCTTATACTCTTTACTTCGCTGCCGGAATAATTCTTGTTTTCCGGGTACCGATGAAACATGTCATCAAAAGAAAGAGCCATAAATATAGCAAAGATAATAACACCAAGCGTTATCCAAATTGGTTTAAGTCCGTTTGCTTTGCCCTTAAGAGTATGATAATTCTTTTTACCCGTTGTAAAAAAGCTCTTTGAACCAAAAGAATTTTTTCTGCTGCTTTTATGGCTGTTCTTTTTATTGCTCTTATGTCTATTTCTTTTATCCTTCGAGCCGGCTTTTGGTCTTTCAAGAGACTTGCGGGAACAGGAAACTTTATGCTGCTTAAGGCTGTTCAACAGCTCTCCGCAATTGATGCAGAATTTATTGCCTTCGTCATTATCCAATCCGCAGCTTTTACATTTCATTTCTTCGTTTCCTTCTGCCTAAGTTATGCTTTGCGCCGTCACGTCGTAACGATAAAATTACTCCGCCGCCGCAGCGCTGAATGTCAGAGCAAACTATTTCACTTTAAAACCGTGCTTAATCAGATTTTTCTTTGCCTGACTAAGATTAACTTCTTTCAGCTTCATTCCGCACTTCGGATCAACACCGGGCTTATCAGACAAAACGTTGAGGTCCATCGGGCATTCATAAATCTTGCCGTCTTTATTTATGTCTAAAGACTTCAAATCTATCACGCCTGTATATTCTTTAATAGATGAGTCCATCCCCTTCATGTTATTCATCAGTTTACCGGAATGCATATGCATGCTGTCCATCTGCATTCCCTTCATACCCATCGTATTGTTTTTCATTTGATGACCCATTTTCATAGTAGAGTCTTGAGCAAATGATAACGAAGCGATGATAAAAAGAATAACGGCTGATAGAAACGAAACTTTAATTATGCTTTTCATTTTATATATTCCTTGTTTTTTTATTTTGATAAATATTTCTTTCACTTGAATACACTCTATTGGAGTAGTGGAATATTGGAGTACAGTCTATTCAATTATTCCATAATTCCATAATTCCAATATTCCTATTGTTTATTTGCAGCAGTCTCTGCCTTCGGAAGCTTTCTTGAACTTCTTCCAAAGGATAAAGGCAAACAGCGCTGCTACTATTATTAGGACTAAGTATTTCATATCGTTACCTTTTAGTGTTACGTTTAAAATTAGCCGAGAGCTTTAATTCCATGCTCTTTAGTCCTGATGCTTATTGCATCGGAAATATCGGCGACAAAAATCTTCCCGTCGCCTTTTTGTCCCGTATGTGCTTTTTGTAGAATGATGTCAATAATCTTTTCAACTTCATCATCCTGACAGATAAGCTAAATCTTTGTACTCGAGCAATACTTCTCACAGAACTCCATCTAGAACCTCGACCTATTCGGGTCGGTCCAGCTTCCAAGTACCGATACGTCGATTACTGTCATACCTCTTGAGCCGTTTAATTCCAGCTCCGTTATAACTTCTTCCGCCTTCTCAGGTCTTACATATGCTTTTATTTCTTTCATGATAATCTCCTTAATTATTTTCTTGAACAGCTTCAGCCATCAACTTTTTTACCTCGCGCTTTTTCAGCAGATAAAAAACAGCCGGATAAAAAGTCAATCCTATTATCATTGTCGTTAAAATACCACCGAACATCGGGGCTGCAATTCTTTTCATTACATCGGAGCCCGTTCCGGTTCCGATTAAAATCGGGAACAAGCCGAACAGCAGCGCCATTACAGTCATCATTATAGGTCGGATTCTATTTGCAGCGCCGTGGAAAGTTGCCTCTTTAAGCGCGGCAAGAGAAGTCATCAAACCTTCACTCTTCATGTTGTCGTAAGCGATATCAAGATAAAGAAGCATAACCACTCCCATTTCCGCCGCCACGCCAAGCAGTGCTATTACACCAACCCAAACGGCAACGCTTGTATTGTAGCCTGCAAGGTACAGGAACCAAATAGCCCCAACCAGCGAGAACGGAAGCGAAAGCAGAATAATGCTCATCTTTACAACCGACTTAGTGTTTATATAAAGCAGCAGCATAACAATAAGCAGCGTAAGCGGTATAACCAGCGCAAGCTTCTTTGCTGCTTCCTGCATGTATTCATACTGACCGCTCCAGATGATTGAATAACCTGCGGGCAGCTTTAGTTTTTCATTTACAATTTTCTGCGCATCTTTTACATAAGTTCCTACGTCGATGTTATCATCAAGGTCGATATAAACCCATGCATTCGGTCTGGCGTCCTCAGTCTTAACAACAGGCGGACCTTTCTTTATTTCCAAATCGGCAAGCTCTGCAAGAGGAACATTACCGCCGCCGGGCAGCGGTACAAGCACCCGCTTCAGTGCTTCAAGATTATTTCTATAATCCCGCTGGTATCTTAAGTTAACCGGATAGCGCTCGAGTCCTTCAACTGTTGTTGTAATGTTCATTCCGCCGATTGCAGACATAATTACATCCTGAACATCCTGTACGGATAATCCATACCGTGCTATTGCGTCTCTGTCGATATTGAAGTCGACATAGTTGCCGCCCATTGCACGCTCGGCATAAACCGACCTTGTGTGTGGAACCGTCTTGATTATCTTTTCAATCTGCTCGCCGATGGTTTGAAGAACAGCTAAGTTTGGTCCGGCAATTTTAATTCCAACCGGAGTTTTAATACCTGTGGAAAGCATATCGATTCTTGTTTTAATCGGCATGGTCCAGGCGTTTGTAAGACCGGGAATTTGAATTGCCTGGTTCATTTCATCAACCAGCTTTTGCTCGGTCATACCTTTAGGCCATTCATCCTGCGGCTTTAATTGAATAGTTGTTTCGAACATTGAAAGCGGCGCCGGGTCCGTGGCGGTGTTAGCACGTCCTGCTTTTCCAAAGACGCTTTTAACTTCAGGGAAAGTTTTGATAATCTTATCCGTCTGCTGAAGTAATTCCTTTGCCTTCGTAATAGAAATGCCCGGAAGCGTAGTCGGCATATAAAGCAAGTCGCCTTCATTCAACGGCGGCATAAATTCCGAGCCTAACTTTGAGAACGGAATAATTGTAATTAGAATTATTGCAGCAGCAGTACCGATTACCCACCATCTTTTATTTACTACAAAGTTTACAACGGGTTTGTAAATCTTTATTAAGAACCTTGTAACAGGATTATCTTCTTCCGGTCTCATTCTTCCTCTTACAAAATATCCTATTAAAACAGGAACAATGGTCACGGCAAGAATAGCCGCCGCCGCCATCGAGTACGTCTTTGTAAACGCAAGAGGTTTGAATAATCTTCCCGACTGACCTTCAAGCGTAAACACGGGAAGAAATGAAACGGTAATAACCAGAAGTGAATAAAATATTGATGGTCCTACTTCTTTGGAAGATTCAAGTATAACAGTCCAGTGAGGACGCTGCTTTTCCTTCGGCTTCTGCTGCTCTTTCACCATGTGGCTCTGAGCATTCTCCACCATTATTATCGAAGCGTCCACCATAGCTCCGATGGCAATCGCAATGCCGGAGAGCGACATTATGTTTGCATTTATTCCCTGCATCTTCATTACTAGGAATGCGGCAAGCACCGCTGTGGGCAATGTAAAGATTGCGACAAGTGAGCTTCTTACATGAAGAAGGAACAAAATAATTATAAGTGCAACTACCAAACTTTCTTCGAGCAGTTTGTCTTTAAGCGTGCCCATCGCTCTTTCAATTAAAGAAGACCGGTCGTAAGCGGGAACTATCCTTACATCAGGCGGCAAAGATTTCTTTAATTCTTTAAGCCGCTCCTTAACACGGTTGATTACATCCAGAGCATTTTCACCATAACGCATAATGATAATGCCACCTACTGTCTCACCTCTGCCATCCCAATCTGCAACGCCTCTTCGCAAGTCAGGTCCAATGTCAACATCGGCAACATCTTTAAGATAAACCGGTGTACCGCTTGCAGATGAATGACCGATAACAATGTTCTTCAGGTCGTCTGCGCTTTTAATGTAGCCGAGACCGCGCACCATAAATTCCATCTCGCCCATTTCAAGAAGCCTGCCGCCAACGTCATTGTTGCTTTGCTTTATTGCCATCCTGACTTTTGAAAGTGGAATGTTGTAGTAAGCAAGCTTTGTCGGGTCAACATTTACCTGGTACTGTTTTACAAAACCCCCGACACTTGCAACTTCTGCAACGCCCGGAATTGCGGATAAATCATATCTTAAAAAATAATCCTGGAGCGAGCGTAACTGCTGCAGGTTCTCTTTGTCCGATTGAAGCGTGTATTCATAAACCCATCCGAGACCCGTTGCGTCGGGACCGAGCTGGGGCGATACGTTTGTCGGCAAGTCGCTGCGAAGCGAGCTTAGATACTCGAGCACGCGGCTTCTCGCCCAGTATAAATCGGTTCCGTCCTTAAATATTACATAAACCATCGAGAAGCCGAAGAATGAATATCCCCGAACAACCTTTGCATCCGGAACGGAAAGCATTTTTGTTGTTATAGGATAAGTTACCTGATCTTCGACTATTTGCGGACCTTGCCCCGGATATTCGGTGTAGATAATTACTTCGACGTCGCTCAAGTCCGGGAAGGCGTCTACAGGTATATTTGAGAGCGCCCAAATGCCTGCGCCGATTAAAGCGATGGTAAGAAAGATTATGATAAACTTATTATTAAGCGACCATTCAATCAGCTTGCCGATTGCTCCGTCTTTAGATACATTATTTGCTGTCATCAAAAAGCTCCTTCCTACTTAACTCTAAATCCATGCTCGACTAAATTCTCTTTAGCCTTTGCAATCGTAACTTCCTGCAGCTTCATTCCGCATTTTGGATCTACGCCCGGCTTATCGGACAAAACATCAAAATCCATCGGGCACTGATAGACTTTGCCGTCGTGATTCTTGTCTACTGCGGCTACATTTATTTCTTTTGTTTGAACTGTTGAAGATTGTTTCTTAACATCTTCTTTCATGTTCATCTTTTTCCCTTCTTCGGATTTAATATTTCCCAAATTCATATCCTTCATGGATTTGGATGAGGAAGTATCGGTAGGATTGCTTGCAGGTACAAACTGCTGAACCGCCGCTCTAAGATTGCTTTCCGAATCGATTAAGAACTGAGCTGACGTTACAATGTTTGTCCCCTCTGTCAGTCCGTCGAGAACCTGATAGTAACCATTCGAATAATCGCCGAGAGTTACATTCTGCGGCTTGAACCTGCCGCTGCCTAAAGAAATTATTACAAGGTTCTGCGTGCCGCTTCTAATGACTGCGCTTTCCGGTATAATAGGATGAGCGCCGAGCTTTCTTCCGCTTATTTCAACGTTAGCGAACATCTCAGGCATCAATTCTCCGTTTGCATTCGGAACGTCTATTCTAACTTTTGCAGTTCTTGTCTGCGCATTGATTGTCGGATAGATGAACGAAATTCTTCCGGTGTAAACTTTTCCCCGCAGAAAATTAAATCTGATTTTTGCCATTGAGCCTAACTGAATTTTTGAAAGCTCATATTCATAAATATCTGCCGTAAGCCAGAGCGTAGAGAGGTTGGATATCTGCATCAGCGGCTGACCAGCCATTATCTTCTGTCCTTCAAGAACATTTTTTGTAATTACCGTTCCGGCATACTGTGCATAAAGAGTAATGTAGGTTTTTACCTCTTTTGTCTTTTCGATTCTTTGAATTTCAGAATCCGGAATTTCAAGAAGCTGAAGCTTGCGGACGGCATTCTTAACAAGCTCGCTTCCGCTACTGAGAACGTCTTTATTGTTTGAGTTATCGACCGATTTTTGATAAGACAACGCAGTAAGCAGCTCCTGCTCTGCAGCTACAAGCTCTGGTGAATAAATATCCATCAGCTTTTCGCCTTTAGTTACTTTCTCACCTGTATAATTAACGTAAAGCTTTTGAACCCAGCCGTTCACTCTTGTAGTTACTATGTAATCTTCGGTTTCATTTGTCTTAAGAACTCCGTTTGTAATTACAGTTGATGAAAGAGTAGAGTCGATAACCGTATATAATTTTACATTCATATCCTGGACGACTTCAGGGTCGACCGAAACAATCCCTTGTCCGCCGCCCTGGTCTGCGTATACAGGAACGAGGTCCATGCCCATTTTAGACTTGCCGGGATGGTTATAAATTTCCGTAGGATTCATCGGCGCACGCCAGTAAAGTATTTTTCTTCCTGAATTTGTTTTTGCCTGAGGTGGGTCAGCTTTAGCGGACTCGCCCGGTTTGGAAATGAAATAAACTGCTGCAGCAATAATTACTACTGCGATAATTCCATAAAATATTATTTTGTTTTTCACTTTAATTTCTCCTTGGTCTCATTAAAAATCTATTTCTTGTTAAGCTTCGAACCGGTTAAGAATTCGAGCGACGAAATTTCTTTTAGGTAATTTGACTTCAGCCTGTAAAGGTTAGTCTCTATCTTATATAAATTATTTTCCGCATCGATAACGTTCATAAAATCTATTTGTCCCACCTGGTAGCTTGAAAGTGCTGCCTTTAAAGTCTGCTGCGCCTGCGGCATAAGTCCGTTATCTATAAGCTTAATTCTTTCTTTCAAGGTATTCAGCTTGGATACCGCGCTTCCGAAGTTCGCATCGAGCACCTGCAAAGAAGCGTTGTACTGCTGCTTGTAAAGTTCTTCCATCGATTCTGTCTGCTCAACTTTTGCGCTTATCTTGCCGCCGTAATTAAGCGGAAGTGAAATTCCTACGACGAAAGAAACCAGGTCATGCAAGTCCATATTTGTCTGAGCTATTCTATCCCGCTGCGTGTACTGAACACCGACACTAAAGTTCGGATAGTAATCCAGGTTTGCAAGAGACCTTTGCAGAGCGGCTTTCTCTTCGGCAATGTTTATGCCTTTAAGGAATGGTCTGTTATCAACAGCCGCCGAATCAAGTTGTTTCTGAGTTAAAGAAAGAAAGTCAAATTTAAAATCTTCATTTATATTGATAGGAGAATCTGCAGGCTTTAGCAGATAAGAATTCAAAATTGAAAGCTGCATTGCTTCCTGGTTTGCAAGGTCGTCCAGCTTGTCGTTCACCGTCGTTATCTCAAGCTCAACCTTTAGCAGGTTTTGCTGGCTTGCGGTGTTAACAGAATATTTTGTCCTTACTACATCTGCAATACTTTTAAGAAGCGTCTTGCTTTCTTTTTCTAAAGAGATTGACTTCCTTACGAATGCAAGCTCATAATATGCATCGGTAACGTTCTTTGTAATTTCATTTTCAGCATCATCAAGTTCCTGCTTAACAATGTCGGCATCTTTCTGAGAGACTTTTCCCATCGTGCTTAGCTTTCCGGGAAAAGGAATCTGCTGTGAAAGTCCAACAACCTTCCCGGTCATAGCTTCCTGCGTAAACGAAAATGAGTTCGTCGGCAGGTTCATCAACCCGAGCGTGAGCATCGGGTCGGGAAGATTAGAAACCTGCGGCACTATATCCTCCGTTGCGTTCAGCTTTGCCTTCAGCATCTTTATCTTCGGGCTTAACTCGATAGCCCGGGCTTTGAGCGAATCCAGAGAAGTCTGCGAAAAAGTTAAGCCGGATGAAATGCCTAAAAATAAAAGCGTTATTATGATAAATATTCTTTTCATTTAATTATCCTTTATTGATAATTTATTGTAAGCTAAAGAGAGATGTCTCTCAGCTAAATTGTAAATGATTTAATAAGAAAGTGCCGGGCACAAGTATCCCGTGCCGGCTGCCGGTAATTGGGAATTGCTTTTAGATCAGGAAAGTCGAGTTAGTTAAATATAAAGGTATACTTTGGTGAATAGGGGGTGACGTGTCGAAATAAAATTTGCCGGTACTATTGGGCGCCGATAAAGCTTCGCCGGGTTCGTTAAGGCTGATTACGGCGACGATCTGTATATTATCAACAAAGCTCTGCTGCGAAGCCAGGAAATTATCTTTTACCGAAGCATTGATAGTCTTAACGCTGCAGCAATTCATGCTTATGGTCTTGCACATCGAGTCCATTATGCCGTCCTGCATGCATGAATCTTCCTCCTGCATTTGCTGGCTCATTTCCATCGGGCATTCATTCAACGAATATGAATCCGTCATCTGGCAATAATAAATCGCTACCGGTAAGCTCGTGGTGGATACCAGGAACAAAAGCGACAGGGATAATATAAAAATCTTCTTTTTCAATATTTAAAAATTTTAAGCGTAAAGGACAATAATAATGCCAAATTTGCCGCTGATAATATAGCTAAAAAATATATTAAGAATCAACGCTTGTAGGATGCTGATCCCAAAAATGAGATTCAATTGAGAACTAAAGCATAAGAGAATTGCCCGAAGTCATAATGAACTGACTTTTGCAAGCAACAACTTATTACCTGGTGGGACTCGGGAATTTATAGGAAACGGCTAATTTGAAAAGAAGGAAAAGGCACATATAAATTCTATCCCGGATTTTTATTATTATGAATAGTTTATATATTTTTAAAAATAAAGTATAAGTATTTTATTACATGGGTTATGAAATTAAAATGCCAAGTCAATATAAAATGCCCATTCGCCAAAAAGTAGAAGGAGCATTGCTTTGGACTTTGTTAAATCATAATCGAACGATAAAAGAATTTGGAACGGGGAAAGAAACTGTAGAAGAAATAGCAAATTATTTTAATTTAACTGAACAACAAAGAACAGCTTATCTTGAAACCACATATCACAAATAAAATAGAATAAACACACTACTCAATTTGTTAAGTAATTAACGGAGGTTTTTATGAAAAAGGGTCAAGTCATTTATCAGCTTACAATTGAAAATATACAAAAGGTTGCTGAGGAAAATTTTGTCAGGAAATTAACTTCTAAGGAAATAAAAAAGATCATCGATCCGATCGCAGACAGCATTGAATGGTACGATATTATTTTAGACGCCATTAGAGATAATTTGAATATTGAAGAATTAAATGTATTCGATGAGTACTACAGCTAACAATTTTTTATCCAAAGGACGAGTCTCAATATTTCCTCGTCGATTCTCTGTGTAATAAATTGTTGATTTCAATCTTACAATATCAACCTTGTTATTACCGCAAGTGTCAAATCACAAAATTACTCATCCAAACCGAATAAACCGCTATTTTAGATCGTTTTGAAGGCTTTTGTCCCATTTTAGATAACTAAAAATCTCCGCTGAAAGCCTCGAAACCTCATATCGGAGTTTCGAAACCTCATATCGAAACTCCCAAACCTCAATTCAAATATTTTAAACTTCGTATAGGGACTCGTTAACTTGATTTCGGAACTTCTCAACCTTATTTCAGATTACTGAAACCTCATTTGGGAACTCTCCGACTTCGCATGGAAGCTACCGGAAGTCTTTAACTGGTCATAAAATGTGTGCAAACAATCTTCTTAATTCTTTAAAGAGAGAAGTCAAGTCTTTGAGAGGTGCAACAAACAACCTGCAGACTTTGGAATTTTTTTAAGTGAATAAGCCCGGC
The DNA here is from genome assembly GCA_046704565.1 of Ignavibacteriaceae bacterium. GTDB lineage: Bacteria > Bacteroidota > Ignavibacteria > Ignavibacteriales > Ignavibacteriaceae > FEN-1297. Next base: position 8,377 of record JBJKRP010000108.1, on the reverse strand, counting down.
GAGTCCTCTCTCGCCTGCCGGCTTTTGGTACAATTTGTAATTCATTTTCACTATTCATAGATTTCGCCGAAAAATTTGTAAGATAATATGATACTCCCGAACATATTGAGATGCTCGAATTGAACCGGCTGAATAAATTATTCCCCTGGCTTTCGATAAGGAATAAACTGATAATTGCATTTGTCGGTCTTTCAATCCTTCCGATCATCCTTGTCGGTATCTACGGTATAATCTCCAACACGAGAGCGATGAAGGAATCTGCCGTGCAGAACCTGGATCATGACATGTCCTTGATAAAGGAGAATACCGCAAACCTTATGATAGGCATACAGCGGGATTTAATGCTGATCAGGAATTCATTCCTGAACAACCGCATTCGCACAGATATGAGCCGTGAAAGCTACGCCTCTGATGCCGTTGACATAAAAAGTCTTGATGATGATCTTTTATCTTTTGCCGAGACGAAGGGAATTTATTACCAGCTCCGGGTTGTAGACACAGAAGGCAACGAGGTCGCCCGTGTTCAATCTGCATATGCAAACGATAAAAAAGAAATCTATACCGTAGTACCTTCAAATGAATTAAGGCACGTGCCCCAGGTATATTATTTCTTATTAATAAAGAACCTGGAGAAGAACCAGATTGCATTAGCGCCCGCCGAACTGCTTAGCCCGGATGGCAGCCTTGTCCCGGTTATCAGCTTTGCTATGCCGGTTTATCTGAAGGATAAGGTAACCGGTATTTTGATAGCCGACGTTTTTGTTAAGAATCTTTTTAAGACTCTCCAGACATATAAGAGCCTTAACCCGCAGGAAAAAGTAATTCTTGTTAGCGGGGACGGGCATTATCTCTATCATTCCCAGAAGAAAAAGAGCTGGAACAAACTGCTTGCTTCAAGAAATACGTTCAACTTGCAGCATGATTATCCCGTTAGAGTTGCCGCCCAAATTTTATCCGGTAAAGATTCCATTATCACTGAGGGAAGCGACGACATTATTTCCCACTCTCCCCTTTTCTACGGCTACTCTTCAATCTATCATGCAAGCCTGCAGCAGAATCTTGCGATGCCGCTTTATCTTTTAGTCGCAGTACCCAAAGCGGTTATAATGCACCCGGTTCATATATACGAATATACATTTGCAGGCATACTGATCTTATTCTTAATGATTTCCTTTGTATTGAGCCTGCTGGCAACAAGACATTTTACGGTTTCAATCGGAAGGCTGACCGAAGGTGCGGAAACAATTGCAAAGGGCAATTACGACTACCGCGTAAAGGTTGAAACGCGCGATGAGATTGAGAAGCTTGCCGAGCAGTTTAACATAATGGCGAAGTCGCTTCATGAGCACGAAGAGGAAATACAACAATATAAAACACATCTCGAAGAGATGGTTGAATCCCGGACAGAGGAACTCTTTGCCGAGAAGTCTAAGCTCCAGGCAATTCTCGATAACGTACCGAGCGCATTTTTACTGCTGGATAAAAATTTGAAAATACAGACTGCAAGCGCGGCATTCAAAACTATTACAGGCTACAACATCGACGACGTAAAAGGCGAAGATTGCAGCAAGATATTCGGCACCAACGGGTTCTGTATCGACTGCATCTGCATGCGGGCAATTTCTGAAAGTAAAATAGAAAGCTGTGTCGATAGCAAAACCGACGATAAACAGCGTGAACGGTATATCGAGCACATTGCAATCCCGATGAAAAGCGATGGTGAAGTAATAGCTGTCTTAGCCGTTATTACGGACATTACCAAACGCAAGCAGCTTGAGGGTGTTTTGGTAAAGACGGAGAAGCTTGCCGCTACCGGCGAGATTGCCGCTTTTGTCGCTCATGAATTCAGGAACTCACTTACGTCGATCAAAATGATCCTTCAGCTTCTAGCCGAATCGAATCATCTTGCAAAGTCGGAAAAGAAATCTGTTACCGTCGCTCTCAATTCCACGGGAGAAATGGAAGAGACGGTAACCAAGCTTTTGAATTATGCCTATCCTGTACCGATGAATTTTCAAAAGGCAAGCATAGAAGAAATATTAAATGAAAGCCTTACCTTTGTCCAGCTTCGGTTTAAGAAATCGGGAATTTCAGTAAGGAAAGAAATTGAGCCGTCCACCCCATCCATTCTACTCGACGTCTCTCACTTAAAGGAAGCCGTAATAAATATCCTTTTGAATGCCGTTCAGTCGATTGATGAGAAAAGGAATTCTCTTGAGGATATGGAACAAGGCAAAGACTTGAACAATGAAATTTCGATCTCTATAAAGAAAGCAATTCTTAAAAAGACTCTCCGCGATTATAAGCTGGAAGAGGCTGTCGGATATACGAACATAGAAGAGGCTGATAGGAACCGGTATGAAATTGTCCTGCATAAAGGAACGGAGTGTATCCTTCTGCAAATAACGGATACGGGCACCGGCATCGACGGCAAAAATATTTCAAAGATATTCGACCCATTCTTCACAACAAAGACGAACGGCACCGGTTTGGGTTTGCCAATGGTTAAAAGGACAATCAATGCCCACCGCGGCATTATAACCGTCGAAAGCAAAAAAGGCAGAGGGACCACATTCAATATTTTCGTACCGCTGTTGAATGAAGGCTATCCGCTGCCCGAGCATCTAATATAATATATAGGAAAAAGTTGGAAGACAAATCAAAGCATAAAGAAAAGATTCTTGTAGTAGACGACGATGAAAATATAAGGTTTGCATTCCTTGAAGTGCTAAAGAAGGAAGGATATTCGGCTGTTATGGCGCAGGATGGCGAAGAAGGACTAAGGCTTGCAGGCTCCGGAAATATCGATTTAATCTTTATGGACATCACGCTTCCCAAAATGACAGGTCTGGAAGTGCTGAAGAAGTTTCAAGAACAGGGAATAAATATTCCGACAATAATTATAACAGGCTACGGCATAATGCAGAATGCGATTAAAGCAATGCAGCTTGGCGCATTTGATTATCTTACAAAGCCGCTTGACATAAATAAAATTAGAGAGCTTACTAAAAAAGCTTTATCGAAGTCGCCTGCTTCCGAAAACGATGATGCTGTATCTTATAATGCCGATATTATAGACCGTTATGAAATAATCGGCAGAAGCCAGAGGATGCAGGAGATTTATAAACTGATAGGTATGGTCTCTACTACTCCGAACACGGTTCCGGTTCTAATAACCGGCGAAAGCGGAACGGGTAAGGAATTAGTTGCAAGAGCCATCCACGGCAGTACCGCAGGGACTGGACATCCGTTTATCGGGTTAAATTGTTCCGCCGTGCCGGATAATCTTCTTGAATCCGAATTATTCGGCTTTGAGAAAGGAGCCTTTACCGGCGCTGCCGAACGAAAGCTCGGTAAGTTTGAGCTTGCACAGAACGGAACGATCTTTCTTGATGAGATAGGAAACCTTCAGCAGAACCTTCAGCAGAAGTTATTGAGAGTCCTTCAGGAAAGAGAGTTTGAGAGGCTTGGCGGTGATGTGCCTATAAAAGTTCAGGCAAGATTTATTGCAGCAACAAACCGCAACCTTGAAGAAGAGATAAAGAACGGAAGCTTTAGAGAGGATTTATTTTTCCGGCTAAACGTTGTAGCAATTAAATTGCCGCCGCTTAGGGAACGCGCCGAAGACATACCGGTGCTGGCAAACTACTTTTTAGCTAAATACAACGAGCATTTGAAAAAAGACGTTAAAGGATTTTCTTCAGAAGCAGTCTCAACTCTTAATTCATACCTGTTCCCCGGGAACATTAGAGAGCTGGAGAACTTAATTGAACGGGCGGTAATGTTAACAAGAGGAGAAGACATAACAAGCGACCTGCTTGAAAAGATGTTAAGCTTAAACCCAGTATTGAAGGCGCCTGTGCTTCCTATAAGCGGCTCCACGTTTAAGGAATCCCGAGATTATATTATGAGCTTATTTGAAAGACAATTTGTGGAAGAAAAGCTTAAATCGCTTAACGGCAACGTAACTGCGGCAGCTAAAGCTTCCGGGATGACAAGACAAAACTTCCAGCGGATGATGAAGAAGTATAACATCAAAGCCGAAGACTTTAAGTAAAGGAATGAAGCAAAGGCTTAGTCCAGGAATTAAGATCGTATTGCCTCATCCGCATATCTTTATTCGGCAGAATTAACAATTCAGCAGATCATTTCATTTTTATTACGATAAAGGTAACGTCATCTCTAACCGCCGTTCCGTTCCTCCATTTTTCAATTGATTCTTTAAGACGTTCGATGATCTCTTCGGGAGTACCGCCGACAATGCCTTTAACAAAATCAAAAATACCATCGTAGTCGAACATTTCTTCATGATCATTAAATAATTCCGGGTAACCGTCGCTCATCAATAAAACAGTATCTCCTGGAGACAGATCGAGCTCAATTTCTTTATATGGGTAGCCGTTTTTAGTACCGAGCGGCATTCCTTTAAGCGTAATATATTCCAGCTTATCCTCAAGCTTCCTATGGAGAAGCAAAGGCGGTATGCCCGCGCTTGCAAAGCGCATCTTATAACCGTTTATCTTCAGCACAGCCAGGCACATGTACATGTATTCAAGATTTAACTGACGTATCGAATTAGAAAAATGAGCGAACATAGTAGGAATTTCTATGTTGGACGAATTGGAAACGAACATGCTCTTTATTGCAGTTACCATTACGCCTGCTTTTACGCCGTGACCTGTTGCGTCGCCAAGCACCGTGGTTAAGGTGCCGTCTTTATCTAAATGGAAATCATAATAATCGCCGCCAACCTCGGTTGCAGTCTGCATATATACCGCAATATCCATCTGCTTAAGAAGCGGTAAAGTCTTCGGAAGCATTGAAAGCTGGATCTTCCTGGCTTCTTCAAGCTCTTTCGCCTTCCTCTCGTTTTCGGCTTCAAGCGCCCTGGATTGAAGTTCCGCTACCTTGAACCTTGCTTTCTCTCTCTCGCTTTCCAGCATCAGCTCAGCTTCTCTCTTTTCCTGCTCTATCGTCTTTTCGGAGAGCTCTCTTACTTCCTTTAATTTTTGTGTGAGCTTTTGATTTGTGTTTGCAAAATCCCTTGCCAGGTATACAGACATTAATATGGGCAGACTAACAATTCCGAAATACAGCACTGCCGTCATAAGTTCGCCTGACACTACATCCATGAGCCGGAAAAGTATAATGATAAAATTAAACAGCAGCGCAAGGATAAAGGCAATGGTGCCCACTCCTATAATCCATGACCCTTCTACTCTTTTGATAAGAGCTTTAATTATAACTCTTATTCCCTCGAGCAGAGCAATAATTGCAAATGCGAATATTAAGTCGTTTAGTATAGTCTGATTTATAAAGTTAACAAGTACCGGTATTAATAATATGAAAACGCCGAAAGCTAAAAACCATTTAAAAGCCTTTAGCAGCCTTTTATAATAAAAAGAATAAATAAACGCCAGGAAGAAAAGGAACAACAATACAATAGCAACCAATAATAAAATCTGAATTATTATTGCGGTAACCGGGCTTGAAATATAAATACTTAATAATCCTAGAAGGAAGTTAACAGCAAGTGAAATCGAGAAGATGCTGTAATAAAGATTATCCACCCGGCTTTTATAAAAGAAGTATAGGAACAGGTGAAGAATTGCAAGCGCAAAGACTATACCGAACAGAGAGATATTTAGCACAGTCCTTATTCGTTCTCTACTGCTGAACGCTGCAACCGTTGGATTTAATATACCTACTGAAATACTCAACCCGGCGGTTGATGCAATCTGTCCTAATTGCTCATATAATTTTCTTACTTTCATATAAGAATATCTTATTGCAAGAAGGTGCGTTTTTGAAGAATCAAGATTAACTGCAAAAGGGACGTTTGCCGGATTTTCAACAACTTCGGTTTGCGGGTTACTCCCGACTTTTCCGATTTCCTTAATAAGTTTCCCGTCAAGAAAAACTTCAGAAGCTCCGTGCTGCCTGATAAGCAAGGCGATATCTTTATTAAACAGAGAAGAGTCGGTGACTATTTTTAGGCGGAACCAGCATATCCCGGTATTTTCCGCACGGGTTAAGCTGTCTTCGTATATCATTGTCCTCTTAGTCTGCCAAGCGCTGTCGTTATAAGAAGGAAGCTTCCAAACGGCGTTATCGCCTTGATGGAACTTCCAACCGCTGCTGATGTTCAGAGTCCCGTGGACGTCTCCTTTGCCTTCATTTATTTTTTTTTGTGAAAGGAAAAGCGTACCGTTTGCCTGCGGCAGTATTTCCGGCGCAATAAATAAAAGAAGGAAAATGAAAAGTAATTTCTTATTCATGTAGAAAGATATTTTGTTAGCTATGTTAAGTTACTGCAATTTAAACATTTTTGCACGGTGATAACGCACCGGAGCCGGTTTTAAGTTGTCTGTCTTTCTTGCAGTTTGGAAAATCCCGTTTCAAGAATAGACTTTAATCTACCTGGCTTCCGCGACGCTTACCGCAATAAACAGCACCATCATTCTCTAATTCTTATTAAATGGAATTACGGCAGATATTTTTACTATCCCGCCGCAATCGATTCTTCTAAGTACTTTCCTAATTAAAGTTGACTAGTTTCTTAAATCGCCGTGTATGAATAACACCATATCGACTTACAAAATATACAAATAATAAAGTGCAAGTCGTTTTACTTTTATGTTAATAGGTTTGAGTAAAACCTTTTTACCTGTCATAAAGATGATAGGAGGTTAAGCCGGGGCTCACCCGGATGAACTTTTTGAATTTCTTTCTCGTCCATATTTAATCTCAAAGAAGAATTTAATTTGGATTTTAATAAGCTAAGGATTATTTCCCATTGCATTTACAGCGTTTCTGTTTGTAGAAAAATTATGCGTCTCACAAGAGAAAGCGGAAAACGAAATTAGCTGCATAAATTTACCCAAGTAGAGCTTGAAGGTATCTACTTCAAAAATTTTCTTAGAATTTCTGCGTCAGCAATATCCTTGGCTCTTCCCGTAGATTCTTTATTTTTTAAAAGGTCAGGTGATGATATAAAATATACTTTTTCCGAACCTATTTTGCTTCTGATCTTATTTTTATAAGCTTCTTCGAAAGATATTCCTGATATCCCCGTAATTATATCTATTCGGTTGGGACTAAAGCCTAACTGTATTACAATGTCTGGAATTAAAAAATCTTCCTTCTTAAAGTCAAGATACTCGAAGCCGAAATCTTTTAGGACTTGCAATATTTTATCAGCATTACCGGAAGAAGGCTCAATAAAAAAATCAATATCTCCGGTATTTCTAGGAAGAGTATGAAAGATAACGGCGTATGCCCCTACAATAAGATATTTAACTTTGTGATAGTTTAATAATCTTATAAACTCTTCGAAGTCCTTTTCGACTTTCATTATATAATTTCTTTTTATTGAAAAGTTTTATGTACTGTTCCCTAAGTTCCTGCAATATACTAAGCTTTTCCTCGGGTGAAACTTGACGCCAGTATTCTATTTCATCTTCGTATTGTTTCGGGTCGGTAATACTATATTTTTTTATTTGCTTCTTTACCATAACAGAGTAATTTATTTACTTGATAATATAAAAATAAAACCCAGTAATTCAAAAGACCTATTTGCAATATACTATCATTCTTTAACGCTGAATCCTCGAAGCAGTAAAGAGAAAATAATTTTGCTCATTACTTTTATTCACTTAATAAATCTTTTAATCGTTATTTATTACAGCCTGGCTCTTCTAAGCAGAAGCGAATTGGAAACTACGCTGACCGAGCTGAACGCCATTGCCGCCGCCGCATAGATAGGATTTAATAATCCGAACGCCGCAACCGGAATACCGACAACGTTATAAATAAAAGCCCAGAATAAATTCTGTTTTATCTTCAATAAAGTCCGGTTGGAAAGCCTGATAGCTTTAACTACATCTGTAAGGTCGCCCTTAATCAATGTTATGTCGGAGGCTTCAATCGCTACGTCTGTCCCGGTGCCGATTGCTATACCTACGTCTGCCTGAGCAAGCGCGGGAGAATCGTTTATGCCGTCTCCTACCATTGCAACGACTTTATTTTCATTCTGCAAATTTTTAACATGAGAAGCCTTATCCTGAGGAAGAACTCCGGCGATTACTTTTTCAATGCCCGCCTGCTTTGCTATTGCGTTAGCAGTCCTTTCGTTGTCGCCTGTAATCATTACTACTTCAATGCCGAGCTTCTTAAGCCTGTTAACTGCCTCGATAGAAGAGGGTTTAATCGCGTCGGCAATAGCTATAATGCCCGATAGTTCACCGTTAATAGAAATAAACACAGCAGTCTTCCCTTCGCTTGAAAAGCCAGAGGAGATTTCATTTGCATTACGCAAGTTGACGGAATATTCATTCATCATAGCTGCGTTTCCGATGGCAACTGCATAGCCTTCAGT
>JBJKRP010000107.1:0-3525 GCA_046704565.1 Ignavibacteriaceae bacterium | reverse complement strand
AATTTAAGCAGCCGGGATGCAAGCTGCTTTTCTATCCCAATCAAATTATTGAGCACATCTATAGTTTTAATTTCGAAGAAGTAATGTGCTATATATTGCACATTTCGATGCAAATTTATATAATTGTATCAAACAATTTATAAAATATGCAACATACTGCACTCGCAAATGGATAAATTTGAAATAGGTAAAATAATAAACGAAAGACGGAAGTTCTTAAAGATTACTCAAAAAGAACTTGCTGAAATAAGCGGGCTTGGATTACGCAGTCTAATAGACATTGAATCGGGCAAAAGCAATCCTACTATTGATCAACTCCAAAAAGTTTTTTCCGCGCTCGGTCTTACGATTTTGGTTAAGGTAAAACAGAATGGATGAATTAAAAGCAGAAGTGTTATATAACGATGAACCGGTTGGAATTTTATCCCGACATGAAGATAAATATTATTTCAAATATTATGACAATTATTTATCCGACAGGGAAAAACCTCCCATCAGTTTATCCTTGCCAAAACAAGAAGCGCAATTTGTTTCGGAATATCTGTTCCCGTTCTTCTTCGGCTTGCTTGCGGAAGGTGAAAATAAAGAACTGCAGTGCCGGACTTTAAAAATAGATGAGAACGATAATTTTACAAGACTATTAAAGACTGCCGTGAACGATACGATTGGCGGAATAACAGTGAGAGAATTATGAAGCTGAACAACTGTCCGGGATGTTTAGCGGAAGGGTTTGCTTCTTACTGTCCCAATTGTATTAAAAAATTATTCGGCGGAAAAAAGCTCAGCCATACTCTTAATTTCACTAGACCCGAGTTCAACAAAATAAAAATTGATTCACAAAGAAGGCTTTCCTTATCCGGCATTCAAATAAAGCATTCGTTAAGAATTGAGGATAATGAATTAAGGCTTACGGAAAAAAACGGGCAGTATATATTAAAACCGGTACCGTCAGGTCAATTCAATAATCTTGATCAGGTACCTGCGAATGAACATTTAACCATTCAGATAGCTAGTCAGGTTTTTAATATTAAGACCGCCGTTAACGGGATTATCTTTTTCGCGGATAATGAAATGGCTTATATAACAAAAAGGTTTGATGTAGTTGATGAAAATAAAAAGCTGCTTCAGGAAGACTTTGCCCAGATTGCCGGCAGAACTGAAGAAACGCACGGCAGGAATTATAAATATGATTTCAGCTATGAAGAGATTGCAGGTTTAATAAAGAAATATGTAAGCGCTTATCCGGTAGAAATTGAAAAATATTTTAGAATTATCTTATTCAATTATTTAATATCCAACGGCGATTCTCACTTAAAGAACTTTTCATTATACAGGAATCAAACTTATGGTGATTATTTGCTTACTCCATTTTATGACCTGTTAAATACATCTCTGCATGTGCCCGGCGAAACTGATACCGCTCTTGAATTATTTAAAGACGGATTTCAAACCGAAGCATATAAAGCCGGCTCAAAATATACAAGACCGGACTTTGTTGAATTTGCAAGGAGAATAGGAATAAACGATACAAGATGCAGCAAGATAATGAATGAAGTAACAGGTAAGCCGGATCAGGCAGAAGCTTTAATTTCAAGATCATTCTTGAATGATGAAATGAAAGAATTGTATTTAAAAAGCTACAGGGGCAAGCTTAAAAGGCTTGAGTCGTAGCTTCGGCAAACAAGTCATCCAATGACCACAAATGACTACTGAATGACCACCGAATGACGATTGAGTGACCATTGAATGACAATCTAATAACCACCGAATGACTATTGACCAATGACAAATGACCTTCAGATATTTTCTTTAATAAACTTTTCCAATTCATGTACATGAAGGAAAAGATAATCCGGCTTCAATCTATCTTTGGTTTTCTTTGCATATTCATCCCACACAACAGAAGCTGCTTTTACTCCTGCGGCTCTGGCGGCTTTTACATCAACAGGAGAGTCGCCGATCATCAAAACTCTGTCTTTCTTTAGATTAAATTTATCGACGAAGTTATTTATTCCTTCGGCTGAAGGCTTATGCTCTTTTACGTCGTCGCCGGTCATCATCATATCAAAATAATCGTAGATGCCGAGCTTCTTCAAGGTAATTGTTGCGGCTTCTCTTCCTTTGCCAGTATAAATTGAGAGAAAAACTTTTTTGGATTTGATGAAAGCAAGCAGCTCTTTTATGCCGGGATAAAGTTCCGCCAGGTGGTGGTTGCCGGAATAATAATTATAATAATCTTTTCTGACTGTTTCAAAATTATCTCCTGCCCACGCTTTTAGTATTACGTCTTCAGGCGGTCCGAAGAGCTTTGCAAACTCATCGTCGGTCATGGATTTATTGAAATATTTTTTAGCAATATATCTGAATGATTCAAATATCAGCTCAAGTGTCGAGGTCAAAGTGCCGTCAACGTCGAAGATTATTCCGTCAAAGTTTCGCATAATTGTTCTTATAGTAATATATAGTTGCGGCTATTCCGGCTTTGTACGTTACGGGTTTGAAAGAAAAGTGATTTTCAAATTTGGTTGAATCAAACACATAATCGTACTCGCTCTGGTAAAGCATCTCGTAGAGTTCCCTGATAGTTGAATCGTACAAGCCGCCGACCTTAATCATCCATTTGGGCATTACCATAAGTTTCGGAGAGACTCCGAGAACTCGTGCAGTTATTTCGATAAACTGTCTTCCTGTAATTGCCGGCGAAGCTGTGGGAAGGTGCCATACCTGGTTAAAGGCATTTTCGTTTTTAGCTAAAAGATAAAGAGCCTTGCCGCAGTCTTCGGTAAATGTGAAACTGTGCTTTGCATCGGCATTAACAAACCACTGCGGCTTCTTGCCTTTTATGAGTCTGTCGATGACAAGTATACCCGGAATACTGGATGTTTGTGAATAAGGTCCATAGAAATCTGCAGAGCGTGCGATAATTATATCCAGATTCTTGCTCTTTATTTCAGACTGAAGATATTCAATCAGCTTTGCTCTTACTTCTCCTTTTTTACTGCATGGATTTAGCGGAGAATCTTCCGTCATCTTGCCGTTTACCCTTCCCAATGCATAAATGTTATCGAAGAAAATCAGCTTTGAATTTTTTTCTTTGCATGCTTCAACAGTGTTCCGCATAATGTTCATCCAGTTTGCCTGCCAGACTTTTACATCATACTTAAGCCCGGCGGTAAGATAGACGATTGAGTTTTCTTCAACTGCATTCTTAACGTCATCGAAATCTGTCAGGTCGGCTTTAGCGCTTTCAGCAGGCGGCATGCCGTGATTGTTTCGTGAGACTAACTTTATGCTTTCATTATTTGCGAGAAGCTCTTTTGCAAGAACAATTCCGATGGTTCCCCCGGCGCCCAGTATAATATGCTTCATAGATAATCTCTTCAATTTAATTACTTTTCTTTTTCAGAATCGGGCTATTGAAAATTAATTCATCTGAAATTTCATTTGCCTCGTCTGTAACCGATTTAGGGTAATTCATTATCTCGAGCAGCTTGATCGCATTTCGGGATGAGCTTGGTCCCTTGC
>JBJKRP010000106.1:0-4084 GCA_046704565.1 Ignavibacteriaceae bacterium | reverse complement strand
GGCTTTCTTCAATGCTTTTGGAACAGCCTCAACCGGACCTATTCCCATTATCCTTGGGTCAACTCCGGCAAGCGCATAGGAAACCAAACGCGCAGCCGGCTTAAGATTTAATTCCTTCACCATTTCTTCAGACATTACTATTACAAATGCGGCACCATCCGAAGTCTGCGACGAATTTCCAGCAGTGACAGTTCCATTTGCCGCAAACACCGGTTTCAATTTTGCCAGAGCTTCCAAAGTTGTATCCGGTCTCGGTCCTTCGTCAGTATCAACTATGTACTTTTTAGATTTTTTCTTTCCGTTGTCAAGATAAACTTCTTCAACTTCAATCGGAACGATTTCATCTTTAAAGAAACCTTTTTTAATTGCGTTTACTGCTTTCATGTGAGAGCCGTAAGAAAATTCATCCTGATCTTCGCGGGAAATTATATAATCTTTTGCAATCTCTTCCGCAGTCAGTCCCATGCCGAGATAATATTCCGGATGTTCAACCGCAAACTTATAATTCGGTGAGAGTTTCCAGCCGGTAATAGGAACCATCGACATTGATTCCGTTCCGCCAGCAATTACGCAATCCATCATCCCGGAACGGATGCGCGCTACAGCAGTTGCAATCGTATCGACACCGGATGCGCAGTATCTGTTTATTGTTTCGCCGGGAACTTCAACCGGCAGACATTGAAGCGCAATCATTCTTCCTACCTGCAGTCCCTGCTCTGCTTCCGGCACTGCGTTGCCAACGATTAAATCATCAACCCGGTGAGGGTCTAATTGAGGAACCGACTTCAACAAATATTTTATTACCTCGGCGGCAAGGTCATCAGGTCGGAAAAATCTAAAGCCGCCTTTCTTTGCTTTGCCTACTGCCGACCTGAAACCGGCAACTATATATGCTTCTCTCATAACTAATTCCTCAACGTTTTTCCTGTTGTTAAAATGCTTTGAATTCTTTCCAATGTTTTCTTTTCTCCTATCAGACTCAGAAATGCTTCTCTTTCTAAATCAAGCAAATATTTTTCCGAAACCAAAGTACCAGTGGTCAAATCGCCGCCGCTCATTACGTAAGCAAGCTTCTCAACAATCTTCCTGTCGTGGTCTGAAATATAATTTCCCATTCTGAAAGAATATGCACCGACCAGTAGAGTTGCAAGCGCTTCCCTGCCGAGAACTTTTATATCATCTCTCTGTACCGGCTGCGAATAACCTTTTTCCGCAAGTGCTAAAACAGAATGCTTCGCGTCCATAATTACTTTGTTCGGATTAGCCGTAATCTCGTCTCTTCCTTTTTTGAAGATATCCATGTCGAAAGCTTCATAAGCTGACGTTGCAACTTTAGCGGTTGCAATGTTCATAAATCTTTTTTGAAGTTCCGGGAATTCGACTTCGCCTTCCGAATAGCTGTCCGAAGCACGCATAGTCATTTCCTTTGTGCCGCCGCCTGCCGGAATGATTCCTACACCAACTTCAACCAAGCCGATGTAGGTTTCCGCAGATGCTTGAATTTTATCGGCATGCAGACAGAACTCGCACCCGCCGCCAAGCACAAGATTATGCGGCGCAACCACAACCGGTATACTTGAGTAACGAATTCTCATCGAAGTGTTCTGAAAAGTTCGAACCGCTAAGTCAATCTCATCATACTCCTGTTCGGTCGCAAGCATAAACATCATTGCCAGGTTTGCACCGGCAGAAAAGTTTTGTCCGTTGTTCGCAATTACCAGACCGGCAAAATCTTTTTCAGCAATTTCAATTGATTTATTTATTGCTTCTAGAATCTCCGAGCCGATAGTATTCATCTTTGTCTGGAACTCAAGATTAAGAACTCCGCTGCCAATATCATGCAGTGTCGCACCTGAATTTTGCCAGACCGGTTTGTTAGCACGGTAGTTATCGAGAATTATAAAATTATCCTTGCCGGGAATTTCTTTGTATGAAAAAGTATTCTGGTCGAAATATTTTTTCTTACCGTTTTCAATTTGATAAAATGATTTGAAACCTTTTCCAAGCATTTCTTTCACCCAATTAGCCGGAGGAAGCTTTGCTTCTTCCATAAGCTTGCTAATTTTTTCTAAGCCGAGTACATCCCATGTTTCAAACGGACCGAGTTCCCAGCCGAAGCCTGCTCGCATTGCATCATCAATTTTGTATAATTCATTTGCAATCTCCGGTACGCGGCGCGATGCATAACTAAAAATGTTGAACGAAAGCAGCCGTAAAAACTCTCCGGCTTTATCCTGTGCAGCGTGCAGAGCTTTTAGTCTGTCGCGCAGATTTTCAATCGGCTTTGCTGCAGTAACCGATGCAAATTTTGATTTGCTGCTTGGCTTATATTCAAATGAATTTATGTCCATCTCTAGAATTTCCGTTTCGCCTTTTTCATTTTTCGTTTTCTTATAAAACCCTTGACCAGATTTGTCGCCGAGCCAATTTTTGTCAACCATTTTCTTCACATAATCCGGAATAGAAAACAACTGCTGCATTTCATCTTCCTGACAATCTTTGTAAATATTGTCCGCAACTTTTACCAGAGTATCGATTCCTACTACATCGCAGGTTCTAAAAGTTGCAGACTTCGGTTTGCCTGTTAACGGTCCGGTTAGAGTATCAATTTCTTTTATTGATAGCTTCAGCTCATTCATAAGCTTAAAGACCGCCATCATGCTGAAGACACCGATCCTATTGGCTATAAACGCCGGCGTATCTTTGCAGAGAACCGTTGTTTTGCCGAGAAACAGGCTTCCATAATTCATTAAGAAGTCTATAACTTCATGATTGGTTTTAGGAGTCGGGATTATTTCAAGAAGCTGAAGATATCTAGGCGGATTAAAGAAATGAGCACCGCAGAAGTTATTTTGAAAGTCTTCGCTTCTGCCTTCGATCATTAAATGAACCGGGATTCCTGAAGTGTTAGTTGTAATCAGCGAGCCGGGCTTTCTGAATTTATCAACTTTGTCAAAAATGTTTTTTTTGATTTCAAGATTCTCAACCACGGCTTCGATTATCCAATCAGCATTTTTCAGCACATTCAAATCGTCTTCAATATTTCCGGCAGTAATTCTTGTAGCAAATGACTGAAGATATATTGGCGAAGGTTTTGCGCTTAGAACATTTCTCAAATTGTCGTTTACAATTCTGTTCCGAACTTTCTTATCGGTTAAAGAAAGACCTTCTTTCTTTTCCTTTTCAGATAATTCTTTCGGAACGATGTCCAGCAGATAAACTTTACATCCTATGTTTGCGAAGTGAGCAGCAATTCGTGAGCCCATTACTCCGGAGCCAAGGACGGCTACTTCTTTAATTACTCTTTTCATAATTGAATCTCTTTATAATTTTTGATTTCTTCTTCACGATAAATTTTTTCAATAACGTCGCTGTACTTTTCTAAGATTATTTTCCTTTTCAATTTTAAAGTCGGCGTTAATTCACCTGTTTCAACTGTCCAGTCATCGGACAATATTTCAAACTTTTTTATCTGTTCTATATGCGAGAATCTTTTATTATATTTTTGAATGTCTTCCCAGATTCTTTCTTTGACAATCGAAGAATGAATCATTCCATTTAATGAAAGCTCATCCAAGCCTTTTTTCTTACACCAATTAAAAATGAAAACGGTGTCCGGCACAATCAATGCAGCGGTAAACTTCTTGTCCTTACCAATCACCATTAAATTTTTAATGAACCAGGACTCTTTCATTTTGTTTTCAATTGGAAGCGGTGCAACAAACTTTCCACCGGATGTTTTGAATACTTCACTTTTTCTGTCGGTTATTTTCAAAAATCTCCCGTGAACGAGTTCGCCAATATCGCCTGTTCGGAACCAGCCTTCATCATCAAAGGCATTTTTAGTCAGCTCTGTTTGATTATAATATCCGCTGAAAACATTTTCACCTTTCGCCAATATCTGACCGTCAACATCTATTTTAATTTTCACGCCGGGGATTGATAAGCCGGCGGAACCCAAACAATACATTCCTTTTTCAAAGAGGTTGCATGAAAGAACCGGTGACGTTTCCGTAAGCCCATATCCTTCACAGATGTGAATTCCGGCTGCGGTAAAAATTCTTGCAAGCCTCGGCTGAAGGAC
>JBJKRP010000105.1:0-4467 GCA_046704565.1 Ignavibacteriaceae bacterium | reverse complement strand
GTAGTAGGTCTTCGAGAATTCAGAAGAATGCATAAATAGTCTTCATTTGCGCAAAATGGTGATAAAAAAGTCAAAAAAGGCTTTTTATAAAAATACCGAATGCTAATTTTAAATTAAGTGTATTCTACAGAAATACAAACATAACCATCAACATAAAAACATTGGGAACTTATGATAAGTCAAATCGTACCTTGTCTTACCTGGCTGTTAGCAGCAGGTACCAGTCTGGTTTCTCTGAACTGGATTGATTCCTTAATCATCGCAATATATTTCCTTTTCGTTTTGGGAATTGGATACTATTTATTAAAGTTTACAAAAACCGGTGATGACTTCTTCCTTGCGGGAAGAAAAATGACTGCATGGATTGCAGGTCTATCCTTTGTGGCTGCAAATCTCGGTTCTCTTGAGCTAATGGGCTGGGCGGCTTCTGCTTATCAGTACGGTATCCTTGCAACCCACTGGTACTGGATTGGTGCAATACCTGCAATGCTCTTCCTGGCAATTATAATGATGCCTTTCTATTATATCTCGAAGACGCATTCTGTCCCTGGTTATTTAAAGCTCCGTTTCGGCGAAGGCGCAAGCATGCTTTCGGCGGTTACCTTTGGCTTTATGACCGTGCTTATGAGCGGCATAAATATGTATGCTATGGCGCTGGTAATGAAGGTTGTACTCGGCTGGGATATTAACTTCAGCATCTGGGTTTCTTCCATTACCGTTATGGTCTACGTTGTCCTCGGAGGACTTCTTTCGGCAATCTTTAATGAAGTACTTCAATTTGTGTTAATCTGGCTTGGCGCTCTTTTGGTTCCTATACTGGGCTTAATTGAAACCGGCGGCTGGGGCGGCTTGGTTGCAAAGATTCACCAGAACTTCCCGCATGGAGATTATATACACTTGTGGAGTACACTTGGCTCTGCTAAAGATAATCCTATGGGAATAAACTGGGTTGGCATTGTTTTCGGTCTCGGCGCAATCATTTCATTCGGATACTGGACTACCGACTTTCTCGTAGTTCAAAGACTCCTTTCCGCAAAGGATTTGCGCTCGGCTAAAATGGCTCCGATAATTGGTGCCGGTTTTAAAATGTTTGTACCTTTCATTGTTATTCTTCCGGGTTTGTTAGGCTTAGCTGTTCTACCCCACCTGGTAAGTGAGCAGCAGGCTGTTGCAACGGGTGCTCAAAGTTATAACGAAGTCCTTCCTTTGATGCTGGCAAGATATTTAAGTCCCGGGCTGTTGGGGCTGGGAATTACCGCGTTGATTGCCGGTTTTATGTCCGGCATGGCTGGCAATGTAAGTGCTTTTGCAACCGTCTGGACGTATGATATTTATAAGCCTATTCACCTTAAGCTTAAAGGCACTGAAAGAGAAGATGCTTATTACGTAAAAATGGGAAGATGGACAACCTTCCTCGGCGTAATCGTTAGTATCGGTACCGCATATCTTGTTCAGGATTTTGCAAGCATTATGGATTATGTCCAAGCATTGTTCAGTTTCTTTATTGCACCGTTATTTGGTACGGTTGTGCTTGGAATGCTTTGGAAGAGAGCAACTGCAGCCGGAGGTTTCTGGGGATTATTAGCCGGCATTATCTCTTCTGTTGGAATGTACCTGGCAGTTAAATTTGATCCTGCCATGCTGAAAGTTTTCGCTATGTCTTCCGATGCTAAAACAATGGCGGCAGATATGTATAGAGCACTCTGGTCATGGTTAATATGTGTTGGAGTAACTGTAATTGTCAGCTATTTAACGAAGCCAAAAAATGAAGCCGAACTTAACGGTCTGGTTCGCGGATGCACAGTACTTCCATCCGAAGGTGATCTGCCGTTAGTTAAGCGTCCAATATTCTGGGCTGGAGCAGTCTTAGTAGTTTTTATAATACTCAATATTATTTTCTGGTAGGAGGTAGACATGTCAGAAGAAGGAAGAATTTCAATTTGGTTTTTCATCGGTTCGATATTATTGATTTACGGTATTATAGTTTTTGCAGCCGGAATTTATGGATTGTTCGACCCGTCATTTGGCGCCGGTGTTGTCCTTCACCAGCTTCACTCAGACGTTTGGTGGGGCGCACTTCTAATAATTCTCGGCATAATCTATATAGTTAAATTTAAACCCGTGAAAGAAGAATAATTAAAGTTTACTCAAGATTTTCAAATCAAACATTTGGAGGAATAAAATGAAAAAGTTATTACTCGTGGTATCGGCATTGGCTTTCTCTTTTTTAACAGTCTTTGCTCAGTCTGGAAAAATGGACGCCCCGATGATTCAAAAATCCCTGTTTGGAAAAATGGCAAACGGGACAGAAGTTTATGAATATGCGCTCCATAATAAGCTCGGCGCGGAAGCTAAGATAATTACTTTCGGCGCCAGGTTAGTCTCTCTAACTATGCCCGATAGGAATGGTAAGTATGCAGACATCGTCCTCGGCTACGACAATCTAAAAAGCTATGTAAACAGTTCGGATTATTTCGGTTCTATCGTTGGACGCTATGCCAACAGAATCGGTGGAGCCGAGATTACATTAAACGGAAAGACATACAAGCTTTCAGCTAATGAAAGAGGTAATGAATTGCACGGCGGCAGGTACGGCTTCAGCCAGGTTGTGTGGAGTGCAAAGCCGCTGGATACTAAAGCCGGTCCTGCTTTGGAACTTACACTTATAAGTCCCGACGGCGACCAGGGCTACCCGGGCAAGATGACGGTACATGTTACTTACACTCTTACAAACAACAATGAATTGAAAATTCAGTATGAAGCAACCACCGATAAAGAGACGGTCATAAATTTGTCGCATCATTCGTATTTCAATCTTACAGGCGATCCGCATAATACAATTCTCGGATGCCTGTTAAAAATTAACGCGAATTCATTTACGCCTATCAATAGACAGCTTATCCCGACAGGGAAGATAGAAAAAGTTGCAGGAACTCCTTTAGACTTTAGAAAGCCGACGAAAATAGGCTCAAGAATAAATGATAATAATGAGCAGCTTAAATTTGCAGGCGGTTATGATTTCAATTATGTGCTTAATAACTACAACGGGAAAATGCATGAAGCCGCAGATGTGTATGATCCTTCCAGCGGAAGATATATGCAGGAATTTACGAACCAGCCCGGTGTTCAGTTTTATTCCGGAAATTTCTTGAACGGACAGATCGGGAAAGACGGAATAGCTTACCAGAAGCATGCTGGCTTATGCCTTGAAGCCCAGCATTTTCCAGACTCTCCACATGAGCCTCAATGGCCTTCGGTTATTCTGAAACCCGGACAGGTTTATCATCAGACAACAATTTATAAATTTACTACAAAGAAATAAACGGAGAATTTTGAGTGTTTAGCCTTGGTTATGACGTTGGTAGCTCATCTATAAAAGCAGCGGTTATTGAGATTGAAACCGGGAAGCTGGTTGCATCTCAATTCTATCCGAAAGAAGAAATGAAAATTGATTCTCCGAAGCCCGGTTGGGCAGAGCAGAATCCGGAGATGTGGTGGGATTATATAAAAATTCTTACCAAGCAGGTTCTTCAAGAAGCTAAGATCAACGGGAAAGAAATAAAAAGCATCGGCATCTCTTATCAGATGCACGGACTGGTTCTTGTTGATAAAAATATGAACGTCATCCGACCATCTATAATATGGTGCGACAGCCGCGCCGTCGAAATCGGAAACAAGGCATTTCAAACTATCGGTAAAGAAAAATGCCTGCAGCAAATGCTTAACTCGCCGGGCAACTTTACTGCATCAAAGCTTAGATGGGTAAAGGAAAATGAACCTGAAAATTTTAAAAAGATTTTCAAGTTCATGCTGCCTGGAGATTTTATTGCGATGAAATTGACCGGTGAAATATCAACAACATACTCCGGTTTATCAGAAGGGATTTTCTGGGACTTTAAAAAGAAAGATTTATCGAGAGAAGTCCTGGATTATTTCGAATTCGATAAAAATGTTTTCCCTGATGCTAAACCGACCTTTACTGTTCATGGTCATCTTTCAAAGCAGGCGGCTGCCGAGTTGGAATTGCAGGAAGGTACCGCAGTTTCGTACCGAGCTGGCGACCAGCCGAATAATGCATACTCGCTGAACGTTCTAAACCCGGGAGAAATTGCCGCAACTGCCGGGACGTCGGGAGTCATTTATGGGGTAATCGATAAAGCAAGTTACGATTCAAGATCGCGTGTGAACCCTTTTATTCATGTTAATTATACAAGCGAGCAGGAGCGCCTTGGCGTTCTTCTTTGTGTAAATGGAACCGGCATTCTTAATTCGTGGCTGAGAAAGAATATCGGGATTAACCTTAGCTATGATGAGATGAATACTTCTGCCGGAAGCATAAGTATTGGATCAGACGGAGTTTCGGTTTTACCATTGGGCAACGGTGCGGAGCGAATCTTTGAAGATAAGATAATCGGCTGTCAGGTTTTGGATTTGGACTTTAACCGCCACTCGAAAGCTCATCTTCAA
>JBJKRP010000104.1:0-4520 GCA_046704565.1 Ignavibacteriaceae bacterium | reverse complement strand
CTCGATATGTCTGCTCTTAGGACAAGAAAGTACGAAGCCGACTACGAGATTGTAAACCTCAATGAAATTCTGGAAAGTCTTTATCATAATTTTACAACTATCGCTAAGAATAAAAGTCTGCAGTTCGAGCTCCGGCAGGACTGTGGTAACCTGCAGATAAAATCCGATCACTATACTACGGTCAAGTTATTTGAGAACTTGATCGACAATGCGATTAAGTACACCAGCCGCGGATCGGTAAGTATTGCAATCGAAAAAATAAATGACCGGGAAATAAATGTTCAAATAAAAGATACCGGGATAGGGATAGCCGGCGATTACATGGAAAAGATATTTGAGCCGTTCACGCAGGAATCGACCGGCAACTCAAGAAGATTTGAAGGCAATGGGCTTGGTCTCTCTTTGGTAAAGGAATACGCACGCATAAACAATTTTAAAATAAATATCGAAAGTGAAAAAGGAGCCGGTACAGTTGTCTCTGTGCTTATTCATCCGGTTTGATTATCTTTCACTCCAAAATTTTTTAGAAAGGTAGTCCATGCAGATACAATTTGTCGGCGCCGACAGAACAGTTACCGGTTCAGCTCATCATTTAATTATAAACGCAAAAAATTATCTTCTTGACTGCGGTCTTTACCAGGGCAAACGAAAGGAAGCTTTTGAAATAAACAGGAATTTCGATTTGTTTAACCCTGAAGAAATTGATGCACTTATACTCTCCCATGCTCATATCGATCACCTCGGCAATATACCGACTCTCGTTAAAAAGGGATTTAACGGACCCATCTTTTGCACTTCCGCAACAAAAGATCTCTCTGAAGTAATGCTTAAAGACAGTGCTCATATCCAGGAAAAGGATGTTGAGTTTGTTAATAAAAAAAGGAAGAAGCAGGGTAAGAATCTTTTTGAACCGTTATACACAATTGCAGATGCAGATAATGTTCTACCTCTTTTAACAGCAAAGGATTATCATGAAGAATTCGAAATAGATGAAAATGTTACCGTACAATTTTACGATGCTGGGCACATACTCGGCTCGGCAATAACATTATTGTCTATAAAAGAAAACGGAAAGATAATCCGCCTTGGATTTTCCGGGGACCTCGGCAGACCTAATCTTCCGATTTTAAAAGACCCGGAAAAGATTCCCGACGTCGACTATCTGATTTGCGAAAGCACTTACGGCGGGAGGCTCCATGATAATATTGAGGGTGCAAACGCGAAGCTTGCTGATGTTATTAAAAGAGCAGTGAGCCGGAATGGCAAAATTATAATACCTGCTTTCAGTCTTGAAAGGACGCAGGAGCTTGTATATGCTTTCCATAAAATTTTTGAATCACCCCAGGCAGAAAGGATTCCTATATATGTGGACAGCCCCCTATCCGTCAGCGCTACAAAGGTTTTTAGAGCGCATCCCGAATGCTTTGATGAAGACACGGTACAGTTCATGAGAAAATATGAAGACCCCTTCGGCTTTAACAAGCTAACATATATAACGGACGTAGAGGATTCAAAGAAACTGAACGATCTTTCGGGACCAATGGTTATAATATCCGCATCGGGAATGGCTGAAACGGGACGAATACTTCACCACCTCGCAAATAATATTGAGAACGAAAATAATATAATTCTTATTGCCGGTTACTGCGCGCAGAATACTCTTGGAAGAAAATTAATTGAGAAGGAGCCCGTAGTAAAAATTCTCGGCGATGAATACAAAGTCCGTTCCGAAATTGTAGTAATGAACTCATTAAGTGCTCACGCGGATTCAAACGAATTAACGTCGTACTGCAGCAGCTTAAATAAGAAAATAATGAAAAATATATTTTTAGTTCACGGCGACTATGATCAACAGCAGAAGTTTGGCGAAAGACTTAAATCGGTTGGGTTTGAAAATATCAGCATACCGGTTAGAGGTGATGTCTTCAATGCTTAGGATAATAATATAGTGGCTGGGTATCTTATCCTGCGGCAAAAGAGAAATTGATCTGATGCAGACGACAAAATATACGGGATACCTCAGATAATTTTTCCCGAAGTCGGAACTTTGACTAAACACTTCAGCAGTTGTGTAATTAAGTCTATCGAAGTTCCTGCAAATTATAAAATTGTAGTTCAGGAGAATAAATTTTTCGGAAAGTTCCGGAGGACGGATTTTTATTCAACGATCGTTAATGACACTCTCCGTAGATTTCAACCTTCTATATATCAATACAGATGTTGATAATTATTGGAGAGTTGCGGCTTACCCACACTGCGAAAGCCAGCCGACAGTGTTTCTCCGCTTTATAAATTGGTTATAAAGCAGTAGTTTTAAAAGTGATTAGTTAAGTATTTCATTTTTCCGGAATATCTTTTTTTTGAAGAAAGCTGCTGTAATAATAATTCTGCTGGTGACACTTGTACCATCTGTCTTTGCCCAGGGACAACTTGACAGCCTTGAATATATTCAGTCTGCAGTCCCTTTAAATATCCTTTCCAGTACCTTCAGCAAGCAGCTTAATACCTTTAACCTTAATTCGATATTGGAATACTATTACAGGACAGGCGGGCTAAACCTATCTTTAAATGAAAATTTCAATACGACATACATTCGCTCAATTGATCCGAGCAGCCGGGACCAGCACTCTCTTACGGCAGGCAGCTCTTACTCGGTAAATCCGTATTTCGGATTCGGGCTTCACCTTAACAACGACATTTACTCAGACAGCCGCCAGATTGATATAAACCAGGCTTCAATGTCGGCGTTGTCTGCTTATGCTCAAATAAATCCTTTTGATAAAGTTGCAGTCTCGCCTTTTTTCGGTTATGAAAATAACCGGCAGGTCGGTGAGAGCGATAACGGCTTAATGTATGGTGCCGAAGGCTCGCTGGACAATTACAGCGCCTCGAATTTCATACTGCTCTCTCAGCTCAAATTTGAAAACGAAGATATCTCTCCCAGGAAAAATACTTTACGATATTTTAACTTTGCGGCATCAAATTCACTTGAAGGCAACTTCCTGAATACGGTTAATTACCAGTATCTTCAAAATAGAAAAGACTTTTATTTTATTGCCGACTCGGTTACTGCAAGCCAGTTCGGAATTAAGAACAATATTCAAAGCAGAACGGAGACAAACAACATCCTGCGCGATAACCTGCAGCTTGAAAATTTTCTAAGCCTGTTTACTCAAAATTTATCAGGGATGGTTTCGTGGAGAACAATCGATAGGAATACAAAATATAAATCTCTAAAATTAATGTCTCCATCAATATTCGATGATGAGATAAACGAACTGAAAATCCAGATAGAATCGGTTACAAACTTCCGTTCGGATATATTTGACGGAAGTCTTCGGTTCAATTATTCGGAACGGGACGAAAGACATCAGGCTGTTGATTTCCCCGGCTCGAACCCGATCTTTCTTCAGGAAAGACAGGACCAGGAGAATATGAAGAACAATATATCAAAGCAAATGACTTTGTCATTTAACGGAAGCATCAGCATCTCGCCTTCCGATAAATTGAACTTCAGCCTCTTTCAAAACAAGCTTAGGTACGATACGCCGAGCCAGCTTAACTACGACGACCGCGACGAGCTTCTTTCTATTGCCAGGCTGAATTACGTTAAGACGCTGAATCCTTTCTTTGATATTTTTATGAACCTTGAAGGGACCTACAACCAGATAGTCTACATTTATTCTGAAGAAAGCTCCAATAACAATATAAACAGGATTCTGAACCTGACTACAGGCGGGACCTACAGAGGGAAAAATGTTACTTCCACCAACAGCTTCGAGGTATCCGCAAATTATACTGTTTATAACTTTGAAGATATAACTACCAACTACCGCAGCTATTCTTTCAGACAGTTCTCTGCCGTTGATTCTTCCGAGATAAAGCTTAACGGTAATATTAGTCTGACGCATTTCGGCTATGTTAAGTTATCCGAGCAGGGTGATCTTACATGGGCAACATTTTCGACTCATCCAACAAGATATTTAAAAGAAATTTATTCCGAGCCGAAATTTGTATTTAAAAATCAGTTCGGGTCTGTGGCTCTCGGTCTGCGTTTTTACTCTCTCTCTACATTCAATTACAAGGGATTAGTAAAGACCCTCGATACTAAATACGAAAGTACAGCTCCGTTGACTGAAATATCAATATCGATGAATAATGCTTTAACGGTTAATCTTCTGGGCTGGTATGAGTTTATAGTGATCAATAAGACCTCGCACTGCCAGCAGGCAAATTTAACATTAAGTATGAACTGGAATTTTTGACCGGCTGCTTCTAAATTGCAACGCATTAACCTGGATTTTTTTTCGGCATCATCCATTGACCGTAAAAAATTTTTTATTATCTTCACCAGCAAAATTTTTGGAGTATCCAGACGGAAAGTAAATATCATTTAGAAATCGAAAGCGATCCCAACAATCTTATAAATCTTGAGGAATTAGTTAATTACTTATCAGTAGAGCATCACAAAAAACAAGAAAAGCTGCCGGCACTGAATCTTTCCGTTTCGGAAGCCACAA
>JBJKRP010000103.1:0-4396 GCA_046704565.1 Ignavibacteriaceae bacterium | reverse complement strand
TTATCGAATAATTTTTACTTTCTTTTCAAATTTTAGGACAGCTTTCCGAAACTCATCCGTAAGCGGTACGGATTTTTTAGTTACCGGGTTTACGTGAACAAGCACTCCGGCACCTTCAGCAATTATTTTTCGCGTCAAAACATTTTCTATAATGTGTTCAAAGCCAAAACTGCTGTGCTTAATATACGGAACTCTGGTGTATATTCGCAACTTATCTTCGAAGAGAGCTACCTTCAAATAGTCTATTTCGTTTCTTGCCATATAAAATGCTGAGCCACTTTCGGCAATTCCTTCTTTCGGAAGAATTCCTAAATCCTTTGCATATTTAATTCTCGCCTGTTCAAAATAATTGAAGTACACGGCATTGTTCACTATATGAAGCATGTCGACCTCATTGAACTTTACAACGACATCATAAGTATGTTTGAAAAGCTTTTGATTTTTGGTTGGCTTCAAAAAGATATTTCTCCATTTATTGTTCTCATCTAACTTCCTTTTACATTCCTTACTGTTTTTTCAATTTCATCCCACATTTCCGATGGAATTGATTCGAGCATATTAAACTGACCTGCACCTTTAAGCCATTCACCGCCGTCAATTGTAACAACCTCGCCGTTGATGAAAGATGAATAATCGGAGACAAGATAAGCAGCTAAGTTTGCAAGTTCCTGATGCTCGCCGGTTCTTCCAAGCGGAACTGTTTTAAGCGGGTCAAATTTTTCAGCAAGACCTTTAGGAAATAATCTTTCCCAGGCTCCTTTGGTTGGAAATAGTCCCGGCGCAATCGCATTAAAACGGATTCCATTCTTTGCCCATTCAACAGCAAGCGAGCGCGTAAGAGCCAATACACCGGATTTTGCAACCGCCGAAGGAACCACGTATGCAGAGCCTGTCCATGCATACGTTGTAACTATATTTAAAACCGAAGCAGGCTGCTTTTCTTTTATCCAATGTTTGCCGAAAGCTAAGGTTGAGTAATAAGTACCTTTCAAAACAATATTTACAATTATGTCGAATGCACGGTGAGATAATCTTTCAGTCGGACTTATAAAATTTCCAGCAGCATTATTTACTAAAGAATCAACCTTACCAAATTTTTCCAAAGACTGTTTCAGTAAATTTCCAATTTTATTATAGTCGGTAACATCGCACTTAACCGGGAGAACTTCTCTGTTGGTTTCTTTTTTGATTTCATTTGCTGTCTCTTCAAGGACATCATACTTTCTGCTTGCAATGATTAAGTCGGCACCAAGCTGTGCAAAATATTTTCCCATTGATTTGCCGAGACCTGTGCCGCCGCCGGTAATTAAAATTACTTTCCCTTTAAGCGAATCTTCTTTCAACATTGATTTGGTAAAAACTTTATCTGACATAATTTTCTTTCAATATTAACAATTAGATTTCAGAGACAATATTTCCCTGCCTCAATAAGTCTGGCAGCAATATTTCTTCTAAGCTTAGTAGTGTTTACCGACTCAAACTTAGTATACCTCTTCAGACCGAGCAAGAGCATCTTCAGTTCATCTCCTTCAGCGAAAGCTGATATCGCATGCTTTCCGTAAAGATTAATTCTTTCTAAAGAATCGCTCACATAAACCTGAGTCATTTCTGAATAAGGCAGCGCTGCTTCTTCACTTTTGGTTATAGCAAGCTTCATCGTTCTTAAGATTGCAGATTCGGAAGTAAAAACCTCAATCAACATGTCGGTTACATTCATTATTATTTCCTGCTCTTCGGCAAGCTTCATCATGAATTTCTGGACAGCCGAACCTGCAATCATCAGGATAGCTTTTTTAGCTGCTCTGATTGCAGCCAATTCTTTTGCAAGAAGTCCTTCCGGCTTCTCACCGAAGGAAGGAACCGACATCAAATCTTTTTGAACAGCCATTGCAGGTCCCATTAAGTCCAACCGACCTTTCATCGAACGCTTTACAAGCATATCTACAGTAAGCAAGCGGTTGATTTCATTTGTGCCTTCAAATATTCTGTTGATTCTTGAATCACGGTAAGCTCTTGCTGCCGGATATTCTTCCGAGTAGCCGTAGCCGCCGAATATCTGAACAGTTTCATCAACAACATAATTCAGCATTTCGGAACCGAACACCTTCAACATTGCAGATTCAATCGCATACTCTTCCGCCGCGGCAATTAAAGCCTGGTTATATTGAGAACCTTCTGCAACGAGCTCTTTAACTTTGTCACTTATAAGTCCGCTGGTTCTTAGAGTTGCAGATTCAGAAACGAATATTCTTATTGCCTGTTCTGCAAACTTGTATTTGATAGCGCCGAAATTTGAAATCGGCTGACCGAATTGTTTTCTTCCGTTGGCATATTCAACTGCGTTTGACATAATTCGTTTTGCGCCGCCTGTTGTCATTGCACAAAGTTTGAATCTTCCAATATTCAAAATATTGAATGCAATGTAATGTCCTTTTCCAATCTCGCCGAGAATATTTTCTTTCGGAACTTTCACGTTATCTAAAAACAGCGCGCGAGTTGATGAGCCTTTGATTCCCATTTTATCTTCTTCCTTGCCGCGGGTAAATCCTTCGGACTTTGTGTCGATAATAAAGCACGTAAACTTATCGCCGTCAACTTGCGCAAAGGTAATAAGTATATCTGCAAAGCCGCCGTTGGTAATCCACATCTTCTGTCCGTTTAGAATATAATATTTGCCGTCGGCAGATAACTTTGCTGTTGTCTTCGCAGACAGCGCGTCGGAGCCGGATGTCGGTTCAGTCAAACAGTAAGCTGCTTTAATCTCTCCGGAAGCGAGCTTAGGAAGAAATTTTTCTTTTTGTTCTTCCGAACCATAGTAAAGAATAGGAAGAGTGCCGATGCCTGTGTGTGCAGCAAATGAAACTCCGAAAGAATAACTCGCTCCCATCTCCATCGAAAGAAAAGTATTTGTGTTGAAGTCTTCTCCAAGCCCGCCGTACTGTTCCGGTACTGCAGTGCCGAGCAATCCAAGCTCTCCGGCTTTTTCAAGAAAGCTTACAACCAAACCCGGCTCCTGACGATCGATCGCGCTCACATTAGGTAATATTTCTTTCTCAACAAATTCTCTCGCCGAATCAGCCATCAGCTTTTGTTCCCCGGTAATTTCTTCCGGGATAAAAATCGATTCCGGCTCAGAGTCTTTAATTAAAAATTCTCCACCTTTTAATGAACTTAAGTTTTTTGTTTCTGCAGACATTCCGTCACCTTTTCATTTTTTAATTTCAATTATTAATTCAGCAATTCATAAATTGCCGCTACGCCCTGACCGCCGCCAACGCATGCGGTAACAAGACCGTATTTCTTTTTTCTTCTTCTTAATTCATTTAAGATTTGAACCGTTAGCTTTGCCCCGGTGCATCCAAGCGGATGACCCAATGCAATTGCGCCGCCGTTTACATTTGTAATTTCCTGATTGAATCCAAGCTCATTTATAACCGCCAGAGACTGTGCTGCAAACGCTTCATTCAGTTCTATCAAATCTATGTCATTTAATTTCATTCCGGCTTTCTTCAATGCTTTTGGAACAGCTTCAACCGGACCTATTCCCATTATTCTTGGATCAACTCCGGCAAGCGCATAAGAGACCAAACGTGCAGCCGGCTTAAGATTTAATTCCTTCACCATTTCTTCTGACATTACTACTACGAACGCGGCTCCATCCGAAGTCTGCGACGAATTTCCAGCAGTAACAGTTCCGTTTGCGGCAAACACCGGTTTCAATTTTGCCAGAGCTTCCAAAGTTGTATCCGGTCTTGGTCCTTCGTCAGTATCAACTATGTACTTTTTAGATTTTTTCTTTCCATTTTCAAGACAAACTTCTTCAACTTCAATCGGAACGATTTCATCTTTAAAGAATCCTTTTTTAATTGCGTTTACTGCTTTCATGTGAGAGCCGTAAGAAAATTCATCCTGAGCTTTGCGGGAAATTTTATAATCTTTTGCAACCTCTTCCGCAGTCAGCCCCATGCCGAGATAATATTCCGGATGTTCAACCGCAAACTTATAATTCGGCGAAAGCTTCCAGCCGGTAATAGGAACCATCGACATTGATTCCGTGCCGCCGGCAATTACGCAATCCATCATCCCGGAGCGGATGCGCGCAACTGCAGTTGCAATCGTATCAACTCCGGATGCGCAGTATCTGTTTATTGTTTCGCCGGGGACTTCAACCGGCAGACATTGAAGCGCAATCATTCTTCCTACCTGCAATCCCTGCTCTGCTTCCGGCACCGCATTCCCAACAATCAAATCATCAACCCGGTGAGGGTCTATTTGAGGAACCGACTTCAACAAATATTTTATTACCTCGGCGGCAAGGTCATCAGGTCGGAAAAATCTAAAGCCGCCTTTCTTTGCTTTGCCTACTGCCGACCTGAAACCGGCAACTATATTTGCT